>NZ_BAAAQX010000019.1:0-231089 GCF_039531895.1 Nonomuraea monospora
CTCGAACGACACGTGGTGGACCGAGGTGTGCGGTCCGCGGGCGATCGCGAGACTGTGGTGCCAGTCGTTGCACCGCATGAAGTGCATCATCTCGCCCATGTGACTGCTCCAGAGCGTGTCGCTGAGCTTGAAACCGAGCACCTTCTCATAGAAGTCCCGCGTGCGATTCGGATCGCTGGAGTTCATCACGGCGTGGGAGATCCGGACCGGGACGGCCTCTCCCGCCTCGACCGCGCGATACCGTCGCGTCGCGACATCGGCCGAGATCTCTCGCCGACCAACTGGACGCCCTCGCCGATCCTCCGGCGGGCCTGTCTCTTTGTCCTCAAGGGGCTGCCACACACGTAGCGCAGCCGATCGACCTACAGGCTGGACTGGATGCCGGGCCGAGAGGATCGCTATGAGAAGCAGCGGATCTTTTATCTGTTGGTCAGAAATGCGTCGTGAGCAAGGCGAGCAGGCTTGGCCAAGGCTTGATCTCACATGAGTCCATCGTTGGCCTGGCGAGGCCGTGCAGGCCTTCTGACCTGACCCTCTGATGGTCATCTCCGGGATCGGAGTTGACGATGGCGGTCTAAACGATCTACCGCCGTACGCGGTCCGTACACAAGAGCAACCACCGAGCAACCAACCATGATCAACAACGAGATCAGAGGTCGGCGAAAACCGAGAAACCCCAGGTCGAATGCGGTATTGGTGAGTAGGGCGGGTGGGACTTGAACCCACGACCCACGGATTATGAGTCCGATGCTCTGACCGGCTGAGCTACCGCCCCTAGATGAAGTTATGCACCACACAGCAGGCCCCAGAAGGATCACGCCAAGCCCACCGCAAGCTAAGGCTAGAGCATCAACCCCGTCCGTGGCGCCCACCCGACCGGACAAAGAGCCCCTCCACCAACATCATCCCACGCCCACCCCCACAGAAGCAGCCCCAGCCACCACCCACAACACGACCACAGCCAAAAGGAGGCGGACGAGCAGCGAGCGATGAAGGACCGCAGCTCGCTACTCGTCCGCCACAAAAAGACCGATCTCTACGGACGGTTCAGGCCCAGCGTGTAGGAGCCGGACCCGCTGTAGGCGTGCACGCGGTACCGGTAGTACCCGGCAGCCCCGTTGTAGCTGAGGGTCTCGTCAGGGTTGGGGCTGGTGCCGCTGGCCACGACGGCCCACGAAGCCCCGTTCCACCTCTGCAGGTAGATGTCGAAGTCAACCCCGGCGGGCCCGTCGAGGCAGGCCGCGTGGGTGCCGGACACGGTTGCCTGGTAGTAGGAGCCGTTCGGCTGGTAGGCGCTCTGGTTGGAGGTCAGGGATCCGCTGTACGTCTCCTCGTAGCCCTGGCAGCCGGTGGGCGGCGGGTCGGTGCCGCCGGAGGTGACGAGGGTGAGGCCGCCCACGGAGAGGATCTCGCCGATGGGCTGGAAGTAGGTGGTTCCGCCGACGGAGCAGTTGCCGGAGCCGCCGGACGTCATGCCCTGGGCCTGGTCGCCGGAGATGAACGATCCACCGGAGTCGCCGCCTTCCGCGCACACGTTGGTGCGGGTCAGGCCGGAGACGGTGCCTTCCGGGTAGTTGACGGTGGAGTTGAGTGCCTGGACGGTGCCGCAGTGCCACTGGGTGGTGGAGCCGGAGCGGCAGATGGAGCCCTGGGGCTGGGTGACGGCCGAGCCGCGGACGGGGAGGATGCCGGCGCTGTAGCCGTTGACGACGCCGGGGGCGGTCCAGTTGGTGTTGGTGGCGACCCAGGCGTAGTCGTTGCCAGGGAACGACGAGATCTGGAACGTGCCCTGCGCCACCCGGTTGAAGCCGGTCGTGGTGATCCCGTTGGTGCCGCAGTGGCCTGCGGTGGTGAAGCCGAGCTGGGTGCCGCGCCTGGCGGCGAAGCCGATGGAGCAGCGGTAGCCGTCCGAGGTGTAGTAGGCGTCCCCGCCGCGGATGTCGTAGAACAGGCGCGGGCGTTCGGACGAGGCCTCGTACGTCACGGCAGCGGGGTCGGACAGGCCGCTGGCCGCGACCCAGGTGCGGGCGGCCTGCTCGTCGCTGGTCAGGACGACGACGGAGTTGCTCTGCGGGGAGACGGCCCAGCTGTGTACGGAGGCCGGCGGGGCGGTGCGGTCGAGGCTCTCCTTGGCCGCGGTGAGCTGCGCGTACGAGCGCGGCACGACGCGGGCGGTGGCTCCGGCGCGGGTGATGGCGGCCGTGTCGGCGGCGGACGTGCTGGCCACGACGAGCGCGCTTTCCGCGCCTTCGTACCAGGTTCCGGCATAGCGGTCGCCGAGCTTCTTGCTCAGGCCCGGTGCGGCGGCGTTCCCGCGGGCCTCGTTGGACAGGCGGTTGATCGCCTGGTCCTTGCTGATGCCGAGGTCGCGCTGCAGGGCGTCGACCACGCCTGACGGTGGTTTCGCGGTGGCGACGGCCGGCGCCGTCGTCACGAGTAACGCGCCGATCGCGACCGCGATCAGCGCCGGGGTACGGAGCATGGGTGTCTCCTCGCTGCTGGGGGTGCCGTCACGGTAACGGCGGTCCCAGACGCGGAGGAGTATTACTTTGCCCCTATCGCCGTGTTATGGAGCGGTGCCGTAACCCGGATTTCGTACCAGCCAGTCGTAGTAGACCGGGCTCCGGCGTACGGCGTCCATGTGGGCCTGTTTCGCCTGACCGACGACCCAGGCGGCCTCGGGTGCGGTGGGGTGGCGGCCGAGGAGCTGCCGCCAGCGCAGTGGCGCGCCCGCGAGCGGCACCATGATCAGCCCCTGGGCGGCCTGGTGGGTGGCCTGGCAGAGCACGACGGCCCGTCCGACCTGCGCGAGGTGGGCGCAGGTGGGTACGTCGGTCTCGTAGATCGTGCCAGGCGTGAACCCGGCCCGCGCGCAGGCCATCGCGAAGCAGTCCGCGAAACAGCCGTCGCCGGGCGTCACCGCCCACTGCTCCCCGGCGAGGTCGGCCAGCTCCACCTCCTTCTCCTTGGCGACGGGATGTTCCTCTCCGACCAGGCAGAAGACGGGATCGAGGCTGATCGTCTCCCATAACAGCGTGCCGGTGGGGGTGCCGGAGTCGCCGCAGGCCCCGGTCAGTACGTAGTCGAGGCGGCCGAGCTCGACCATGCTGTTCAGCTCGTGCGTCGACCATGACGTGTACGTGCTGACCTTCCGCTCCGCGGCGAGCCGGTCGACCAGCCCGCCGAGTATCGGCCCGTTCGTGGCGCCGATGCGGAAGCCGGGGGAGGGGGTGTGAGCGAAACGTACGGCTTCGTCCTGCAGTTCTTTGGCAGCGGGAAGAAGGACGCGTGCTCTGGCGAGCACGAGTTCGCCGAGGCGGGTGGGCCTGGCGCCGTGGCGGTCACGCTCGAAGAGGGCGCCGCCGAGCACCCTCTCGATGCGCTTGAGCTGTGCGGTCAGGGCCGGTTGTGCCAGCCCGAGCAGGGACGCGGCCTTGCTCACACTTCCCGCGTCCGCGACCGCGCGGACGATCCTGAGGTGCCTGAGCTCGAGGTCCATAACGGGAAGGTAAGGCGACGATCTCTTACAAACAATGCCTATATGTCAGGAATTGTGACAGATATTGGTCGGGGGTTCCTGGGGTAGGGGGAGCGCATGACGACGATGGGAATCGATCCGGCCCAGCTCAGCGACGATGATCTGGTTCGCGAGCTGCGCCAGTTGCACACGACCCGGAGCGATACTTTTTTCCACGGGTCAGACGACGCGCTCGACCGCCACACCTCCCGCACGAACGAGCTGGAGGTCGAATACCTCCGCCGCTACCCCGACCGCGAGGTCGACCCGTTGCGGCTGAGGGAGGGAGCGAGGCAGCGCTCATGACAGAAGGTCACGACGTACAGGCCCTCTCGGACCTGGACATTCACGTGTACGAGGCCGTCGCCTCCCAGGCCGTGGAGTCGGGCGGCGGCGGCGCGAACCTCGGCGGGATCGTGCGGGCGGCCGGCCTGACGGAGGAGGAGGTGCGGGCGAGCCTGGCGCGGCTGATGGAGCAGGGGTACGTGGTGCCGTACGGCGACGGGTACGGGCTGGGGCCGCACACGTTCGAGGTCGAATACTGAGGGATTTTCACGGACCGGAGGCCGACAGGGCGCGCAGGACGGCCGCCTGTTCCGCCGTGACGCCCGACGCGCGCTGCCGGGCCGCCTCCCCGGGCGTCAGCCCGGCCGCGCACCACGCCGCCACCTCCTCCAGCGGGACGGCGCCCCACCAGGCGGCCATGACCCCCACCGCGGGCCGCCCGGTCGCGCGAGCCTCGGCCGCCGTGAAGCCGAGCGCCCGGAACACCCGCGCGTCCCCCTGATCGACCCGGCGGCGCGCCCACTCCTCGGCCTCGGCCCCGTCCCATCCGGCGTCGGCGTAGGCGCGGGCCACGTCGGCGGGCACGCCTGCCCGCAGCAGCCGTCGCAGCACCTCCACCACCTCGGGGGCGGGCGCGGCCGGTTCCGGCACGGCCAGCCGCGCCCGCCAGGGGATCCGGCGCGGGCGCTCGCCCGCCAGGTGCCTGCGGGCGGCGTCGTGCGGGGCGGCGCCCAGCTCGTGCCAGCGCACCGCGTCCTGCGGGGTCATGCCTGCTCGGTGCCAGGTGACGACCGTTTCCGGGGTGGCGGCGGCGGTCGTCCAGAGGCGGGCGTCCGCGGGGGTGGTCACGCCCGCCGCGCGCCAGGCCGCCGCCTCCTCGGGGCGGAAACCCGCCCCTCGCCAGCGCCGCACCTCACCTTGCGTGAAGCCGTCCCACCCCGTCATCTGGGATTCCTTTCGTGCGGTGTGCGGGACGTCATCCCGGGCCCTTTCCATGCGGTACGCGGACCGCGCCCGCCCAGTGCGGGGCCGTGTGGCGGTCGCCGAACAGGCAGGTCACGACGTACGGGCGGGGGCGGTGCGGCGGCCACGGGGTGTCGCCGTCGGTCAGCACGACCAGCACATCGGCCCCCCGTTCGGCCGCCTCGAAGCCGGGACGCAGGTCCGTGCCGCCGCCGCCCACCAGCTCCACCTGGGCCGCCGCCCGTACCCGCTGGGCCGGGTACGCCTGAGTGTCGCAGCAGATCACGTCCAGCCGCTGGTGCCCGGTGGCGCGCAGGACGCCGTCCAGCTCGGCGAGGGCCTGTTCGAGCGCGGGGCGGGTGACGCTGCCCGACGTGTCGACCAGGACGGTCACGCGGGGGAGCGGGCGGACCAGGGCGGGCAGGACGATCGACGGCACGGCGGCGGCGCGCCTCGACGGGCGGCGGTAGCTGTAGTCCACCCGGCCCGCGGCCTGCGCCAGGCCCCTGCGGACGAGCCTGGCCAGCGTGGCCCGCCAGTCCACCTCGGGGCGCAGCGTGGCCTCGGCCCAGCGCCGCCAGCCGCCGGGGGCCGTTCCCCTGGCTTCGATCTCGGCGGCCACCGCCCTGGACAGCAGCTCCCGCTCCAGCGCCGTCATCGCCTCGGGGCCGGTGAACGGGGGGTCGGCGCAGGGGGTGAGGTGGGGTGGCGTGTCGATGAGGTCGAGCAGTTCGGCGTACCGTTCGGCGAGCAGGCCGTCCGGGAGGCCGAGTGACTCGGGGGAGATGGCGTCGGCGGGGGCGGCGTCCGGAAGGTCGTCGTTGACCTCGGCGTCGGCGGCGCGGGCCCAGCGTTCGGCCTCGAACGGGCGGGCTCGGGTGTGGTGGTCCCTGAGGAGGTGCCCGACGTGGTGGAGGAGCCACCAGCCGAGGTCGGGGACGGGAGTGGTGGGGGTGGTGGACGGGTGGAGGTGCACGTTCCAGTGCTCGTCGGCGGTGGGGCGGGGCGGGGCCGTGTCGTGGGGGAGGGGCGTGAGGGCGAACAGGGCCGAGGCCAGGTACGGCGCCTGCGTGGCGGCCCACAACCGGGCACCGGCGAAGCGCTCCAGCGCGGCGTTCACGGCATCAGCCCCGTGGGCCGCGGGCTCGGGAATGGCGTTCATGGCATCAGCCCCGCGGATCGCAGGATCGGCGCCAGCTCCAGCACCGTGGACGGCAGCACCGCGCCGTGGGGGCGGCGGGCGGCGAGGGAGCGGGCTGCGGTGGCGGCCACGTCCGGGGTGCGGCGGGCGACCCGGCCGATCACCGTCCACGCCCGCTGCCACGCGTCCGCGCTGCCGTCGGCGGCGACGTGCGCCACCACGGAGCCGAGCACGGCGTGCACCCGGTCCACCCGGTCGGGCAGCGGGGCGTCCGGGTCGGCGAGCAGGGTGGCGGGGTCGGGCAGGTCCAGGTCGCGCAGCCAGGACAGCAGCTCGAACCCGGCGGCCTCCCCGACGGCCCCGACCACCAGCTCGGCCCGCACCCGCTCCATCCCGGGCGCCGCCCGCTCCACCGGGGCCGCCACCGGCCTCGCCCCGTTCCCCGCCGCACCGGAGGCAGCGACGCCGTCGCCGGTGCCGGTGGAGAAGCAGCTAGCGCCAGTGGAGAAGGCGCTGGTGCCGGTGGGGGAGCCGCCGGTGCCCATCAAAGAGCCGCTGGTGTCGACAAAAGAGCCGCTGGTGCCGGTTAGGGAGTCGCCGGTGCCGCCGCCAAGGGCCGCCCCGGAGGTGCAGGCCAACGCCATGGCCGCCATCTCCCAAGTACGCGGACTAGGCCAAGCCCGAGAAGCCCCGTCAGGCACCACCAGCACCAACTCAGGCCGTACCCGCAAAAAAGCCCCCACCATCGCCCGCGCCCGCCCCACCGACCCGACCTCCACCCGCCCGAAGCCCCCCGGCGCGGCGAACCCACCGATGAACCCCTCCGCCACCACCTCGGCACTCACCGTCCAGTCGAGGTGAACGAGCCGGTTGGCGAGCGGCGCCGACAGATCCCACCCATCGGCCGCCTGCACGGGCGGGTTGGCGGCGGCGACGATCCGCACCGACGGCGGCAGCGCCAGGTCTCCCACGGCCCGCTCCAGCACCACCCGCAACATCGCAGCCTGTACGGCGGGCGGCGCCGTGGTCAGCTCGTCGAGGAAGAGGATCCCCCGCCCCGCGGCGGCCAGCCGCTCGGCCCACCGGGGCGGCGCGAACCAGGTCTCCCCGTCGCGCAGCATGGGCAGCCCGGCGAAGTCGCTCGGCTCCCGGATGGAGCCGACCACGACCTCCACCGGCAGCCCGAGCCGTTCCCCCAGCGCCAGCACGGCCGAGGTCTTCCCGGTCCCCGGCGCGCCCCACAGCAGGACCGGCAGGTTCGCCGAAATGGCGACGGACAACGCATCCATGAACGAACCACCTCGCGTCAACTTTGATTGACCCTCCAAGGGTCAACGTAGGTTGACGCAAAGGCGGATGTCAAATCTCCAGGACGAGCTTGCCGACGAAGTCCCCGCTCTCCATCAGCGCGTGCGCCTTGGCGGCCTCGGCCAGCGGGAAGACCCGGTCCACGTGCACGTTCAGCGACCCCTCCGCCGCCAGCCCGGCCACCGCGGCCAGCGCCGCGTGGTCGGGCTCCACGACGAACAGCCCGTGCCGCACCCCGGCCTCCGTGTACGCCGCGACGTCCTCCGGCGTCATCCCGGACACCGCGACGAGCGCGCCTCCAGGCCGGATGAGGGGGAGCGACCTGGCCGGATAGTCCTTGCCGACGATGTCCACCACGACGTCCACGCCGGACACGGCCGAGGCGAAGTCCGTGGCGGTGTAGTCGATCACCTCGTCGGCCCCGAGCCCCCGGACGAAGTCGTGCTTGGCGGCCCGTGCCGTGCCGATCACGTACGCCCCGCGCAGCTTGGCGAGCTGCACCGTCAGATGCCCGACCCCACCGGCGGCGGCGTGCACGAGCACCCGCTGACCAGGCGAGACGCCGGCGATGTCGGCGAACCCTTGCCACGCCGTCAGCGCGCCCATGGGCAGCGCCGCCGCCTGCGTGTGCGTGATCCCGGCGGGCTTGAGCGCGAACTGCCGCGGCCTGGCCACCACGTACTCCGCGTAGGCTCCGGCGTAGAGCGGGAAGTTCAGCATGCCGAACACCTCGTCGCCGGGCTTGAACCGGCCGACGTACGCGCCGGCCTCCTCGACGACGCCGGACACGTCCCAGCCGGGGATCAGCGGCGGTTCGAGGTAGTCCGGCGGGTACGGCGCCCGCCGCAGCTTCCAGTCCGGCGGGTTGACGCCGGCGGCCTTGACGCGGACGAGCACCTCGTGCGGCTGCGGCTCGGGACGGGGGACGTCGGCGAGCTCCAGCACCTCTGGCTCGCCGAAAGAGCGGTAAACGATCGCACGCATGTTTTCTGTCACGAAAGACATGCTGGTCATGCTGGTTCCGCTTGTGAAGAAGGCACCTGATTGGTATTCAGGTACCTGATGGATACCACCTTTCCCGATCTCAGGAGCTACGGCGGCGCGGACGCGTTCCTGCGGGCCTGCAAGCCCCGCACCGTGCTCGACCTGTTCACCAGCAAGTGGACGGGGCTCGTCATGGGCGCCCTGCTCGACGGCCCCCGGCGGTTCAACGAGCTGCGCAGGATGCTCGACGGGCTCACCCAGAAGATGCTGGCGCAGACCCTGCGCGGCCTGGAACGCGACGGCGTGGTGACCAGGACCGTCTACCCGACGATCCCGCCGCGCGTCGAGTACGAGCTGACCGACCTGGGGCGCAGCGCCATCGGCGTGCTGCAGGCCATCGGCGAGTGGGCGGGCGAGCACGCCGACGACGTCATCGCCGCCCGTCAGGCCTACGACGAACGAGCCGAACAGCCGCTCAAGCCGCTCAGACCCGTTTGATCCGCGCCCACACCACGAACGCGCCCCCGAACACCGCCATCGCCAGCCCCGTCCACAGATTGATCACGTCGCCCACCAGCCCCGCGACGATCAGGATCACGCCGTACAGCAGGAACAGCCCGCCGATCACCATCCGGATGTCACTCACACGATCACCCCGTAAGCCAGCACCGCCAGGACGAGCGCGCCCACGCCGAGCAGCAGCGGCGAGCGGTACCACCGCGCGTCCCCGGCCAGCGCGTCGTCCTCCAGATTCACGTCGGCGAGCCCGTACACGAGCCCGCGCAGCTCCTCCTCCGGTTTCTCCGTGGTGACCAGCGTGATCACCACGGACACCGCGATGTCCACGCCGAACGCGATCCCCGCGCCCCAGAAGCTGGCGTTCAGCTCGGTGCCGAAGTCCACCAGCCCCGCCTTGTACGAGATGTACGACGCGAAGGCCGCCACCGTTCCGGCGAGCAGCCCCCAGAACCCGGCCCACGGCGTCATCCGCCGCCAGAACAGTCCGAGGATGAACGTCGCGAACAGCGGAGCGTTGAAGAACGAGAAGAGCGTCTGCAGGTAATTCATGATGTTGGAGTAACCGGCCGCGATGAACGCCGTGCCGACCCCCAGCCCCACGCCGACCACGGTCGCGACCCGGCCCACCAGCAGGTAGTGCCGGTCCTCGCGTCCTGGCCGCAGGTGCGCCTGCCAGATGTCGTTGGTGAAGACCGTGTTGAACCCGCTGATGTTGGCCGCCATCCCCGCCATGAACGAGGCCAGCAGCCCGGTCACCGCGACGCCGAGCACGCCGTTCGGCAGCAGGTCGCGCATCAGCAGCGGGATCGCGTTGTTGTAGTCCTGCCCCTGCCCCCACCCGCTGTACAGGACGAGCGCGATCAGTCCTGGCAGCACGGTGATCAGCGGGATGAAGATCTTCGGGTACGCGGCGATGATCGGCGTCAGCCGGGCCGCGTTCGTGTTCCTGGCCGACAGGGCCCGCTGCACCTCGGCGAAGTTCGTGGTCCAGTAGCCGAAGGAGAGCACGAACCCGAGCCCGAACACGATCCCGATCCAGTGCGCCTGCATCGGGTTGTCGCCGTTGAACGTGTCCGCCCAGGTGTGCAGGCCCGCCTCGCCGAGCGTGCTCTGCCGTACCCGCTCGGCCAGCCCCGAGAAGCCGCCCACCTCGATCAGCCCCAGCACCGTCAGCGGGATCAGCCCGGCCAGGATCACGAAGAACTGCAGCACCTCGTTGTAGATCGCCGAGGAGAGCCCGCCGAGCGTGATGTAGGCCAGCACGATCACCGCGGACACCACCACCGACACCACCAGCGGCCAGCCCAGCAGCGCCTCGACGACCAGGGCCAGCGCGTACAGGTTCACCCCGGCGATGAGCACCTGCGCGACGGCGAACGTGATCGCGTTCAGCAACTGGGTGGCCGGGTTGAAGCGCCTGCGCAGGAACTCCGGCACGCTGCGCACCTTCGAGCGGTAGTAGAACGGCATCATCACCAGGCCGAGGAACACCATCGCCGGCACGGCGCCGATCCAGTAGTAGTGCAACGTCATCGCGCCGTACTGCACGCCCTGGGCCGCCATGCCGAGGATCTCGATCGCGCCGAGGTTCGCCGAGACGAACGCCAGCCCCGTGATCCAGGCCGGCAGCCCGCGCCCGGCCAGGAAGAAGTCGAGGCTGGAGCTGATCCGCTTGCGTGCGGCGAACCCGATGGCGAGCACGGTCACGAAGTAGATCGCGATGAGCACATAGTCGAGGAGGTTCACGTCGAGACGCACGGCCAAGCGGCTACCCATGGTGGACCTTCGTATGCCGCCCTCATACGCTCAGAGGCGTGGATGTCGCCGACCTGAGCCCCGCGCAGGCGCGGGAGCGCTTCCGCACCGGCGAGCGGGTGCCCACCGCCGGCTGGTGCCAGGGCTGGACGCAGGCCAACCTCATCGCCGTGCCCGCACGGCTGCGGTACGAGTTGCTGCTGTTCGCCCACCGAAACCCCCAGGCGTGCCCGGTGCTCGACGTCGGCGAGCCCGGAGCCTGGTCCACCGAGCTGTTCTCCGGCGATCTGCGCACGGACCTGCCCGGCTACCGGCTCTACCTCGACGGCGAGGCGGTCGCCGACCTCGACCAGGTGGTGGCCGAGTGGCGCGAGGACCTCGTGCCGTTCCTGATCGGCTGCAGCTTCACCTTCGAGCGGGCGCTGCTGGCCGCCGGCGTGCCGGTGCGGCACCTGGAGTCCAGGACGAACGTGCCGATGTACGTCACCAGCGTGCCCTGCCGTTCCACCGGCAGCCTGTCGGGGCCGCTGGTCGTGTCGATGCGGCCGGTCCCGGAGAAGCTCGTCGCCACCGCCGTCGAGGTGAGCGGCCGCTACCCGATGGTGCACGGCGCGCCCGTGCACGTCGGCGACCCGGCGGCGATCGGCATCGACGACCTCGCCAGCCCCGACTACGGGGATCCGGTGGAGGTGCGGGAGGGCGAGGTGCCGCTGTTCTGGGCCTGCGGGGTGACGCCGCAGGCGGCGGTGCTGGCCAGCGGGGTGGACTTCGCGATAGGCCACCTGCCGGGGCACATGGCGATCATGGACGTGCGGGACGACGACTACCTGGTGACCTGAGCGCCGATCCCCGCCGCCGTGAGCTGCCGCCCGACCGGCGGCGCGCCCCGCCGGTTGTCGATCTCCAGATGCGGTACGACCGGCGGCTCGTCCACCCTGATGTTCCGCAGATAGTCGTCGAACGCCGCCAGCTTCCCCGCGTCCCTGCCCAGCCCTCTGGCCGTCAGCCGTTCGCGCAGGGTCGGCCCGTCGGAGCGCACCCACAGCAGCCGCACCGGCGGCCCGCCCAGCTCCGCCACCCACTCCGCCCACCGCGCCGCGTCGTGCACCTGCGTCGTGAACGGGCCGTCGAGCAGCACCGGGCAGCCGTGCCCGCGCACCTGCCTGGCGATCCTCGTCAGCCCCTCGTACTCGTGCCGCTTGATGTGCCGGTCGTACCAGGGGCCCTCGCGCTCGCCGTCGGGACGTCCGTGGGCCCGCAGCACCTCCGCCGCGAAGCCGCCGTACACGGTGTCCTTGTCGAGTAGCGCGGGCACCGGGGACAGGCGCGCGAGCAGCTCGGCCGCCACCGTCGACTTGCCCGCCCCGGGCGGCCCGCTGATCACCCAGAGCGTGCTCACGTGATCACCGTATACGCGGATCTGCGTACGCGGACGCCTCGCCTCGGCGGACGACCGCGGCCCCGCCGGACAGCAGACTCGTTGCCCATGCTGACCGTCTTGACCAGAGTCTTCCGAGTGCCGGACCTGCGGGGGAAGGTGCTGTTCACGCTGGGCGTCATCGTGCTGTTCCGGCTCGGGCAGCTCATGCCCGCCCCCGGCGTGGACATCGTGGTGGTTCGCCAGTGCCTCGGGTCCGCCAGCGGCGGCGTGTTCGACATGGTGCAGCTGCTCAGCGGAGGCGCCATGCTGCAGCTCTCCGTGTTCGCGCTCGGCGTCATGCCGTACATCACGGCGAGCATCGTCATGCAACTGCTCGCCGTGGTGATCCCCAGGCTGGAGGCGCTCAGGAAGGAGGGCCAGAACGGCCAGGCCAAGATCACCCAGTACACCCGGTACGCCACGGTCGGCCTCGCCGTCCTCAACGCCGGCACCATCGTCACCCTCGCCCGCACCGGCCGGCTCCTGCCCGGCTGCCCCCAGCCGCTGCTGCGCGACGACGGGCTGCTCGCCGTGACCGTGATCGTGCTGACCATGGTCGCGGGGGCCTGCGCGGTCATGTGGCTGGGCGAGCTGATCACCGAGCGGGGGGTAGGCAACGGCATGTCGCTGCTGATCTTCACGCAGGTGGTGGCCGTGTTCCCAGCGTACCTGTCGAAGATCTTCGTGCTCAGCCCGATGAGCTTCGTGGTGATGATCGTGTCCGGGCTGTTCCTGGTCGCCGCCGTGGTGTTCGTGGAGCAGGCGCAGCGGCGCATACCGGTCTCGTACGCCAAGCAGCTCATCGGCAAGCGCACGTACGGGGGGCGGAACACCTACATTCCCATGAAGGTCAACCAGGCGGGCATCGTGCCCGTCATCTTCACCTCGTCGCTGCTATACCTGCCGACGCTGGTGGCGCCCCTGCTGGGCGCCGAGGCGCGGGCCTGGGTGGAGCTCAACCTCACGTCCGGGACGCATCCGCTCTACATGGGGACGTACGTGCTGCTCATCGCCGGCTTCGCGTACTTCTACGTGTCGATCACCTTCAATCCCGAGGAGGTGGCCGACGGGATCCGCAGGTACGGCGGGTTCGTGCCGGGCATCCGGCCGGGGCGGCCCACCGCGGCCTACCTGGGTTACGTGCTCAGCCGGTTGACGGCGCCGGGGGCGTTGTACCTGGCGGTGCTGGCGTTGCTGCCGCTGGTGGCGTTCGCGATCCTGCGGGATCCGGGGACGCAGCAGAACTTTCCGTTCGGGGGGACCAGCATCCTGATCATGGTGGGGGTGGGGCTGGACACCGTGAAGCAGATCGAGGCCCAGCTCCAGCAACGCAACTACGAAGGCTTCCTGAAGTAGAAGTGGACATCAGGCGGGCAGGGCGAGGCCGGCTCGCATCGCGAACACCACGAGCTGCGCCCGATCCCTGGCGTGCAGCTTCACCATGGCGCGGCTGACGTGCGTGCGCACGGTGTCGGGGCTGATCGTCAGCTCCCTGGCGATCTCCTCGTTCGACCGCCCGGTCGCCACCCACGCCACCAGCTCCCGCTCCCGGGGCGTGAGCGTCTCGATCCCCTCGACCGGCCTGGCGTCGCCGCCCCTGCCGAACAGGCCGATGACCTTCCTGGTGATGGCCGGCGACAGCAACGCCTCCCCGGCGGCCACCACCCGCACGGCGTTGACCAGCTCGTCGGGGGCGCTGTCCTTGAGCAGGAAGCCGCTGGCGCCGGCCTGTAGGGCGGTGAAGACGTACTCGTCCACGGCGAACGTCGTCACCACGACGATACGGGTGCCGCGCAGCCCGGGATCGTCGGCGATGGCACGCAGGGCGGCCAGGCCGTCCATGCCGGGCATGCGGATGTCGAGCAGCAGGACGTCGGGGCGGGTACGGCGGATCAGCGCCAGCGCCGCCCGGCCGTCGCCCGCCTCGCCGACGCACTCCATGCCGGGCTCCCGCTCCAGCAACGCCCGCAACCCCATCCGCACGACGGCCTGATCGTCCGCAACCGCAACCCTGATCACACCCTCAGCCCCACCCACACCCTCGGCCCCACTCACGCCCTCAGCACTCGGCACGCCCTCTGCGTTCGCCACGCCCTTTGCGCTCGCTCGGTCCTCTGTGCTTCCTCGGGCGTCAGCGCTTGCCACGCCCTCAGCGCTCGCCACACCTTCGGCGCCTGCCCGGCCCGCTGCGGTGGTCGAGTTCTCTGCGCTGATCACGCCGAGACCTGCGGGAACCGGGCCACCACGCGGAACCCGCCGCCTTCGCGCGGCCCCGCCACGAAGTGGCCGCCCGCCTCGCTCACCTTGGCGCGCATCCCGGCCAGCCCGCGCCCCTCACCCGACCCCACCGCCCCGATGCCACGGTCGGCGACCTCCACCACGAACCCGTGCGGCCCACCGGCCGCCCGCACCAGCGCCCGGGTCGGCCCCGCGTGCCGCAGCACGTTGGTGAGCGACTCGCGCACCACCCGGTAGACGGGGCTCTGCAGGTGGGCGGGCACGGCGAGGACCGGAGGATCGAGGTCCACGGGCAGCCCCGCCGCACGCACGCCGTCGATGAGCGCGGCCAGGTCGCCGGTCGGCGGGTCGATGCCGTCGAGCGCGGCCCGCAGGTGGGCAAGCGCCGTGGTGCTGGTGTCCCGGATCGCGCGCAGGGAGGCCCGCGCCTGCTCGGGGTCGTCGTCCAGGCTGACGAGCGCCAGCCCGGCCTGCATGGCGATGGCGGCCAGCCCGTGCCCGGCCGCGTCGTGCACCTCCCCGGCGATCCTGGCCCGCTCCGCCACCAACACCGCCTCAGCCCCCGCGTTGTCCAGGCCGGATGCGCTGGCCTCCCCGCCCAGGCCCAGCAGGATCGCGCCGTCCAGGGCGGATGCGGTGGTCGCGTGGTCCGTGCCGGATGCGGTGGTCGCGCGGTCCGTGCC
This sequence comes from Nonomuraea monospora, assembly GCF_039531895.1. NCBI lineage: Bacteria > Bacillati > Actinomycetota > Actinomycetes > Streptosporangiales > Streptosporangiaceae > Nonomuraea > Nonomuraea monospora. The sequence continues at coordinate 14,814 of NZ_BAAAQX010000019.1, forward strand.
GGATATGGCGGTTACGCGGTCCAGGGCGGGCGCGGCGGTCGTGCCGTCCACTCCGGGCGCGGCGGGCGCGGCGTCCGGACAGAGTGCGGCGGTCTCGTCGGGCGAGGCGGTGGTGCCCATGGGCCAGGGCCGCACGGTCGCAGGGGGAGCGGTGCGAGCCGCGGGGATCCCCCACGCCACCGACCGCCCCTGGTCGGGCCCCGCCACGGTCGGCGGGCACTGCGACTGCCCAGAGCCAAGCAACAGCCCCTGCGCCTGCCCGGAACCGGCCGAACACGCCTGCGCCTGCCCGGACCCAGCCGGATACCCTTGCCCGGAACCGGCCGAATACCCCGGCGCGTGCCCGGAACCAACGAGATTCCCCTGCGCCTGCTCACCAACAGCCGACGCGATCGGCGGCGTCTCCGCCTCACCGGCCGCGGCAGCCGCAGCAGCGCGGGCCTGTGCGAGCCCGCTGAACGACCAGGGAACGGCCAGCCACCCGGCCCAGGCCAGCATGATGACGACCGGCACGTCACCCAGCCGGCTCAGGCGCGACAGCGCGGCGAGCGGCCTGTGCGGACGCCCGGGTCTCCGCGTGTCGTCGGTCGCCATCCCCCCACCCGCTCAGGCTCGTGTAGCCCCGATCCTAGCGAGCTTTCACACTGTGCGGCTCTCCCGAGTCCCGTCCAGCCCCCAGGAAATGATCTTGCCGGGCACGAGGTGGATGACCTCGCGGGAGAAGAACGGCACGGGCGGTTCGGTGTCCGTCAGTGCCACCGCCGTGCCGCGGATCTCGATGCCCCGCGCCACCCAGGGATCGACCGAGGCCAGGTCGTCGACGACGAACGACACCGTGCTGCCCCGCTGGATGTTCTTGAACTTCTTCGAGACGCCCAGCGCGTGCCCGCCGATGACGATGGTGCCGTTCTGCACGAAGAAGCCGACGGGGTTGTTCTGCACCTGGCCGTCAGGGCCGACGGTGGCGAGGCGGCCGAGCTGCTGGCCGGAGAGGTAGTCGAGTTCCGCTGTTGTGAAGGTCATGGCGGCCAGTCTGCAACCTTGACATTGGTTGAGGTCAAGGCGGGATCAGGCGGCCAGTCCCTGGGTCAGCCAGCGCAGCGGGTTGTCGTGGGTGATGAGGCGGATGACGTCCTCGGAGGTGCCCGCCTCGCGCAGGCGCGGCAGCAGCGTACGGAACAAATGCCCGTAACCGGGGCCGTCGTAGCGGCGCACCTGCGCCACCCGGCTCAGCCCCGTGCTGAGCAGCAGGCGCTCGGCGTGGCCGTCCTCGATGAGGCCGAGGGCGATCCTGGCGGCCTGCTCGGCGCCCAGGCCCAGCGCGCCCAGGCTGACGTACGCGCCCGACTCGGCGATCTTCCTGGCCGCGCCCAGGTCGGTGCCCGCGTACCCGACGGCGATCCGCGAGCCCGGCAGGTTCTGTCCGAGCAGGATCTCCAGCAGCGCGGGCCCGTTCTTGCCGTGGGTGGCCACGGGCAGGCGCGAGCGCAGGGAGGCGTGGGCGGCGGCGATCAGGCAGCGCTCCTCGCGCGCCGTGGGTTCCGCGCCCCAGGAGCCGACCTCGCCGATGACGCCGGGGAACACGCCCGTCCCGTCCACGCCGCTGACGATCTCCTCCATCAGGCGGGCGGTGAGCGCGTCCACGTCCTCGTCGCCGACGTTCGTGAACGGCTCGGCGAACAGGCCGGTCGAGGCGATCACCGGCACCCGGCTGCCCGCGGCGATGCGGGCCAGGGCGGCGGCGTCGCGGCCCATGCCCATGCAGGTCAGGTCGACGACCAGGCCGAGCTGCTCGGACTGGCGCAGCTCGCGCAGCTCCGCGCTGACCGTCGTCTCCTCGTCGAGCCAGCGGTGCGGGTCGGAGTCGATGCCGACCGCCCAGCGCATGTCGGTACGCAGGTGCTCATGGGGGAGAACGGTGCCGTCGATGGCGGCCACGCGTACAGGGCCGGTGACGGTACGGAGCAGAACCTCGGGCATAGCAGACATTAACCGATGTTTGCCGGACAAAGCCCGCTCTGGCGGGAAATTTTACCGAATATGGAGTTTGGTGCTTTGCTAGTCGTCTGCAAGTGGCCATGGGGGGACGGGCCGTATCCTGGGTGGCACACCGACTGCCGGGGGGAAATGTGCCGATTCAGAACTCCGACACCGGCGAAGCCGACATGATCAAGAACGGGGCCGCCGACAACTCCAGCATGCCTGGGCGCCGCTCGGGTTTCAAAGGCTGGCTGGACGGTGTCCGCTCCACTCGTACGGGGGCGCTCACCCTGAAGATCGTGGTCGGCGTGATCGGCGCCATCATGGTCATCGGCGGGTTGATCATGGTGCCGTTCCCCGGGCCGGGGTGGCTCGTGGTGTTCGCGGGTCTGGCGGTGCTGGCCACCGAATTCCACTGGGCGCACAAGGTGCTGGAGTTCGGCAAGCAGACGCTGCACGCCTGGACGGAGTGGTACAAGCGGCAGGGCTGGACGGTGCGCATCATCGTGCTCATCGTCACGGTGGCCGCGGCGGCGGTGATCGTCTACTTCGGCCTGCTCACGCTGGGCATCGACGTCATCGAAATCGCTCAGCGCTTCATCTAGCCCGCCCGCGCCCGCGTCCCGGCCGCAGTCAGGCGCCTGAGCCGGAGCGCAGGCCCGCCCGCATCCAGATCCGCCCGCATCCAGACCCGGTCGTTATCGGCGACCGGAATCCGCCGATCCGCTGTCTATTCTGCGGGCGTGATCGCTCACCTCGTCATCGCCCTGTCCATGACGCTCACCCCCGCCGCCGCTCCCGCGCGGGTGGACCTGACGCTCCCCGGCACAGGTGGCGTGAAATATCGCGAAAAGGCGGGCGATCCCGTACGCCTGGCCGCCTACGGGCTCGGCACCAAACGCACGTACCTGAGATCCGCCACCGGCAACGCCTTCACCTGGGAGAAGACGCTGTCCGAAGTGTCCGTCTCGCCGGGCAACCGCTGGACGGCCGGAGTGCCCACCGCCTACCGCTCCGGCTACGACACCCTCGTCGTCACCGACCGCACCACCGGCCGGGCCGCCAGCATCCGCACCGTCAAGAAGCCGATGACCGCCTCCTACGTGTCCTGGTCGCGTGACGCCAGGCGCGTCGCTCTCACGGTCGAGCGCAAGGTGAGCGGCAAGTGGCGGGTGCTCGGCTACACGGTCGTGGACGTGGTCTCCAAGACCGCCCGCACGGTGCGCATCTCCGGACTGAGCGCGGAGGCGGGCTTCTGGTGGAGCCCCGACGGCAACCTCGTCACCCGGCACGGGGCCGGGCTGCGCGTCCACCGGGTCTCCGACGGCGCCGTCCTGCGCACGTACGCGAGCGCCGGGCTGCCCACGGGGCCCGAGGACGCGTTCTCGCCCTCGGGCAAGCGGCTGGTCACCTGGTGCCCGTCCCGGTTCAAGGAGCACGTCTGCCTGATCGACCCGGCCACCGGACGGATCGCGCAGCGGGTGGCGGCGCGGCCGGAGGCGGTGTTCGGCTGGTGGGACGACAGCCATCTCGTCGCCGTCACGGCGCACGCCGGCGCCTACCGCCTGTCGGTGCTCGACCTCAACGGCAGGGTCACGCGCGTGCTGGCCGGCCTGCCCGCCCGCACGTGGGCCGCCGACCTGTGGCTCTCCTTCACCCGGACGGCAAAGGCCTAGCCACGGGCCTTCACCCCGGACGCGAAGGCCTGGCTACCGGCCTCCCCCTTGGACGGGAAGGCGCCTGGCGATGGGCCTTCGCCTCGGATGGGAAGGGCCTGGCTGCGGGCCTTCACCTTGGACGGGAAGGCGCCTGGCGATGGGCCTTCGCCTCGGATGGGAAGGGCCTGGCTGCGGGCCTTCACCTTGGACGGGAAGGCGCCTGGCGATGGGCCTTCACCTCGGATGGGAAGGGCCTGGCTGCGGGCCTTCACCTTGGACGGGAAGGCGCCTGGCGATGGGCCTTCACCTCGGATGGGAAGGCGTCTGGCGACGGGCCCTCACCCCGGACGGGGAAAAGCCTGGCTACGGGCCTTCGCCGGGATGCGAGGCGCAAGTGTGCGGCCTTCGTCCCGACGGGAAGGTCATGGTTGCGGGTCCTCGCCTGGGCGGGAGGTCACAGGTACAGGCCCGTGCCGTGGTCGGTCTCCTGGGTGGCCACGGCGTGCAGGTCGCGCTCGCGCATCACCAGGTACACCCGGGCGTGCACCTCCACCTCGAACTGGTCCTCCGGGTTGAACAGCACCTTGTCGCCCACCTTGACCGAGCGCACGTTCGTGCCGACGCCGCAGACCTCGCCCCATGCCAGGCGGTTGGCCATCTTGACCGTCGCGGGGATGACGATCCCGGAGCCGCTGCGCCGCTCCTCGGCCTCCTGCTCCAACCTGATCATGACTCGGTCGTGCAGCATCTGAATCTCGAACTTGGGCTCTACCACAGGCTCAAGTTTACGAGCAGGCGGACGCGCGGGTCCCCATGACGCTCACACCCGGCCACCTACCGTGACCGGAACGATCATGGGAGGATGACGCCATGATCATGGCCTTCGGCGAGAGCGGCTGGCATTGGCTGAACGCCCCGCGGCAGTGGACCGTGGACGACGGCCTGAGCCTCTTCTGCGACCAGAGCACCGACATGTGGCGCACCACCCACTACGGCTACGTCACCGACAACGCCCACCTGTTCGGCCGCACCGTCCCCGGCGACGCGCGCCTCACCGTCACCTTCTCCGGTGAGTACGCCGAGCAGTACGACCAGGCGGGCGCCGTGCTGCGGATCGACGAGCACAACTGGATCAAGGCCGGGGTGGAGTACGTCGACGGCGGCTTCCACCTGAGCACGGTCGTGACCAGGCAGTTCTCCGACTGGTCGGTGCTGCCGCTGGGCCGGTCCGCGAGCGCGGTGACGTTCGACCTGGAGCGGGCGGGCGACGCGGTCACCGTGCGGTACGGGCTGGACGGCGCCGCGCCCGAGACCATGCTGCGCCTGGCCTACTTCCCTCCCGGCGAGCCCGCGCTGGCGGGCGCCATGGCCGCCGCCCCGGTGGGCAAGGGCTTCGCCGTCCGCTTCACGGACATCCGCCTCACAGCCCCCTGAAAAGACACTTACCCGTCACGGCAGCCTGAGCTCGGCGAACACCGGCCGGTGGTCGGTGTCGTCGAGATCCAGCACCTCGAAGCTCCGCACCGCCATCCGCGAGTCCGCCAGCACATGATCGATGGTCACCCCCGGCGACTGCACCAACGACCCGTACTGCGGCCACGTCGCCACGAACCCCTTCCCCATCACGTCCGCGGCGTCCCGATACCCGGAGTCCAGCAGGTCACGCACCGCGAGATGGTCGAGCGTGGCGTTGAAGTCGCCCGCCAGCACCCGCAGCTCCTTCCCGCCGCCCCGGGGCAGCGCCTCCAGCCCGGCCCGCCAGCACGGCTGCCGCCCCGCCCGCTTGGGCGCGCACGGATGCACGGAGACGACCTCGATCCGCTGCCCGTCCGGATGGGACAGCCAAGCCCTGGCCTGCCCGAAGGCGCCGATCTTGATGAAGCCGCCGTCCTTGAGCGGATGCCGCGCGTAGACGGCGGACCCGCCCACCCCCGTCAGCGGCTTGGTGACGGCGTGCGGCAGGGCCCGGCGCAGCCCGGCCTCCTCCAGCCGTTCCATCGCGTCGGGGGTGAACTCCTGCAACGCCAGCACGTCCGGCTTGAGCCGCTCGACCAGGGCGATCAGCTCGGCGGTGTCCGCCCGTCCGACCAGCAGGTTGGCCGCGAGCACCCGCAGCCGCGGCCCCCCGGCGTCGGGGTTGCCGTCGGTGAGCGCGCGCGGCAGCACGGCCGGCACGAGTGCCAGCACGGACACGAGCGCGACGGTGCCCGCCGCCCAGCGCCGCAGCAGGCAGGCCAGCGCCAGCCCGATCACGGCCGCGCACACCGCGTACGGCGTGTACGCCACCGCCGGCACCCACGGCCAGTCCGGCTCGAACCTGCTCAGCCGCACCACCGCCCACAGGGCGAAGGGCGCCACCACGATCCAACTCGTCCAAGTACGCACGCCCTGTATCGCCACAAACCCGGATAAGGGTTCATGAGAAGGTGTGCACCATGCAAGAGGCAGAGATCAGGGTCCTCGACGCCATCGACGAGGCCGAAACCGTGAACCTGCTGGCCGAGACCGTCAGGGTCCCCAGCGTCACCGGCACCGACGCCGAGTCGGACCTCCAGCACCGCATGGCCCGTCTGCTCACCGAAGCGGGCATGGACGTGGACGTCTGGAAGCTCGACCTCGCCGACCTGACCTCCCGCCCCGGCTTCCCCGGCACCGAGGCCCCGAGAGCCGAGGGGTACGGCGTCGTCGCCGTCACCCCGGGCGGCGAGGGCCCGCCCGCGCTGGCGCTGCAGGGCCACGTGGACGTGGTGCCGACGGGCGACCTGGCCAAGTGGGCGGGCAGCGACCCGTTCGCCGCCCGGATCACCGGCGACGTGCTGCACGGGCGGGGCGCCTGCGACATGAAGGCCGGCCTGGCGGCGAACCTGGCCGTGGCCCGCGCGATCAAGCGCTCGGGGATCAGGCTGGCCCGACCGCTGGCCGTGCACTGCGTGATCAGCGAGGAGGACGGCGGGCTCGGCGCGTTCGCCACCCTGGCCAGGGGCCACACGGCCGACGCCGCGGTGATCACCGAGCCGACCAGCGGCGCCGTCATCACGGCCAACGCGGGCGCGCTGACGTTCCGGCTGGAGATCGCGGGACGGGCCGCGCACGGCGCGACGCGGTACGAGGGCGTCAACGCGATCGAGGCGTTCTGGCCGGTGTTCCAGGCGATCAGGCGGCTGGAGGCCGAGCGCAACAGGGACGTGCCGGAGCTGTTCGCGGGCAACGCGATGCCGTACCCGATCGAGGTCGGCACCGTGCGCGCCGGCGACTGGGCCAGCACCGTGCCCGACCTGCTGGTCGCGGAGGGGCGGCTCGGGGTGCGGCTGGACGAGGACCCGGCGGCGGCGCGGGCGGCGTTCGAGGAGGCGGTGGCGCGGGTGGACGACCCGTGGCTGCGCGCCAACCCGCCGGCGGTGACGTGGCCGGGCGGGCAGTTCGCCAGCGGCCGGCTGCCGGCCGGGCACGAGCTGCTCGACCAGGTGGGCAGGGCCGTCGAGGACACGACGGGCGCGCGGCCCGCGCAGACGGCGGCGCCGTACGGGAGCGACCTGCGCCTCTACGCGGCGGGCGGCATCCCCGCGCTGCACTACGGCCCGGGGGACGTGCGGTTCGCGCACGCCCCCAGGGAGCAGGTCGAGCTGAGGGAGCTGCTCGACGTCACGCGGGCACTGGCACTGCTCGTTGTGCGCCGCTGCGCAGCACTCTGACCAGCGCGGCGGGGCTCATCAGCGCGGGCGGCGGGTCGTAGAGGTTCGTGACGCGCAGGAAGCGCCGCGTCAGCTCGGGGTCGTGCGCGGCGGCGGCGTGGAAGCGGTCCAGGTACGCGCCGATCAGCCGCATCTTCTGTGTCGGGCTGCCGTGCGTGGCGGGCAGCCGCAGGTCGGCGCCGACGGTGATCTCCCACGGGATGTCCACGACGGCGGCGATCCGCCGGAAGAACGCCTTCGCGCTCAGGTCGGTGTCGAGCAGCTCCCTGGCCTCCAGGGCGGCGACCGTCATGCCCTGGCCGTACAGGGGGTTGAACGAGCAGACCGCGTCGCCGGTGACCAGCAGGCCCTCGGGGAAGGAGCCGAGCTGCTCGTAGCGGCGCCTGATGGCGGTCGGCGTGTGGTACGCGCGCGGCTCCCCGAGCGGCTCCGCCGTCATGATCAGGTGGTGCAGGTCGGGGGCCGTGAGGGTGGCGGCGTAGGCGGCGAAACCGGCGGCGTCGGGCGGCGGGCCCTCGCCGTACCCGGCCAGGGTGACGACCCAGCGCTCGTCCTCCAGCGCCAGCGCCACCCCCGCGCGCGGCACCTCGGGCGTGGGGCCGACGACGGCGAGCAGGTCGCCGGCGAGGTGGTCGTCTCGGCGGCGGAACTCGCGCGTGCCGTACCGCATGTCGATCGCCACCCGCTCCTCCCTGGGCGGCCGGCAGCCCAGGTCGCCCAGCCAGAACGGGGTGCGGGAGCCGCGGCCCGTGGCGTCTATGACGAGGTCGGCGGGGATGCGCTCGCCGCTGGCCAGCCGCACCCCGCTGACGCGGCCCTCGCGGGCCAGCAGGCCGGTGACGGTCCGCTCGGCCAGCACCCGGACGCCGGGCAGGCCGCTAACCCTGCGCCGCACCTGCCCCTCCAGCAGCGGCCGGCTGACCATCAGCGCGGTGAGCCCGCTGGGGCCGCGGGCCAGGCGGTGCCCCGCGTGCACGTGACGGGCCCTGTCCTGCAGGTCGCCCCTCATGGCGCCCTGCGCGACCAGCTCGGCCGTGATGCCGGGCAGCAGCTCGTCCATGATCTCGCTGCCCCTGGCGAGCAGGCCGTGCGCGTGCCGGCTCTGACCGGCGCCCCTGCGGTGCGCGTCGACGGCCGGGAGCCTGTCGCGGTCGAGCACCGTGACCTGGGCGAAGCGTCGGTGCAGGGCCGCCGCGGACAGCAGGCCGGCGATGCTCGCCCCGATGACGACGGCGTGGTCCATATGGTGTCTCCCCCTGTGAAGCTGTTCTGAGCATTCGCCAGAGGGTCGCCCGCGGATGGATTTTCTTCCACGTCTTTTGGCGCGTTCCAGCGGCGGGGAATTGGACTAAAGTCCGGATGGTGCGGGAAACGTCGCTGGAGCTGCTGATGAGCCGGCCCGTCCAGGAGCGGGCGGACGCGGCACGCAACCGGGAGAAGGTGCTGGCCGCGGCGGCGCGGCTGTTCGCCGAGAAGGGGGTGGACGCGGTCTCGATGGACGCCGTGGCCGCCGAGGCGGGCGTCGGCAAGGGCACGCTGTTCCGGCGCTTCGGCGACAAGTCGGGGCTGGCGGTGGCGCTGCTCGACGCCCGCGAGCGCGACCTCCAGCAGCGCATCCTGTCGGGGCCGCCGCCGCTCGGGCCTGACGCGCCGGCCCGCGAGCGGCTGGTCGCGTTCGTACGGGCCTACCTCGACTTCCTCTTCGCCCACCTCGACCTGGTACGCATGTCGGAGACGGCCAGCCCGGGGGCGCGGTACCGGATCGGGGCGTACTGGTTCTGGCACCGGCACGTGACGATCCTGCTGGCGCAGGCCAAGGGCGGCGACGCCGACGTCCTGGCGCACGCGTTGCTGGCCTCGATGCAGGCGGAGCTGGCGGAGGTGCTCCAGGGCGAGTACGGCCGCGACCGCGCGATCGCCGCCGTCACCACCCTGGCCACGGCACTGACGACCTGAGCGCTCCGTCACCGGACCGGCCGCCGCCGTGTGCGCGCCTCTCTCCCGAAAGGACCCCGCTGATCACGGCGGGGAGGGGGCGGACGGCGGCAGTGCGCGGCGGGCTCAGGAGGAGGCGGTCACCCGGCGGCGCGCCTCCGGGACGATCAGCGGAGTGCCCGACTGCGGATCCTGGATGATCTCGCACCGCAGGTCGAACACCTCGTGCACCAGCTCAGGCGTGACGATCGCGGTGGGGTCGCCCTCGGCCACGATCTGCCCGCCCCGCATCACGATCAGATGCGTCGCGTACCGGCACGCCTGGTTGAGGTCGTGCAGGACGGCCACCATGGTCCGCCCCTGCTCGTGCAGCTCGGCGCAGAGGTCCAGCACCTCGATCTGGTGGGAGATGTCCAGGAACGTGGTGGGCTCGTCGAGCAGCAGGATCGGCGTCTCCTGGGCCAGCGCCATGGCCAGCCACACCCGCTGCCGCTGCCCGCCCGACAGCTCGTCCACGATCCGGTCGGCCAGCTCGGCCACGTCGGTGGCGCGCATGGCCTCGGAAACGGCGGCCTCGTCGGCCTTCGACCACTGCCGCATGAGCTTCTGGTGCGGGTACCGGCCGCGCGCCACCAGGTCGGCCACGGTGATGCCGTCGGGCACGATGGAGCTCTGCGGGAGCAGGCCGAGCCGCCGCGCCACCTCCTTGGACGGCAACGAGGTGATCACGCTGCCGTCGAGGTGCACGGCGCCGGTCTTCGGCTTGAGCATCCTGGCCAGGGCCCGCAGCAGGGTGGACTTGCCGCAGGCGTTCGGGCCGATGATCACGGTGAAGGATTCGTCGGGGATCGCCACGCTGAGGTCCGTGGCCACGACCCGCTGGTCGTAGGCGAGGGTCAGGCCGGTACCGGACAGGCGGCTGGCGGAATCCATCAGTGGCGGTCCTTTCGGAGGAGCAGGACGAGATAGGTGCCGCCGATGGCGGCGGTCAGCACACCGACGGGGAGCTGGGTGGGGGCGAGCACCCGCTGCGCGGCCAGGTCGGCGGCGGTCAGCAGGACGGCGCCCATGAGGGCTGAGGAGGCCAGCGTCACGCCGGGGGAGCGGGTCAGCCGCCGGGCGAGCTGGGGCGCGGCCAGCGCGACGAAGACGACGGGCCCGGCGGCGGCGGTGGCCACGCCCGCCAGCAGCACGCCGGCGGTGACGGCGGCCGCGCGCACGATCTCGACCTTGATGCCCATGGCCTTGGCCGCGTCGTCGCCCATCTCGATCATCCGCATCGGCCGCGCGATGTACAGGCACAGCGGCAGCAGCACGAGCAGCGCCAGCGCGACGGGCCAGGCGTGGTCCCAGCCGCGCCCGCTGAGGCTGCCGGTGAGCCAGGCGCCCGCGTTGGCGGCGTCGTTGATGTTGGCCCGGGTCAGCAGGTAGGAGTTGACGGCCAGCAGCAGCGCGTTCGCGCCGATGCCGACCAGGACGAGCCGGTAGCCCTGGACGCCGCCCCGGTAGGCCAGCAGGTACACCAGCACGGCCGTCACCACGCACCCGGCGAGCGCGCCGCCGGCGATCGTCATGGCCGACCCGCCCGCGACGACGGCGAGGATGCCGCCCGTGGAGGCGCCGGCGGTGAAGCCGATGAAGTCGGGGCTGCCCAGGGGGTTCCTGGTGAGGCTCTGGAAGATGGCCCCGCTGACGCCGAACGCGGCGCCGACGAGCAGCCCGGTCACCACGCGCGGGGCGCGCAGCTTGCCGACGATCAGCTCGGCGACCGGCGTGCCCTGCCCGAAGATCGCGGAGACGATGTCGGGGACGGGCACGGTGAACTCGCCCGTGGACAGCGCCGCCACGGTGACGAGGAAGCCGATCACGACGAGGACGCCGCTGACGAGCAGGGCGCGGGGCGCGAGCCGTACGGACCAGGAGCCGACGCGGACGTTCACAGCGCGGCCACCCGCTTCCGCCTGGCCAGCATGATGAAGATCGGCGCGCCGATGACCGCCCACACGATGCCGACCTGCACCTCTCCCGGCCGGGCGATGAGCCGTCCGATCACGTCGGCGCCCAGCAGCAGGATCGGCGCGGCCAGCGCCGAGTACGGCAGCACCCACCGCTGGTCGGGGCCGACCAGGGCGCGCACGGCGTGCGGCACGATCAGCCCGACGAACATCAGCGGCCCGGCGGCGGCGGTGGCGGCGCCGCACAGCAGGGTGACGGCGAGGCCGGTGAGGATCCTGGTCCTGTTGACCGCGAGGCCCAGCGCCTTGCCGGCGTCCTCGCCGAGGGCCAGCATGTTGAGCGGCCTGGCCAGCAGCAGCCCGATCACCAGCCCGGCGATCATGAAGGGCGCCAGCCGGACCAGCGTGTCGGCAGTCTGCCCGGCGAGCGAGCCGGTCAGCCAGAACCGCATCCGGTCGAAGGTCTGGGTGTCCATGCGCAGGATGGCCGAGGCGACGGCGGTGCACACCATGCCGAACGCGACTCCGGCCAGGGCCAGGCGGACCGGGCTGGAGCCGGAGCGGCCGGCGGAGGCGAGCGCGTACACCAGGACGGAGGCGAGCGCGGCGCCGCCGAAGGCGAACCACACGTAGACGGCGGGGTCGCTGAGCCCGAACACGCCCAGGGCCAGTGTCACGCCGAGCATGGCGCCCTGGTTGATGCCCAGCAGGCCGGGGTCGGCCAGCGGGTTGCGGGTCAGGCTCTGCATGAGCGCGCCGGCCAGCCCGAGCGTGGCGCCCACGCCGAGGCCGAGCAGCGTGCGCGGGACGCGCAGCTCGCGGATGACCGTGTGGTCGTTGGAGCCGTCGGGCGCCGTGAACGCGTCGATCACCGTGCTGAAGGACACCGAGCGGGCGCCGAGCGCCACACTCGCCATGGCGACCAGCGCCAGCAGCCCCACCGTGACGATCAGCCCGGTGACGAGCACCGAGCGACGTCCTCCGGGCTTGCGCGCGTCGTCCGCCTGCCCCGCTCCGGCCGCGACCGTATCCTCAGCCGGGCGCACCCGACCCCCTCTCGTAGCAAGTCAAACTTAGGCAAGGCTAATCTAATGGTCGTACAAGAAGGCAAGCCTAACCTTAGGAGATGTACATGTCGGGACCGGTACTGGCTCGCAGGGGCTTCCTGTCGGGCGCGGTGGGACTCGCGGCGGCCCTGACACTGGCGGCGTGCGGTGACGGCGGGACGGCCACGCAGGCGTCCCCGGCGGCCTCGGCCTCCTCCGCCGCCCCGGCGCAGGCCTGGACGTTCACCGACGACCGCGGCAAGAAGCTGGCGCAGCCCAAGGTCCCCACCAGGATCGTCGCCCAGGTAGGCGCCGCGGCCGCCCTGTGGGACTTCGGCGTGCGCCCGATCGGGGTCTTCGGCCCGCACAAGCTCAAGGACGGCACCAAGGACCCGCAGGCCGGCAACGTGGACATCACCAAGGTCACGGGCCTGGGCAACGTCTGGGACGAGTTCAACGTCGAGCAGTACATCGCGCTGCAGCCCGACCTGCTCGTCAGCAGCATGTACATCAACGGCACCCTCTGGTACGTGCCCGAGAAGTCCAAGGACACCATCGAGCAGGTCGCCCCGACCGCCGGCGTCATGCTCACCGGCAAGAGCGCCACCGAGGTGATCGGCAAGTACGAGGAGCTGGCCAAGTCGCTCGGCGCCACCATGGAGGGCGTGCCCGAGGCCAAGGCCCGCATGGAGGCGGCCACCAAGGAGCTGTCCCAGTTCAAGAACCTCAAGATCCTCCTGGTGTCGGGCGGCGCGGACGCCTTCTGGGTGGTCAACCCGCCGGAGTACCCGGACATCGTGCACATGGTCAACGCGGGCCTGAACGTCGTCACGCCCTCCAAGGTCGACGAGGGCGGCTTCTTCCAGACGCTGAGCTGGGAGAACGCCGACGAGTACGACGCCGACGTGATCCTCTACGACACGCGCACGCAGGCGCTCAAGCCCGAGGAGATGCTGAAGAAGCCCACCTTCGCCAAGCTCCCCGCGGTCAAGGCAGGCCAGCTCTACCCGTGGTCCGCCGAGGCGCCCTTCAGCTACCAGGGTTACGCCACCTTCCTGGAGGAGCTGGTGGCGAACCTGAAGAAGGCCAAGCCGCTTCAGTAGGCGCCCCGGACCTCGACGATCTCCGCGAGGGGGAACTCCAGGTAGTCGCCCGCCTCCTCGCACCAGGCGTCCAGCGCGCCGCCCTTCAGCTCGCCGTGACTGATCGTGGCGGTCAGCCCGCCGGTCAGGGTGATCCCGGCGCGCACGCCCCGGTCGACCACGAACCCGAGCAGCGACTGCTGCGCCGTCGGCAGCCTGGTCGCCATCCTGCCGATGATGGCCCAGGTGCGGCCGTTCCTGTCGTCGTCCGCCCGGCCGGCGGCGACGAGGCGGCGGGCGTGCTCGTACGGGTCGGGCGGCGGCTCGGCCAGCATGTGGGGCGGCGCCTCGAACTCCGCCAGGCCGGGGAAGTCGGACAGCTCCGCCACCTGCCCGCCGGGCAGCAGGATGAGCTTGCCCGGCGCGCTCTCCTCGGCCCTGACCCGGTGAATGGTGATCTCCCCGGTGTCGGAGACGGGCACGGGGGAGTAGCCGACCTCGCGCAGCGCGGCCAGCGTGCGGTCGGCCGGCGCGGCGCTGACCAGCACCGTGGGGGCCAGCAGCCGCAGCCCGAGCCGGCCCAGCCGCCGGTGCGCGGCGATCTCGGCGAGCAGCGTGGGGTCGGTGGCCTGCACCACGCAGCCGACCGTGCTCACGGTCACCTCGCCGTGCCTGCGGGCGGTGTCGCGGACCAGGTATTCGAGCGGCTGCGGGATGGTGCCGACCGCGGCCAGCTCGTCGAGCAGGTCGTCGGCCTCGTAGCCCTGGTCGAGGGCGCGCCGCACGCTCGGCGTGGTGAAGCGCCACACGGAGGCGGCGCCGCGGGACTCGCGGTCGGCGCAGCGGTCGAGCAGCGCCGCCAGCTCCGCCGACGGCGGCCCGGTGACGACGGCGGTCAGGTCGGGCCCGAACAGCGCGCTCCTGCGCACGCTGGCCAGCGCCCTGGTGGCGGCCTCGGCCAGCACCGGGTCGTGCTCGACCATGGGGACGGCGTCGTCGTTCTCGTCGCCGGGCTTGGCCGTCAGGCCGGCCAGCGCGCGGCCGAGGTCGGTCAGCGTGTTGTTGGCCAGCAGCCCGAGCAGCCTGGCCTCGTCGAGTACGGCGGGCGCGCACTCGCGCAGCAGCGCCCTGTCGAGCAGCGGGGCGTGCCAGTGGATGGCGGCGATGAGGCTGTCGCGGTCGGCGAAGGCCGTGCCGGCGGGCAGGTGGGCGAGCACGGCCAGCACGGCCCTGCGCACCTGGGCGAGCGCGGCGCCGGCCGGGTCGTCGCCGAGCACGGTGCCGTACTTGCCGTCGATCTTGCGCAGCGAGGAGCGCTCCATCCGCCACCACGCCGCCAGCAGCACCCGCAGCCGGGCCGAGCCCTCGTCGAGCCGCCACCGGTCGAAGCGCTCGGTGGGGATCATGCCGCCGGACGGCTCGTCCCAGGCCAGCAGCCTGGCGACCGCGCACACCTCCAGCAGCAGCCGCGTCTCGTCCTCGTCGCAGCCGGTCTCCTTGGCCATCCTGCGCACCTCGCGCACGCCCACGCCGCCGGTCTTGAGCAGCGGCAGCGGCGTCTTGGAGGTGTTGTCGAGCAGGGCCGCGCACCGCTCGACCACGTGCGGGGCGGCCAGTGTCATCAGGTGGTCGACCTCCTCGGGGTCGACGGGGATGGTGGCCATCTCGGGCGCGTCGGGCAGGAAGGCCGGGTGGTAGCCGGAGCCGCGCAGGCAGATCGCCACCTCGCGGGGGATCTCGGCCTTGTGCCAGCTCGGCCGGAAGAGCAGGCCGTGGTCGGCGCACCACCGCTCGGGCGTGCCGGGGCTGACGAACTTGGCGCCGTCGACGGTGAGTGCGGGGCCGTCCCAGGCGAAGCGGTCGAGCAGCGGCACGGTGCCGTCGGGGGCGTGGCGCATCAGCGCCCTGATGCGGTCGGTGTCGCTGAGCGCCTCGATGACGCGGGTGATCATGCGGCGCTTGTTGCCCTGCACGGGCAGGCCGAGGTTGCGGGCGAGCGCGTGCAGCGCGTCGTTGCTGATGGACCAGGCGTTCAGGTAGTGGTCGAGCGGCTCGCCGAGGCTGAGCGGCGCGGCCCACCAGCGCGAGACGCCCTCGGCGAGGTGGATGACGCCGTCGTCGCCCGGCCAGGCCAGCGCGTGGTCGTAGAGGTGCTCCAGCCAGGGCGTCACCTCGTCGGGCGGGCTGCTGAGGAAGCGCGCCAGCGACTCGGCGGTGGGGCGGGTCATGGCCAGGGTGGTCTCGGCGACCTGAAGGCAGGGCAATGGCAGGCCGCGCAGGGTCTCGATCACGGCGACGGCGTTGCCGAGCCGCTGGGCCAGGGTGTCGAGCCGCCTGGGCCAGGGCGCGGCGATGGCGTCGGGCCGGTTGGCCAGGATGCGGCCAAGCCTGTCCTCGTCCAGTGTTCGCAGCCAGCCGAGCAGGTGATCTTCCATCTGTCAGCACTCTCATGGGGTCGCGCGCGGGACTCACCGTGAGCCATGACCATCCACGGTAATGCAGATCACCCCCGGTCAGGAGAGGACTGCCCAGACGATCTTTCCGTGAGGCGCGAGTGCGGACCAGCCCCAGCGGAGGCTGAGCGATTCGACGATGTGGAGTCCGAGGCCGCCGGTGTCAAGGGGGCCAGGGTATCGCAGCACGGGCACCGAGGAGCCTGGATCGGTGAAGGCGCTGGTGACCAGCGGCCCCCTGCGGACGAGGGACATGTGGACCGAGCGCTCGCGGGACGGGTCGTCCAGGCACAGGCCGTGCCGCAGCGCGTTGGTGGCCAGCTCGGAGACCACCAGCTCCATGTTGTCGGCCAGCTCGCCGAGACCCCAGCCGGTCAGCGCGCCCACGGTGAAGCTGCGGGCGGAATGGACCGAGGTGGCGGCGGGCGGGAGGACGAACGTGGCGCTCGTAGAGGGGCCGGGGACCAGCAGATCGCGGGCGGCCTCCGGCCACCAGCCGACAGGGGGCCACCAATCGAACGTGGTCCACTGGCCGTGCGCCGTGGTGGATTGCACGTGATCATTCTGCTGCAAACTCTCGTGCAGGTGCAAGAGCGAATGCACGTGCAGACAACTCGTGCACGCGCTACGGTTGCCCTCAATTGGTCAATATGGGGGAAAGGGGATCTTGTCCGCGGCCCATGATCTTTCGGCCGTGAAGTGACAGACTGTAGGTGCATACTCCGCTACCCTGCGGTCGCCCGTACAAATGGGGCGTATCGCGGGTGCAACTTCACTACGTGCGGTGGGCGCCGCCGAGAACGGTGCGGTCCCATCGTGTTGCAAGGAAACGACCCTTCGGGGATATGGCCTTCAGGGATAGGACCGAGGAGCAGCACGTGTCGATTGATCCGCCCGGGACCGGTTCAACCGTTCGGCGCATCATGCTGGGGGCGAGTCTCAGGCGCCTCCGCGAGGCCAGCGGGCTCGACCGGGCACAGGCCGGATTCCACATCCGGGCGTCCGAGTCCAAGATCAGTCGCATGGAGCTCGGCCGCGTCGGCTTCAAGACACGTGACGTGGAAGACCTGCTCACCTTGTACGGCGTCGTCGACGATGCCGAACGCCGTGCCCTGCTGGAGATGGTGCGCGAGGCCAACACCCCCGGGTGGTGGCACAAGTACTCGGCCGAGCTGCCGTCGTGGTTCACCACGTACATCGGCCTGGAGGAGGCCGCGAGCGTGATCCGTACCTATGAGGTGCAGTTCGTGCCCGGCCTGCTGCAGACGGCCTCGTACGCGCGCTCGGTCTTCCAGCTCGGCAACCCCGATGCGAGCCCCGAGAGAATCGAACGGCGCGTGCACATGCGCATGCAGCGCCAGGAGCGCTTCACCCAGAAGGACGGACCCCGGTTGTGGGCCGTCATCGACGAGGCGGCGCTCAAGCGGACCATCGGCGGGCGGGAGGTCATGTCCGAGCAGCTCCGGCATCTGCTGGAAGTCGCCGCCCTTCCCAACATCACCCTCCAGGTGATGCCCTTCAGATTCGGCAAGCACGCCGCCGAGGGGGGCGCGTTCAGCATCTTGCGGTTTCCCGAGTCCGACTTGTCGGACGTTGTCTACGTCGAGCAGCTCTGGGGTGCCCTGTACCTGGACAAGCGTGAGGACATCGATCCGTACCTCACGGCCATGGAGCAGTTGTGCGTGGAGAGCACCACGCCAGGGGGCACCGTCGAGCTCATCGGCGGTCTTCTCAGAAAGATGTAGATGAACCAGACCTACAACGGCATGCCCGCGGCCGACCTCACCCAGGTCGCCTGGCGCAAGAGCCGCTACAGCAACTCGCAGGGCAACTGCGTCGAGCTCGCCGAGCTCCCCGACGGGGGCATCGCGGTGCGCAACTCCCGTTTCCCCGACGGCCCTGCCCTCATCTATACCCGCGACGAGATCCGGGCCCTGGTGCTCGGGGTGAAGGACGGAGAGTTCGACGGCCTGCTCGTGTAACAGCATGTTCACACACGGCGCGCCCGCGTAACGGGGGCGCGCCGGAGGCGTAACCGCCCGGCCTCGTCCTTCGGCCAATATTCGGGTCATGCTCGACCAGATGACTCTGTATCCGATCGCCGACGACGTGCTGTTCGCGCCGGGCGGCAAGGTCGTGATTCGCACCTATGGCGTGGCGCCCGCCACCACGGGCGCCTCCGTCTCCTACCGCACCTGGGTAACCGGCATCAGGGACCAGCCGCGTTACTGGCACTGGGGCCACTTCGAGGACGCCGCCTCCGGGCACCGCAAGGTCCTCGAGTGGCTGACCGGGCGCGGGCCCCAGCCTTCCCAAGCGCTGTCCTGATCGCTATCCTCTGAGCCGAGCAATCGCTTGGTAGACCAGAGGAGGCGTGGTGCGGCGCGCGATCCACCTGATCGAGGAGGTCGACTTCCGGCCCATGAACTCCAGGCGTCCGCTGGAGTACCTCACCTGGCTGACCCGCTACAAGCGCGAGGACGCGGAGCGCACCGCCCCCGAGCTGACCTCCGGCATGTCCATCAGGTCACGCGAGATCGACCTCGTGGGCGCCTTCTACGCCGTCGGCATCACCGGCCACCCCCAGTTCAAGGCCGTCACACTGTGGGACTGCCACGGCGGCTGGGACGGCGGCTGGCGGCAGATGATGGAGATCTACCAGGGCGTGGACGAGCGCCTGTTCCTGTCCGACATCGACGACCTGCGCTTCTCCGCCTACTCGCGGCCACTCGGCGCCGTGCCCGGCTGCCCGCCGCTCGCCGAGGCGCCCGCCGCCGAGCTCTACCTCTTCGAGAACGCCCGCGTCCGCCCCGGCGCCGCCCTCGACTACCTGCACGCCGTACGCACCGAGCGGGCCCCGCTGCTCGCCGAGCACGGCCACACCCTCGTCGGCCTGTACGAGGTGCTCTTCTGCGACACGGAAGCGGTCACCGTCTGGGCCGTCTCCCTCGACGACCACCTGGCCACCCAGCGCGCCCGCGACGCGGCCCTGGGCCTCGACGACGAGATCGAGCCCGATTCTCGGCTGTTGGACTGGGGAAAACGCGCGCGCGACTACCTAGAAGGCCGCTGGCGTGAGACGCTGCTGGCACCGTTCCCCGGCTGCCGCCTGGCGCCGAGGACCCCGCCGGGTTAGCGTCGGCTGCGGAGGTGGCCATGACGGACTCCTACCTCTACAACGGGCAGAGCCCAGACGACCATGTCGCCTCGTGCCCTGACTGCAGCGCCGCCATCGCGCTGCTCGACAGGCCGCCCGAGACGCCCGTCGAGCCGCCCGCGTCGCTGCGCGAGGCCGTGCTGTCCATGGCACGCCGGCGCCGCAGCCCGGCCGTGGTGCCCGTGGCGACGGTGGCGGTCCCGTACGCCGAGCAGGTCGCGCTCATGGACGACCTGCTGGCCGACCTGAGCGCGCCCGACTGGGAGAGGCCGATCGCCAAGCACGGCACGATCAGGGGCGTGGTCGAGCACCTGGCCGCCAACGACGCGACCGTGGCCGCGTTCATGGGCGTGGCGGGCGCCGGCGTGGTCACGCTGCCCGTGCCGATCCACCGGCGCTGGCGCGACCAGGCCGGGTCCCTGCTGCAACGGGTCTCGGCAGGCAACGAGGTGCTGCTGGGCGTGGAGGTCGCGCTGGCGGGCACCAGCCCCACCCCGGCGCGCGCGCCGCTGCGCCAGGTCATGATCCAGCGCACGTTCGAGACGTGGACGCACGCCGACGACATCAGGGCCGCCACCGACCGGTCCAGGGCCGAGCCCCGGCCCGAGCACGTGCACATGATCGCCGAGTTCGGCCTGGCCATGCTGCCGGCCGCGATGAAGGGGCCGCGCCGCGACGTCTCCGCCACCGTCGTGCTGACCGGCCCGGGCGGCGGCACCTGGACGATCCCGCTCTCCAAGACCTCCGACCACGTCGGCGTGCTCGTCTCCGCCGACGCCGTCGAGTTCTGCCGGCTGATGGCCAACCGGTTGCCGCCCGACTGCTTCCCGTACGCCGCCGAGGGCGACCCCGCGCTCGCCCGCGACCTGATCCGCGCCGCCGCGACGCTGGGATGCGACTGATGAGCGACATGGACCTGTGCGCGCGGCTGACGGCCGGCGACCTCGACGCGCTGGCCGACGCCTACGACCAGCACGGCCCGTACGTGTACGGCGTCGCCGTCAAGGTCACCGGCAGCCAAACGTACGCGGAGGAGGTCACCCAGCACGTGTTCACCGCGCTCTGGGAGCGGCCCCTGTCCTACGACCCCAGCCTCGGGTCGTTGCGGGGCTGGCTGGTGAGCAGGGCCCTGCACGAGTCGGCCCTGCGCACGAAGGTCTGACGATTCAGCAGACGGGGGCGTTCCAGGTGGTGAGCACCGGCTCCGCGTGCTCGAAGCCGAGCCGCGAGTAGGTGCCCGTGTCCAGCTTCAGCAGCCTGCCGTCCTCGGGCGCCAGGCGCAGCCAGCGGGCGGCCAGCACGCGCAGGAAGTGCCCGTGCGCCACCAGCGCCACCCGCCCCTCCACCGCCCTGGCCCGCTCGATCACCCGGTCGGCGCGCGCGCCCACCTGTGCCACGCTCTCGCCGGGATGCTCGGCGTCACCAGGGATCACCCCGTCACGCCACAGGTACCAGCCGGGCCGGGTCTCCCGGATCTCCGGCGTGGTGATCCCCTCGTAGCCGCCGTAGTCCCATTCCCACAGATCGGCGTCCACCTGGTACTCCGACAGCCCGGCCAGCTCCGCCGTGCGGCGGGCGCGCTGGGCGGGGGAGACGAGCACCAGCTCGAACGGCTCCTTGACCAGCGGCGCCAGGGCTCTGGCCTGCTCCTCGCCGTGCTCCGTCAACGGCAGGTCGGTACGGCCGGTGTGCCTGCCCGCCTTGCTCCACTCGGTCTCGCCGTGCCTGAGCAGCAACATCTCATTCATGTGTCCCATCATCCGGCACGGCCCGGCTCAGCCGGTGGCCAGGTCTTCCACGACGGGTTCGAAGGTGTCCAGGTCGCGCTCGTGGTGCAGCACGAAGTAGGAGACGTCGTGCTCGTCGCGCCAGTGGCGGATCTTGTCGGCGATGTCGTGCCGGGTGCCCAGCAGCACCTGCGGCGTCTCGTCCAGCGCGGCGCTGTCGGCGGCGCTCCACGCCTCCTCGGCCTTCCGCTCGCCCGCCTGGATCACGCTGGTGCCCAGTTCGAGCCGCGCGTACCGCTCGCCGGCGGCCTCGCGCACGGCGGCGAGCTTGGCGAGCAGCGCCGGCAGCCCGCCGTCGCGGGGGTCTGGCCCGCTGCCGTCGGGCTTGACCCGCATCCCGATGTTCACGACGTCGGCCTCCTCGGCCGCCAGCCGCAACATCCGGGCGCCGCCCGCGCCGATCACCAGCGGCGGCCCGGGTCGCTGGAGGGGCTTCGGCCGCTGGTCGAGCCCGGAGATCCGGTAGTGCCGCCCCTCGAAGCGGAACGGCTCCTCGCCCCAGAGCCCCTTGAGCACGGCCAGGGCCTCCCGCAGCCGCTCGATCCGCACGCCGGGCGGCTCCAGCGCCAGGCCCGCGCCCGTGTAGTCGCCCGCCATCCAGCCGGTCCCGATGCCGACCTCCAGCCGCCCGCCGGACAGTACGTCCAGCGTGGCCGTCTCCTTGGCCAGCACGGCCGGATGGCGGAAGTCGTTGGCGAACACCAGCGTGCCCACCCGCAGCCTGCTGGTGGCGCAGGCCGCCGCCGTGAGCGCGGCGATCGGGGCGAACCTGGGGCCGACGAGGTGGTCGGGGACGAGCAGCACGTCGAACCCGGCCCCCTCCAGCCTTCTCGCCTTCTCCGCCCACGCCTTGCCCGACCCGGCCTCCCGGACCACCGCTCCGAACCTGATCCGCCGCACGCCGCCTCCCGCCAAGTGCTCGCCCGGGATCATTGTGGCCCACGAGCCGGGGTCTTACCAAGCGCTTGCTTTAGGTGCCAGACTGGGGGTCATGGAGATCCCGGTGCGTCAGGCCACCGACGACGAGGCGGCCTTCTTCGCCGAGCACGGCTGGGTGCGGCTCGGCCGCCTCGTCCCGCCCGCCGTCGCCGCCGACCTGCGCGAGCGGGCCACGGGCTACCTGGAGGCACGCTCCAAGCAGCACCAGACGCTCGTCGACCAGGCGTTCGGGCAGGCCAGGGACATCGCGGCCAGTGACGAGGCGTTCGGCGCGCTGACCATGAGCCCCGCGATGGGCCGCACCGCCGCCCGGCTGCTGCGCGGCGTCCGCGCGGTACGCGTCCAGGTCACCAACCTGCTCGTCAAGGAGCCCGGCGAGCACGGCGCCACCGAGTTCCACCAGGACTTCCCGTGGATGCCGATGGACCGCTCGGCCATGCTCACCGTCTGGCTGGCCCTGTCCGACGTGCCCGCCGACATGGGCTCGCTGCGCTTCTACGACGGCTCCCACCGCCACGGCCTGCTCGGCCGCAGCTTCACCCGCCCCGGCGACGACCAGCTCACCCAGCACCCCTGGCTCAAGGAGCTGGAGCTGTCGCCGCCGCTCGACCTCAAGGCCGGGGACGCGACCGTCCACCACGCCCTGACCGTGCACGGCGCCCCCGCCAACCGCCGCGACACCCCGCGCCTGTCCTTCACCGTCACCTACTTCGACGCCGACGCCCTCTACACCGGCCTGCCGTACCAGCAGACCGACGGGCTCGGGCTGCGCGTGAACCAGCCGTTCGAGCACGAGAGGTTCCCGTGCCTGAGACCGTGAGGGGCCCGGTCGCCGACCTCGGGGCGACGCTCATGCACGAGCACGTCTTCGGGCTGAGCCCGGAGATCCTGTGGAACTGGCCCGACATCCCGGAAGGCTGGGACCTGGAGGAGCGGGCGCGCGAGGCGGCGGGCAAGCTCGACGCGCTCAAGGCGGCCGGCGTCGACACCATCGTGGACCTCACCGTCGTGGGCCTGGGCAGGTACGTGCCCGCCGTCCAGCGGGTGGCCGAGCTGACCTCCGTCAACATCGTGGCCGCCACCGGCCTCTACACCTACGACGCGCTGCCGCCGTACTTCGGCAACCGCGGCCCAGGATCGTTGTTCGGCGGGCCGGACCGGCTGGCCGAGTTCTTCGTCAGGGACCTCACCGAGGGCATCGGCCGCACCGGCGTCAAGGCCGCCGTCCTGAAGTGCGCCTCCGACCACCTCGGCCTGACCAAGGGCTGCGAGCGGGTGTTCAGAGCCGTCGCCGAGGCGCACCTGGCGACCGGGGCGCCGATCACCACGCACTCCCACAGCGCCTCCAGGGGCGGGCTCGACCAGCAGAAGCTGCTCGCCTCACTGGGCGTGGACCTCGGGCGGGTCGTCATCGGGCACGCCGGCGACTCGACGGACGTGGCCTACCTGGAGGAGCTGGTCGCCAACGGGTCGTACCTGGGCATGGACCGGTTCGGCATCGAGACGATCAGCCCGTTCGAGGACCGGGTGGCGATCGTGGCGGAGATGTGCGCGCGCGGGCACGCCGGCCGGATGGTGCTGAGCCACGACTCCTACTGCTTCAACGACCGCTTCGACGCCGACGTCGTACGGGAGCGGCACCCCCGCTACCACCTGCTGCACATCTCCCGCGACGTGCTGCCCGCGCTGCGCGGGCGGGGCGTCACGGACGACCAGATCCACCAGATGCTCGTCGTCAACCCGGGGAGGATCTTCGCACCATGACCGAGGACTTCGACGTCGGCGCCGATTGGCACGTCGCCGCCCCGTACCCGTTCCTGGCCGGGCTGCGCGAGCGGGCGCCGGTGTTCCGCAGCGAGCACCTGGGCGCGTACGTGCTGACCAGGTACGCCGACGTGCGGGCCGCGTACGGCGACCCCCGGCGCTTCTCCTCCCAGGGCTCGCTGACGATCTCGCGCAGCCTCACCCGGGAGACGCGCGAGAAGCTGGGCGAGCACGGCTCGTTCCTGTCCAGCTTCGTGGCCAACGTGGACCCGCCCGACCACACGCGGCTGCGCCGGTCGGTGTCGAAGGCGTTCACGCCGCGCGCGGTGGCGGCCATGGAGCAGCGGTTCAGGCGGCTGAACGAGGACCTGCTCGACCGGGTGGCGCCGCGCGGGCGGGCCGACTTCGTCACAGAGATCGGCCACGAGCCGTCGATCAAGCTCACCGCCCGCTTCATCGGCGTGCCCGAGGCGGACGAGGCGTTCGTGCAGGCCCGCGTCAAGGACTGGTTCCAGCTCTTCCTCTCGCCGCAGCCGCCGCAGCGGCAACTGGAGCTGGCCGACGGCTTCCTGACCTACCTCGACTACGTGGACCGGCTGGTCGCCGCGCGGGCCAAGGACCCGCGGGACGACTTCACGTCCCTGATGACCGCGCTGATCGGCGTCGAGCTGTCGCACCGCGAGGTGGTGGAGCTGATCTCCACGATCCTGCTCGGCGGCAACGACACCGTGCCCAACCAGCTCGGCAACACCGTCCTGCGGCTGCTGCGCGAGGGCGCCTGGCCGGTGCCGCCCGAGCTGGTCGCGAACGCGTCCGAGGAGTGCATGCGCATCGACGGCGCGTCACTGGGCTCCTTCCGGTACGCCGCCGAGGACGTCTCCCTGCACGGCGTGACGATCCCGCGCGGCGCGCTCGTGCTGCTGTCCACCGACTCGGCCGCCCACGACGGGACGGTCTTCCCCGACCCCGACCGGTTCGTCATCGACCGGCCGAACGCCGCCGAGCACCTGGTGTTCGGCTACGGCATCCACTTCTGCGTGGGGGCCGCGCTGGGACGGCTGCAACTGCGCACGGCGCTGGAGGTGCTCGGCCGGCGGCTGCCGGGGCTGCGGCTCGCGCCCGGCCAGGACGTCGCCTACCGCAAGTCCATCGTGGGCCGCGGCCTGACGTCCCTGCTGGTGGAATGGTGAGCGGGCGGTTCGACGGCAAGGTCGTACTGGTGACGGGCGCAGGGTCCGGCATCGGCGAGGCCTGCGCGGCCCGCTTCGCCGCCGAGGGCGCCTTCGTCGGGGCCCTCGACGTGCGCGCGGCCGGCGCGCGGGCCACCGCCGCCGCCATCCGCGCCCACGGCGGCACCGCGATGGCGCTGACCTGCGACGTCTCCGACGAGAAGCAGGTGCAGGAGGCGATCGCGACGCTGGTGGCCTCCTTCGGCCGGGTGGACGTCCTGCACTCCAACGCCGCCGTGTTCGAGCCCGGCGTGTACGGGCGGGACCGCGAGCTGGAGACGCTCGACGTGGCCGTCTGGGACCGGACCATGGAGGTCAACCTGCGCGGCGCCATGCTCATGGTCAAGCACTCGATGCCTGTCATGCCCGACGGGGGCGCCGTCGTCCTCACCTCGTCGGTGTCCGCGCTGGTGGGTGACTCGGTGCACGCCGCCTACGGGGCGTCCAAGGCGGCCCTGATCGGTTTCACCCGGTACGTGGCGACGATGTACGGCTCGCGCGGCATCCGCTGCAACGCGGTCGCGCCCGCCCTCGTCCTGACCCCGAACGCGCGGCGCGCCATGACGCCCGCGCAGCTCGCCGACAAGGAGGCCGAGCGGCTGCTGCCGTGGGCGTGCTCGGTGGAGGACGTCGCCAACCTGGTGGCCTTCCTGAGCTGCGAGGAGTCGCGCTGCCTGACGGGCCAGACCCTGGTGATCGACTCGGGGACCCTCGCGCACCGGCCGCAGCACGCGGTTGAGCGGTGGCGCTCGCGGCCGTAGGTTGGCGGCTATGGACGATCTTGCGGGGCCGGTGGCGGTAGGGCTGATCGGGGCGGGGCCGTGGGCGCGGATGGCGCACGTGCCGATGCTGGCCAAGGGGCCGCACACGCGGCTGGCCGGCGTGTGGGCGCGCAGGCCGGAGGCGGCGGCCGAGCTGGGGGCGCCGGTGTTCGCGACGGCCGAGGAACTGTTCGAGAACTGCGAGGCGGTGGCGTTCTGCGTGCCGCCCGCCGTGCAGGCCGAGTACGCCGTCCGCGCCGCCCGCGCGGGCAAGGCGCTGCTGCTGGAGAAGCCGCTCGCCGACACCCTGGACAACGCCGAGCGGGTGGCCGCGGCCGTCGCCGAGGCGGGCGTGGCGTCCCAGATGGTGCTGACCCTCAGGTACGCCCCGCAGACCCGCGCGTTCCTGGCCCGCTGCGCCGAGATCGGCCCGTTCGGCGGCCACGCCGCGAGCATCTCCGGCATGCTCCTCGGCGACCACCCCTTCGCCACCCCGTGGCGGCGCGCGCACGGCCCCCTGCTCGACGTCGGCCCGCACCTGATCGACGTCCTGGACGCCGCCCTGGGCCGCGTCACCGGCGTGCGCGCGCACGGCCGGGCGCTCGGCTGGATCGGCCTGCTGCTCGACCACGAGGGGGGCGCCGTCAGCGAGGTGTCCCTGTGCATGACCGCCGGCGGCGACCAGCCTCCGCAGACGATCGCCGTGTACGGCCGCGCGGGCGGCGCCGTCCTGCCGCACTTCGAGGAGGACCCCCTGGAGACGATCGCCGAGGAGTTCGCCGCGACCGTGCGCGCGGGCGGCGGGCACCCCCTCGACGCCGCCCACGGGCTGCGGCTGCAGCGGATCATCGCCGAGGCGCAGGCCCAACTCGCCCCTTGACGCAGGCGGCATCTGGGGCATTGATAACGTTTGTCCGATGCGCAGAGCGCAGCGAAGTCCGGTGTGAGTCCGGCGCTGTCCCGCAACTGTCATAGCCAGGTCGCCTGCCTCCGCGCTGACGTCATCAACCCTCGTGGAAAAGGGTGATCCGTCGCTCAACGCGGGTCTCTCGGTTCCGAACAGTGTGAAAGGACTTCTCGTGAGGCCCGTACGCACGGCCTTCGCGGGCGCGCTGCTGGGAACGCTCCTCCTGGCCGGATGCGGCCAGAGCGGCGACACCACCACGGCGACCGCCCCCACCACGGCCCCCGCCCCCGCCCCCGCCTCCTCCTCCGCCGGCTTCCCCGTCACCGTCGAGGCGGCCAACGGCAAGATCACCATCTCCAAGAAGCCGGAGCGGATCGTCTCGCTGTCGGCCACCCACACCGAGACGCTCTTCGCCATCGGGGCGGGACCCCAGGTCATCGCGGTCGACAACCAGTCGAACTTCCCGCCCGAGGCGCCCAAGACCGACCTGTCCGGCTTCAAGCCGAACGTCGAGGCCATCGTCGCCCAGAAGCCCGACCTCGTCATCGTCTCCGACGACCTCGACCAGGTCGTCGCCGAGCTGGGCAAGGTGAACGTGCCCGTCCTGCTCCAGCCCGCCGCCACCAAGCTCGACGAGGCGTACGAGGAGATCGCCGAGCTGGGCGCCGCCACCGGCAACCAGGCCAAGGCGGACGAGCTCGTCTCCGGCATGAAGGACACCATCGGCAAGCTGGCCGCGCAGGCCCCCAAGAGCGGCGAGCTGACCTACTACCACGAGCTCGACACCACGCCCTACGCCGCCACGTCCCAGACCTTCATCGGCCAGATCTACGGCCTGTTCGGCCTGACCAACATCGCGGACAAGGCGCCCGACGCCGCAGGCGGCTACCCCAAGTTGTCCGCCGAGTTCGTCGCCCAGGCCGACCCGGACCTGATCTTCCTGGCCGACGTCAAGTGCTGCCAGCAGAGCAAGGACACCCTCGCCGAGCGGCCCGGCTGGAAGAACCTGTCCGCGATCAAGAACGACCAGGTGATCCAGCTCGACGACGACATCGCCTCCCGCTGGGGGCCGCGCGTCGTGGACCTCGCCGAGGCCATCGGCGCCGCCGTGTCCAAGGCGGGCACCGGCTGACATGGTGACGCAGGCCGGCCCGTCCAGGGCCAGACCCCTGTGGGTGGTGGGCGCGCTGGGCGTGCTGGCCGTCTCCATGATCGCCGCCCTGCTCGACGGGGCGGCCGACATCTCGCCGTGGCAGGTCGTGCTGCAGGTCGTGGACTGGCTGCCGTTCACCCACGTGGACTCCGGGCTGGCGCCCGTCGAGCAGGGGCTGCTGTTCGAGCTGCGGCTGCCCCGCGTGCTGGTCGCCGCCGTCGTCGGCGGGCTGCTGGCGATGGCCGGCGCCGGCTACCAGGGCGTGTTCCGCAACCCGCTCGCCGATCCCTACCTGCTCGGCGCCGCCGCCGGTGCCGGGCTGGCGGCGACCGCGGCCATCGTGCTGCTGCCCGCCGTGGCCGGGAGCATCCCCGTGGCCGCCTTCCTGGGGGCCGTCGGGGGCGTGTTCCTGGCGTACACGCTGGGCAACACCGCCGGGCGGGCCGGCGGCACCGCCACGCTCGTGCTCGCCGGGGTGGCGGTCACGTCGTTCCTCACCGCGATCCAGACGTTCGTCCAGCAGTTCAAGGTCGAGGAGCTGCAGCGCATCTACTCGTGGATCCTCGGCGACGTCGGCGGCGGGTGGGACCAGCTCTGGCTCGTCCTGCCCTACGCCGCCGTCTCCGCCGTGCTGCTCCTGCTGCACGGGCGCATGCTGGACGTGCTGTCCGTCGGCGACGAGGAGGCCGCCAGCCTCGGGCTGCGGGCCGCCAGGGTGCGCCTCGTCGTGCTGCTGGCCGCGTCCCTGGCCACCGCGGCGGCCGTGGCGGTGAGCGGGCTGATCGGGTTCGTCGGGATCGTGGTGCCGCACGTCGTACGGCGGATCGCGGGCGGCTCGTACCGGATCGTGCTGCCGCTGTCGATGATCGGCGGGGCCGCGTTCCTCGTGCTGGCCGACCTCGTGGCCCGCACCGTGCTCGCGCCCGCCGAGCTGCCGATCGGGGTCGTGACCATGTTCGTCGGCGCGCCGTTCTTCGTGGCCGTGCTCCGCATGACCAGGCGGACCAGCACATGATCAGCGCCAGCGGCCTGTCCGTGCGGCTCGGGGAGCGCGACGTCCTCGACGGCGTGAACCTGGAGGTGCGGCGCGGCGAGTGGGTGGGCGTCATCGGGCCCAACGGAGCCGGCAAGTCCACCCTGCTCAAAGCCCTCATGGGGCTGGTCGCGCACCGGGGCGGCGTGCTGCTCGACTCGCGGCCGTCCGGCGGCCTCAAGCCGCGCGAGCGCGCCAGACTGCTCGCCTACGCGCCGCAGACCCCCGCCCTCCCACCCGACATGTCGGTCTTCGACTACGCGCTGCTCGGCCGCACCCCCTACATCCCCTACCTCGGACGCGAGAGCCGCCACGACCGCGAGGTCACCCGCTCCGTCCTGGAACGCCTGGACCTGACCGCGCTGGCCGGCCGCCGCGTCGGCGAATTGTCCGGCGGCGAGCGGCAACGCGTCGTCCTCGCCAGGGCGCTCGCCCAGGAGGCCCCCGCCCTGCTGCTCGACGAGCCCACCACCGCGCTCGACCTGGGCCACCAGCAGCAGGTCCTGGAGCTGGTGGACCGGCTGCGCCGCACCGACGGCCTCACCGTCGTCACCACCCTGCACGACCTGACCGTCGCCGGCCTCTACGCCGACTCCCTCCTGCTCCTGACCGGCGGCCGGGCCGTCGCCTCCGGCGAGCCCGCCCAGGTGCTCACCGAGGAACTCGTCGGCCGCCACTTCGACGCCCATGTCAAGATCGAGCCAGGGCCCGACGGGCGGCCCGTCGTGCACCTCGTGCGAGGAGGGTCGTGAAGCTCAGCTATCGCGTCGAGGAGGGGACCCGGCTCGGGTCCCTGCTCTGGGAGTTCGGGCCCGGGTGGCGGATGATCTCCTCCGCCATGCTCGGGGGCGGCATCGGGGTGCGCGAGTGGGTGCTGAACGCGCAGGTCGTCGCCGGGTACGCGCGGATGGACCCGGTCGATCACCTGGCGTCGCTCGGGCCCTCCGAGGGGGCGGGGGTCGGGATGATGACCGCGGCCTCCGTGGATCGGTACGTGCGGGCGGCCGACGGGGGTGTGGAGGCTTACGCGACCGTGGGGCTCCGGGTGCCCACCTGGGCTGCCGCGCCCGAGGGGCACGTGGATCCCGAGCTGGCGCCCATCCGGGTGGGGACCATCAACATCGTGGTGGTGCTGCCCGTGGCCATGACGGACGCGGCGCTGGTCAACACCGTGATGACCGTCACCGAGGCGAAGACGCAGGCGCTCGTGGAGACGGGCTTCGCCGGGACGGGGACCGCTTCCGACGCTGTGTGCGTGGTGGTGCCCGTGGCGGGGGAGGAGGAGGTGTTCGGGGGGCCACGGTCGGAGTGGGGGGCCCGGGTGGCCCGAGCCGTGCACGCGGCGGTGCGTCGCGGGGCCGAAGGGTGGCGGCCTCGTCACTTAAAGCGAGGGAAGTAGCATGTGGGCGAGGGTGAGACTCCCGATACTGAGCAGGTGACCGCATTGGCGATCGAACCGACGCGCGCCGACCCCGACGCGCCTTTCACTGTCGACGACCTGCTCGAGTTCCCCGACGATGGGCACCGCTACGAGCTCTTCAACGGAAGCCTGCTGGTGAGCCCTGCCCCGACCCCTCCGCACCAGGACGCGATCTTCGTTCTGCAGATGATTCTGCACCAGGCCAAGCCTCCGCATCTGAAGGTGTTCTCGACAGTCAATGTGCGCGCGAGCGACATCGACTTCTACATCCCCGACCTCGTGGTCGTGCCGAAAATCGCGGCGAGGAACACGAAGCTGATGTTCCGCCCCAGCGACGTGCTGCTGGCTGTAGAGGTCGTCAGCCCGAGCACCAAATCAACGGACAGGAGGTTGAAGCCCGAGGCATACGCGGCTGCGGGCATCCCCAGCTACTGGCGCTTCGAGTCGAGCCCCGGCCCGGAACTCCACGTGTACGAACTGGACGGCGGCGCCTACAGCGAACCCTCCGTCCACAAGGCCGGGACCACCGTCACCCTGTCCGCGCCCTACACCGTCAGCTTCGACCCCGCCGACCTGATCGACGCCGACTAGCCGACCCCGTAGTCCTGTGCCGCCCCTCGCGCCGACACGCGCCCGGCGTCGAGGTCGGCCACCACCGCCCCCCGCTCCCGCTCCGACACGGGCCCCAGCCCACCCCCGCCCGTCGTCTCCACGATGAACGCCTCCCCGGCCGCGAACCGCACATTGTTCACCTTGGACGCCAGCCGCTCCACCGCCCCATCCACCCGCCGCCGATAGAACCCGCCGACCCGCCCAGGCAGCCCACCCTCCCGCCCAGGAGGCGCGAGCCGCAGCCGGTCGCCGCGCGTGGTGACGTGGCAGTCCGCCAGGAACCGGTAGACGGTGCGCGACCCCAGCCCGCCCCGGTGCCGCCCAGGCCCGCCCGAGTCGGGGATCGTCTCGATCGACTCCACGATGAGCGGGCAGCGGCTCTCCACCGGCTCCACCTGCGGCACCGAGTTCCGGCCGACGCCGAAGTGCACGCCCGTCGCGTCCGGCCCGTCGAGGCCGCGGCGCGCGCCGACGCCACCGAAGTCGTACGACAGGTGGATCCAGTACGGCGCCCCCACCGCCGCGATCGAGAACGGCTGCAGGATCCCGCTGGCCGCGATGGCACGCTCGGGCACCGCGTCCGACAGCGCCTGGAAGACGGCCTCCATGGCGGCGTAGATGGGCACGTAACGGCCGCCGCAGGGGTGCGGGGAGCGGGCGTTGAGCAGGGAGCCCTCGGGCAGGTGCACGTCGATGGCGCGCAGGCAGCCGTCGTTCATCGGGATCGTCGGGTCGAGGAAGCAGCGGATCGCGAACACGGCGGCGGCCAGCGACTGCGACGCCGACGCGTTGATGGCGGCGGGCACCTGCGGGTCGGTGCCGGAGAAGTCGAGCGCCGCCGTGCGCGGGCCGAGGGTGACGGCGACGCGGACGTGATGGCACCGGTCGGGGTCGAGGCCGTCGTCGTCGATCGGGTACGACGCCTCGAAGCGGCCTTCCGGCAGCTCCGCCAGCGCCGCCCTGGTCCTGTCCTCGGTATAGGTCAGGTAGTCGTCGACGCCCGCGGCGAGGCCGTCCGCGCCGTACTCCGCGATCAGGGACTCCAGCCGGGTGGCGGCCACCGCCGTGCCTGCCACCAGGGCCCGTACGTCACCCATGACCTTGTCCGGGGTGCGGCTGTTGGCCTGCAGGATCGCCTCGACCGAGGGCTCCAGGCCGGCGGCGGTGGCCAGGCGGACCGGGGGGAGCTGCAGGCCCTCCAGGAAGATGTCCGTGGCCAGCGGGGCCATGCCGCCCGCCGAGAGGCCGCCCAGGTCGGAGACGTGGATCATGGTGGCGGTGAAGTAGGCGGGGGCGCCGTGGACGAAGACCGGCCGGTAGACGAGCAGGTCGTTGGTGTGCACGCCGCCCCGGTAGGCGTCGTTGAGCGCGTACACGTCGCCGGGGCGCATCGTGTGCGGCGGGAGGTCCTTGAGCAGCTCGGGGAGGGCGAGCTTGAGCGCCATGCTGTTCATCAGCGTAGTGGCCATGGAGTGGGCGATCAGGCGGCCCCTGGCGTCGAGGACCGCCGCGGAGGCGTCCGAGCCTTCGACGATGAAGGTCGAGTACGCCGAGCGGACCACCACGATGCTGGCCTCCTCGGCGGCCACGACGAGGGCGTTCCTGAGCACCTCGGCGGTCAGCGGGTCGGTCATGGGATGCTCCGGGTGAGGTGGACGGCCTGGGCGGGGGTGAGGCGGGCGGTCCAGCCCGGTGGGATGACGATCGTGGAGCCGGGGTCCTCGACGATGGCGGGGCCGTCGGCCCGGCCGCCCGCTCCGGC
This sequence comes from Nonomuraea monospora, assembly GCF_039531895.1. Classification (NCBI taxonomy): domain Bacteria; kingdom Bacillati; phylum Actinomycetota; class Actinomycetes; order Streptosporangiales; family Streptosporangiaceae; genus Nonomuraea; species Nonomuraea monospora. Next base: position 47,139 of record NZ_BAAAQX010000019.1, read on the forward strand.
GAGGGTGTCCCTGGTGTGGACGGGGACGTCGGTGTAGCCGCCGCATTCCGGGAAGTACGCCTTGCGGGTGCCCGCCGTTGGCGTCGCGCCGGGCTCTGCCGTCCGCGCCGCGCCGGATTCCGCCGTACGGCCTTCCGCCGCACCGGCGCCGAGAGGGGCCCCGCCGTCCGGAGGGGCGTCATCCGGCGGGGTGGTGACGCGGACGCGGTAGCTGACCAGCTCGACCTCCCCCCGCTGCGTGATCCCGTACACCTCCGCGTACCGGCGGAAGAACCGCGACTCCAGCACGTCCCGATCGCCGGACCACTCCACCGTGAGGTCGTGCGACTGGCCCTTGAAGCGGACGTCCACCGAGCGCAGCACCCGCACCCCGGGCGCGGACAGCGAGAGGCCGAGGTCGGCGGCGGCGTCCCCGGCCAGGGAGGTGAAGATCGCCTCGGGGTCGGGGGCGTCGAGGCGGGACAGGACCCGGTCGGTGGACAGGGCGCCCGACAGCAGCCCGGCCGCCGACGCCACCCCGCAGTGCGCCGGCACCGCCACCGTCCCGATGCCGAACCGCTCGGCCACCCTGGCCGCGTGCATCGGCCCCGCGCCGCCGAAGGCGACCAGCGCGAAGCCGCGCGGGTCGATGCCGCGCTGCACCGTGACCACGTGCACGGCCGACGCCATGGACGCGCTGACGATCTCGTGCACGGCGTACGCGGCCTCCTCGCGCGTCACCCCCAGCGGCGAGGCGAGCCGGTCCAGCGCCTTGTCCGCGAGCGGCGGCGACAGCGGGATGGAGGCCGAGGACAGGTAGCCGAGCACGAGGTTGGCGTCCGTGACGGTCGGCTCCGAGCCGCCGAGGCCGTAGCAGGCGGGGCCGGGGGAGGAGCCGGCCGAGCGCGGGCCGACGCGCAGCGCGCCCGCGGGGTCGAGCCAGGCCACGCTGCCGCCGCCCGCCCCCACCTCGGCCAGGTCGATGGCCGGGGTCTTGATGGGCACGCCGGTGCCCGCCCGCCGCCCGCCGAAGCTGCCCTTGCCGCCCACGTGGAACTCGTGGGTGATCTCCGGCCGCCCGCCGCGCACCACGCACGTCTTGGCGGTGGTCCCGCCCATGTCGAACGAGATCGCCTCCGCGAACCCGGCCCCGGTCGCCGCCAGCACCCCGGCGGCCGGGCCGGACTCGATCGTGGCGACGGCCCGCCTGGCGGCCAGCTCGGCGGAGATCACGCCGCCGCTGGACTCCATGACGTGGACGGGCGCGTGGATGCCCAGCTCCGCGAGCCGTTCGCGCAGGCGGGAGAGGTAGGAGGCCATCAGCGGGCCGATGTAGGCGGACATGATGGCGGTGGTGGCGCGCTCGTACTCGCGGATCTCGGGCCACACCTCGGACGAGATGACGACGGCGGGGATCGTGGCGCGCAGGATCCGCGCCACCCGCCGTTCGTGGTCGGGGTTGGCGTAGGAGTGCAGCAGGCACACCGCCGCCGACTCGATGCCGCGGGCCGCGATCGCGTCGGCGACCCGGTGCACGGAGCCGGTGTCGAGAGGTGTCAGTACGGCGCCGCGGGCCGAGACGCGTTCGACCACCTCGAAGCAGTCGCCGGGCGCGACCGGGGGAGGGGGCGGGGTGAAGCGCAGGTCGTAGCGGTCCTCCTCGACGCGCGCGTACCGGCCGAGTGGGATGGCGGCCCGAAAGCCCTGTGTCGTGACATAGGCGACACGTACGCCCTTGCGTTCGAGCACCGCGTTGGTGGCCAGAGTGGTCGCGTGGACCACCCGCGTGACCTGCGCCGGGTCGCGTCCGCCGAGCACGCGCGTAACGCCGGAGACGATGCCCGCGATGGGGTCGTAGTGGGTGCTCAAACATTTGGCCACGGATATCGCGCCGGACGTGCCTCTCAGGACCACGTCGGTGAAGGTGCCGCCGACATCGACGCCGATCGCGTAACCCATCCAGGTACGTTATGTCCCCGAGCAAGCGCTTGTCTATGTGGTGGTCTATTGACTTACGCCATGTGATTGGGAACCTGGTCCTATTCCAGTGTTTGGAGCGGAGATGGCGCGCCTCACAGCTCTTGCCGGTGGCGCCGCGGTGGCACTGGTGCTCATCGCGACACCGGTCGCGGCCCACGAGCACCCGAGCGGGATCACCGACCTGGTGAGCCCGGCCGTGGTGCGGCTGGAAGCCGTGTCCCACGTGAAGATCACCCTGCTCGACCACATCGGCGAGCTGAAACACGTGGACCGTTCCTACAGCCTGCCGTTCGCCGCGGGCACGGGCACGGTCGTCAACCCCGACGGCACCGTCGTGGCGCTCAGGCGCCTGGCGGTGAACGCGAACGACGTCGCCATCTACGCCGCCAACAAGATCTTCGCCGAGCACCACAAGGTGAAGATCCCGGCCGACTACGACAAGCACACGCTCTCCGACGACCTGCTCGACGAGCATCTCCAGCAGTGCTACAAGCCCGAGAGCGACACCGCCACCTGCATCGTCAGCGTCACCACCGACATCACGGCCTATCCCAACGTCTCACCGGCCAGCGCCGACGGCTACAAGGTCAAGTGCATCAAGGCCGGTCCCAACCCCGACGACCCGGCCGTGCTGGTGCCGCTGACGCCCGTCGCGGGCGGCGTCGGCATGCCGACCGCGCCGCTCGCCGACAAGGTGCCCGACCAGGAGGGCTCGCCCACCAACGTAGCCGGCTTCCTCGGCAGGCCTGGCCCGAACGTGGCGCACACCGTGGAGATCGCCCACCTGGGCAAGGGCGGCGTCGCCGGCGGCGCGGGCAGGCCGTTCGCCGACCCGGAGAAGAAGGTCGACGAGCCGGTCAAGCTGGGCGGCCTCGCCGACAAGGGCCTGGTCGGCGCGCCCATCATCGGCGACAAGGACGGCCACGTCATCGGCCTGCTGGTCGGCGGCGGCAAGGACGGCAAGATGATCGGCGTCAAGGAGGTCACCGCCATCCTGGCCGCGGCCAAGGTGGTGCCGCGCAGAGGCGCCATCGACACCGCCTTCGAGGCGGCCCTGACCCGGTATCACACGAAGTACTACACCGAGGCCGCGCCCGGCTTCCAGCGCGTGCTGGAGCTCTACCCCGGCAACGTGGTGGCCGCAGCCCTGCTGAAGACCTCGCTGGCCAAGCGGGGCGGCCCCGAGGACCAGGGCACCAAGAGGGCGTCGAGCGAGCCCGAGGGGTCCACGCCGCTGTGGCCGTTCATCGCGGCGGCCGGAATTCTTTTCATCGCGGCGGGGGGCGGGGCGTATCTGCTGTGGCGCCGCCGCACTCCTGAAAGACAGACAGAACTGCCACAGCCGCTGGCGGCCAGTCCACCGCTCGACGACGGTGCGAACCAGACCGTGGTCGTGCGGCGGTCCCAGTCGTTCCAAGTGGCCCCGCAGCAACAGCAGGTGATGACCGCGCCGGACCCGGCGATCAAGTACTGCACCTCGTGCGGCATGAGACTCGGACCGGCGCATCGATTCTGCGGCTACTGCGGCCACCCCATCGAGACGTGATGCCATTGAACGAAAGATCGCTCATCGGCCAGGAGGTGGCCGGGTACTACATCGAGGACATCGTCGGCAAGGGCGGCATGGCCGTCGTCTACCTGGCACTCGACCCGAGGTTGAGCCGCCGGGTGGCGCTGAAGATCCTCAACCCGGTGCTCAGCGTCGACGACAGGTTCAGGCAACGGTTCATCCTGGAGTCCAGGACGGTCGCCAGCATCGAGCACCCCAACATCATCCCGATCTACGAGGCGAACGCCGACGTGGACGGCGTCCTGTACATCGCCATGCGGTACGTGGACGGCCTCGACCTGCGCCGCCTCATCTACGACCGAGGGCCGCTGCCGATCGGGCAGGCGAACCAGATCTTCGCGCAGACGGCCGCCGCGCTCGACGCCGCCCACGCGCACGACCTGATCCACCGCGACGTCAAACCGGCCAACATCCTGCTCGCCGGTGACCACGTCTACCTGACCGACTTCGGCATCACCAAGCACCGCTCGTCCATCTCCGGGCTGACCCAGACCGACCAGTTCATCGGCACGCCCCGGTACATGTCGCCCGAGCAGATCAACAAGGAGCACATCGACGGCCGCTGCGACCAGTACGCGCTGGCCTGCGTGGTCTACGAGGCGCTGTCGGCGCGGCTGCCGTTCCAGCGCGAGAACGACATCGCGCTGCTCTGGGCGCACCTGGCCGAGCAGCCGCCGCCGCTGTCGCAACTGCGGCCCGAGCTGCCCGCGCAGGTGGACGGCGTGATCATGCGCGCGCTGGCCAAGTCGCCCGAGCAGCGGTACGCGACCTGCACCGAGTTCGTGACCGCGCTGCGCGACGCGATCAGCGGGCACCAGCAGGACCCCTTCGGCGACCCGTTCGGCGGCTTCGGCCCGCGGTCGAACCTGGGATCCGGGTCGCACCTCGTGCCGCCTCCCGGGCAGAGCCCGCACTCCGGGCCCTATCCCGTGCAGCGTCCGGGGGCCCACGCGGCGCCCCAGCCGGGGCCTGGCTCGGGGCCGCACTCCATTCCCGGCTCAGGGCATGGCGCGGGGCATGGCGCGGGGCATGGCGCGGGGCATGGCGCGGGGCATGGCGCGGGGCCTGGTTCAGGGCCTGGTTCGGGGCCGCATTCCGTGCCGGGCGGGGCGGGGCAGGGGCGCGACTCCGGGCCGGGCTCCGTGCCGCCGTTCGCGGCGCCGTTCACGCGGGCTCCGGCGGGCGGCCCGGCCACCCAGCCGGCCGGCCAGCCGGGCACCCGGTCGGGCGCCCGGCCGGCCCGTGCGGCGGGCAAGCGGCCGGGCAGGGTGCCGATCGTGGCCGCCACGCTGGTGGCCGCCGTGGCCGCGCTCGCCCTGGTGGCGTTCGTGATCATGAACAACCGCGGCGACACCTGGACGACGTACAAGACCAGCGCCGCCGCGCCGCTCACGTTCGACTACCCGGGCGACTGGACGGTGCGCACCCACCAGGACCTGTTCGCCGTGGCGTCCTCGCACGCCACGGAGTTCGAGGAGCTGTTCGTGGCCGGCCCGGGCGCCGACTGGTCCAAGGTGAAGGAGATCGTCAACAGCGACCCCGAGGGCGTCGCCGGCGTGTACGTCCAGGTCTCCGACACCCTCGACGCCAGCGGCACCGCCGAGCTGATGAAGCCCAAGATGGAGGCCCTGCTCCCCGGCCAGGTCGACCTCGACAAACCCGTGCAGGACCAGGCGGGCAGCAGCCCCGCCACCCGCTTCGACGGCTCCCTGCACGACCCGGCCAGCGGCGCCAGGCTCGCCTTCGTGAGCTACGTGATCAACCGCGAGCCCAAGACCATGCTGATCATGTACTTCTGCGGCAAGACGAGCTGCGACGACGCCACCCAGACGAGGTTCAGGCAGAGCGTGCGGCTGTCCTGACTTGGAACTCACTTGCGTACGGCTTGGCAGGGGAGTTCTCGCGGTGTTCAAGGCGGCACCCCGCCGTCTAACCTCCGCGTGTGGGCATTCGCATAGTCATCGCGGACGATCAGGCGATGGTCAGGGCCGGGCTGCGCATGGTCGTCGAGAGCGATCCCGGCATGGAAGTCGTCGGAGAGGCGGCCGACGGGCGTGAGGCCGTCGCCGTGGCCAGGCGTACCCGGCCGGACATCGTCCTCATGGACATCTCGATGCCCCGGCTCGACGGGCTGGCGGCGGCCAAGGAGCTGCTGGACGCGCCCGCGCCACCCAAGGTGATCACGCTGACCACGTTCGACACCGACGAGAACCTCTACGCCGCGCTGCGCGCCGGCACCAGCGGCTTCCTGCTGAAGGTGTCGCCGCCCGAGCAACTGCTGGAGGCGATCAGGGTGGTGCACGCCGGCGACGCGCTGCTCGACCCGGCCGTGACGAGCCGGGTGATCGCCACGTTCGCCGGCCGCGCGGAGCCCGTGCCGTCGCCCGCGCTGGCCGAGCTGACGCCGCGCGAGCTGGAGGTGCTGCGGCTGCTGGCGCGCGGCCTCACCAACGCGGAGATCGCCAGGGACCTGTTCGTCGGTGAGGCCACGGTCAAGACGCACGTGGCGCGGGTCCTGATGAAGCTGTCGCTGCGTGACCGGGCGCAGGCCGTGGTGTTCGCGTACGAGACCGGCGTCGTACGGCCTGGGGCTGCTTAGCCGGGAGGGACTAGCGAGGATTTCCGTATATGTGTGTATATTTTCCTGCATAAGGCGGCAGATGCAGGAGATATTTCATGCGATCGTTCCCCCAGGTGTTGTTCGACGAGGCTCACAGCGAGTCGTGGACCATCCGGCGCGAGCTGGCCGAGTCCATCAACCCCGCCCATCCCGACGACAACAGCTACGCCCGCGCGGCCGGGCTGCTGCGGCACCTGGGACACACGGTCACCGCTCACACGTCCGGCCCGCTCGGCCCCGACGTGCTGGCCGGGCAGGACGTCCTGGTGATCGCCCACCCGTCCGGTGACCGCTGGGAGCGCACCACCGGGCAGGGCAGCCCCGTCTTCACCGCCGCCGAACTGGACGCCGTCGAGGCGTTCGTCGCCGGGGGCGGCGGGCTCGTCGTGCTGGCCGAGGAGGAGCAGGACAAGTACGGCAACAACCTGCGCGAGCTGCTCGCCCGGTTCGGCGTGGACGTGCGGCACACCACCGTCCGCGACCCCCGCCACGCCCACCGCGACGTGGCCACCTGGGTGCTGGGGGAACGTTCCAGCGACGCCGGGGTGCTCGCCGGGGTGCGGACGGCCTGCTTCTACCGTGCGGGCACGCTGGCGGCCGAGGGGGCGCAGGTGCTCTTCGCCACCTCCACGACGGCGGACCCGGCGGGCGAGCCGCTGGCCTTGACGCTGCGGCACGGCCTGGGGCGGGTCGTCGTGTTCGCCGACTCCGACCTGTTCGGTGACGACTCGATCGACGATCACGACCACCGCGTGCTCTGGCAGAACGTGGTCACCTGGTCCGCCAGACTCCCCACCGACAGCGTCGGCGTGGCTGGGTACGGGGCCGTCGGCAAGGCGCACGACGCGGCGCTCAGCGAGGCGCACGACGCGGTGTTCGGCGCGGCCCGCGATGAGGCGCGCGGCGGGGCGCATGGCGGGGCGCATGGCGGGGCGCATGGCGGGGCGCACGATGTGGCGCTTGGCGCGGCGCGCGACGAGGGGTGCGGCGGGGCGCTTGGTGGGGGACCTGTGCAGGTCAAGGCGGCCCTGTTCGGGCGGCTCAAGGAGGCCGTGGAGGAGCTGCGGCCGCTCCAGGTCAAGGACGGCTCGGTGCCGGAGGAGGCCAAGGAGCGGGCCAAGACCCTGGTGAGCCGGATCACCGCGCACGTGAGCGAGCTCTCAGAGCACTTCCCGCACGACGCCCCCTACCTTCAGGCCGTCAGGAACGACCTGACCAAGTGGGCCGCACAGGACCTGGGCGTGCCCGACTTCCTCGACTCCCTCGACCTCTTCCACCCCGACACCCAGCGCCTCGACGGCCTGGAGCACGTCGTGGTGTTCCCCATGTACACCCAGAACGGCAACCCGGTCCGCAACCTGGAAGCCGTCTGGATCCGCACGATCTGGCCCGGCTGGCTGGCCGAGCTGGAGGCGGGCGGCTACGACAACCCGATGTTCGTGCCGATCGCGTTCGTGGACTTCACCTCCGGCTACGACACCCACTCGGCGGTGCTGTTCCCCGAGACGGTGGCGGTGCGGCAGGCGCCCGCCAGGTTCACCTGGGGCGGGATCTTCGCCGACCGCGAGGCCGCCAGGTTCAGGCGGGTCTCCTCGGCCGCCGTGGAGACGCTCAAGCTGGACCTGCCGCCCGACGCCGAGCGGCTGCTGGCCTCGCAGCGGCTGGCGCAGGACACGTTCGTGCTCTGGGACCTGGTGCACGACCGCACCCACAGCCACGGCGACCTGCCGTTCGACCCGTTCATGATCAAGCAGCGGATGCCGTACTGGCTGTACGCGCTGGAGGAGCTGCGCTGCGACCTGACCGCGTTCGGGGAGGCCGTGGAGCTGGAGCGGCGGGGTGTGCCGTACGCGCGGTACGTGCAGACGGCGATCCTGTTCGACCGGCTGTTCCGCTTCCCCGTCACGGGGGAGCGGGTGCGCAACTACGACGGGCTCGGCGGGCAGCTCCTGTTCGCCTACCTGCACCGCAACGACGTCGTGCGGTGGACGGACAACCGGCTCACGATCGACTGGGACCGGGTCGCTGACGGGGTGGCCGATCTGCGCGGGGAGGTCGAGAAGCTGTATCGCGACAGCATCGACCGGTCCAAGCTGGCGCACTGGCTGGCGGCGTACGAGCTGGTGAGCGCGTACGTGGCGCCGCATCCCGGCTCGACCTGGGCGAAGGGGGTGGACGCGCTGCCGGAGGAGCAGAAGGCGAAGGTGGACGCGGTGCTGCCCGACGAGTTCCCGCTCAGCATGTTCTACGAGGCACTGCGCCGTAAGCTGACAGACGTAGTCGAATCGACTAAGGGACTCCGAGCATGATCATTCTGGTTACCGGGGCCGGAGGGCCCACAGGTGAGGCCGTGTCCGTATATTTCCGGAAACAGGGTCACACCGTGATCGGCGTGGACAAGCAGGACGTGGACCTGCTCGACCGCGCCGCCGTACAGGGCCTGGCCGACCGCATCGAGCGCGAGCACGGCCGCGTGGACGGCGTGGTGCACCTGGTGGGCGGCTGGCGCGGCGCAGGCTCGTTCGCCGAGACCGACCTCCGCGACTGGGACCTCCTGCACGACCTGTTGATCCGCACCCTCCAGCACGTCTCGCTGGCCTTCGAGCCGCTGCTGCGCCGCAGCGACGACGGCCGCTTCGTGATCGTCTCGGCCAAGGCGGCGCAGGCCCCGTCCGCCGGAGGCGCCGTCTACGCGGCGGCCAAGGCGGCGGCGGAGGCCTGGACGCTCTCCCTGGCCGACGCGCTGAGGGGCACCTCCAGCGCGGCCACCGTCCTCGTCGTCAAGGCGCTGGTGAACGACTCCATGCGCGCGGCGAACCCCGAGGCGAAGTTCCCCGGCTTCACCGACGTCGGCGACCTGGCCGCGGCCATCGGCGGGCTCTACGAACGCCCCGCCGCAGAGATCAACGGCACACGATTGGACCTGACTTCTTGAACCCCCGGCACGACCCCCGGCTCAAGGCCTTCGCCAGCGACAACTACGCCGGGGTGCACCCCGAGATCCTCCAGGCCGTCGTCGCCGCCAACGGCGGCCACCAGACCTCCTACGGCGACGACGTCTACACCGAGGCCATGCAGGAGGTCTTCCAGAAGCACTTCGGCGAGCGGGCGCAGGCATGGCCGGTGTTCAACGGCACCGCCGCCAACGTCGTCTCCCTGCGCTCCATGACCGCGCAGTGGGAGGCGGTCATCTGCGCCGAGAGCGCCCACATCAACACCGACGAGGGCGGCGCGCCCGAGGTGGCGGGCGGCATCAAGCTGCTCACCGTCCCCACGCCCGACGGCAAGCTCACCCCCGAGCTGATCGACCGGCAGGCCTGGGGCTTCGGCGACGTGCACCGCGCCCAGCCGAAGGTGGTCTCCATCTCCAACACCACCGAGCTGGGCACCGTCTACACCGCCGCCGAGATCGCCGCGATCTGCGCCCACGCCCACGACCTGGGCCTGCTCGTGCACCTCGACGGCTCACGGCTGACCAACGCCGCCGCCGCGCTCGACGTCCCCATGCGGGCGCTGACCACCGACGCGGGCGTGGACGTGATCTCCTTCGGCGGCACGAAGATCGGCCTGATGTACGGCGAGGCCGTCGTCGTGCTCAACCCGGACGCCGCCACCGGCATCGACTACCTGCGCAAGACGTTCATGCAGCTCTCGTCGAAGATGCGGTTCGTCTCGGTGCAGTTCGAGGCGCTGCTCTCGGGCGACCTGTGGCTGCGCAACGCCCGGCGGGCCAACGAGATGGCGCGGCGGCTGGCCGAGGCGGTCGGGCGCGTGCCCGGGGTGCGGGTGGCCAGGGCGGTCGAGGCCAACGCCGTGTTCGCGGCGCTGCCCCCGGACGTGGCCGAGCGGCTGCGCAAGCGGTTCAGGTTCTACGACTGGACGGACGGGGAGGTGCGGTGGATGTGCGCGTTCGACACGACGGAGGAGGACGTGGACGCCTTCGCCGCCGCGCTCGCCGAGGAGATGAGCGACACCCGCCGCTGAGACCCCGCCGCCGAGACTCGGCCGCTGAGACCCGGCCGCTGAGACTCCGCGGCTGAGACCCGGCCCTGCGTCCGTCGCGGCCTGGGCGCCCGCGCGTGTCCTGTGCGGCGGGCTCAGCGGTGGCGCAGGGCGAGGCGGGCGGCCTGCCAGCCGCCCATCCCGTGCACCCCGGGCCCCGGCGGCGTCGAGGACGAGCAGAGGAACACCCCCGGCAGCGGCGTGCGCCACGGGGCGGGTGACCAGACCGGACGGCGGGCGAACTGCGCCAGGCTCGCCAGCCCGCCCCCGATGTCGCCGCCCACCAGGTTGGGGTCGGCGGCCTCCAGCTCGGCCGGGCCCATCGCGTGCCTGGCCAGCACCCGATCGCGGAAGCCCGGCGCGTACCGCTCGATCTGGGCCTCGACCAGGTCGGTGACGTCGGCCCGCGAGCCGTGCGGGACGTGGCAGTAGGCCCACAGGGTGTGCCCGCCGCGCGTCGGATCGGCCGCGTAAGGCTGGACGAGCAGCACGTACGGCCGGGGCGAGACCCGCCCGGCACTCGCCTCGGCCTCGCTGAGCGCGATCTCCTCCAGCGTGCCGCCCAGGTGCACCGTGCCCGCCGAGGCCACCGCCGGGTCGCGCCACGGCACCGGCCCGTCCAGCGCCCAGTCCAGCTTGAACACGCCGGGCCCGTACCGGTAGCGCTCCAGCCGCCGCCGGTACCCGCCGGGCAGGTCGGCCATCGCGAGCAGTTGGCGGGGCGTCACGTCGAGCACGACGATCGGCGCGTCCAGCTCCGACAGGCGCCGCACCCGGTGCCCGGTGACCGCCTCGCCGCCCAGCGATCTGAGCTCGGCCACGAGCGCGTCGGCGAGCACCTGCGACCCGCCGCGCACCACCGGCCAGCCCACCAGGTGGGCCAGCACGGCGAGGGTCAGCCCGTATCCGGCGGAGATGGGGGCGCGCAGGTCGAGCATGGAGTGCGCGGACATGCCCGCGATCAGCGCCCGCGCCCGCTCGGTCCTGAACGCGCCTCTGGCGAACGTGGTGGCGGGCAGCGCCGCGCCGAGCCCGAACCTGGCGGCCCTGGCGAACGTCATCGGCCGCGCCGGCCACGGCCCCAGCGGCTTGAGCAGCAGCTCCACCAGCGGCAGCCCGGCCCGCACCGCCGCGCCCACGGTGGCCGTCCACGCGGCCCCGTCGCGACCCAGCCCTTCCGCGGTGCGCCGGACGTCGCGGTGCACGAGCACGGCGGGCTGCCCGTCGAGCGGGTGGGCGGCGACCACCGGCGGATGGGCGAACTCGACCCCCTTGAGGTCCAGCTCCCTGAACGCGGGGGAGGCCAGCGCCATCGCCATCACGGTCGCGCCCAGGTCGTGCACGTGCCCCGGCAGCGTCAGCTCGGCGGAGCGCAGGCCGCCGCCGAACCGCTCGGCCGCCTCCAGCAGCAGCACCTCGCGCCCGGCGCGGGCCAGCATGACGGCCGCCATCAGGCCGTTGGGCCCGGATCCCACGACGACCGCGTCGGCGCCCATCGCTTACTGGCTCTTCAGAATCGACGGGTAGGGCTGCGCGCCGCGCTGCTTGAGCAGCTCCGTCATGAGCTTGATCTCCCCGCTCTGCCCGTCGACGATCTTCTGCGCCATGCTGACCACCTCGCTGCGCGTGGACAGCTTGAGCAGCCCCTCGGCCATCTGCACGCCGCCCTCATGGTGGCGGATCATGAGCTGCAGGAACAGCACCTCGGCCTGCGTGCCCCGCGCCTGCTTGAGCTTGGTCAGCTCGTCGGCCGAGGCCATGCCGGGCATCACGCCCGGGGTGGCAGCCGGGGTGGCCGCCGGCGTGGCGCCGTGCCCGTGGCCGCTCATCCAGGCCATCGGCCGCTGGTCGGTCGCCTGGCTGAGCTTCCACTGCTGCAGCCAGCCCTGGAACATGCCGCGCTGGTTCGACTGGGTGTTGATGATGTCGAAGGCCAGGCTCCTGATCTCCCTGGCGGGGCCCTTGTCCCTGACGATGAACGCCATGTCGACGGCCTGGGCGTGGTGGGTGGCCATGTCGCGGGCGAACCCGGCCTCCGGTGAGGTGTCGCCCGGCGTGCCGTCGCGGCCGAACAGCAGGAACGCGGCCACGGCGAGCACCAGCACGCCGCAGATGATCAGAATGGGTTTTCTCACCGGTTTTTCCATGGCTGCTCCAGCGTACCGACCTGTGGCCGACCTGTGGCCCACCTGCGGGCACGCCGGTTCGCAGGGCTGTGATCGGACGCTTATGTCCCGCTTATTCTCCGCATACGCCCGCAGGGCATAGGGTGACCCGGAGTTGGTACGCCGATGGAGGAACGATGACGAAGGAGAAGGCGCAGGCGAGGCGCGAGAACCTGCAGAAGCTGCGGGCCGAGCAGAAGCGCAAACAACGCCGCGCCGCACTGCTGATGTGGGGCACGGGCGGGCTCATCATCGTGGTGCTCGTCGGCGTGGTGGGCTTCTACCTGGTCAACCAGGCCAGGCAGACCTCGCTGGACGCTGTGACCAGCGTGAAGTACGAAGGCAGCCAGCATGTCTGGAACGCCGTGACGTACAAGGAGACGCCGCCGGTGGGCGGCCAGCACAACAACTACTGGCAGCAGTGCGCGATCTACGACAAGCCGATCCATCCGGAGCACGCGGTGCACTCGATGGAGCACGGCGCGATCTGGATCACCTACCGGCCCGACCTGCCCAAGGCGCAGATCGACAAGCTGAAGGAGGTCGCGTCCTCCACGGGGCAGCAGGACTACATGCTCATGAGCCCGTTCCCCAACCTGCCGTCGCCGGTCGTGGTGTCCTCCTGGGGCCACCAGCTCAAGCTGACCGATCCGGCCGACCCGAAGCTCGGGGCGTTCATCAAGCGCTACCAGAACGGCGCTGACACGCCCGAGCCGGGCGCCACCTGTGGCGGCAACGACGCGATCACCACCACGGCCGACCAGGCTCCCCTGCCGCCGGAGCCCACGAACCAGCAGCAGGCCCCGATGGAGACGCCGGCCCCCTCGGCCAGCCCGTCGCAGTAACAGCGGTACGAGGACGTCAGGGCCCGGCCCCCGCCGGGCCCTGACGTGTGTCCTGGCTCCTCAGTCCCCGCTGATGAGCAGGCCGTGGCGGGCCCTGGCGAACTCCTCGAACGAGATGCGCCCGTCGCCGTCGCTGTCAGCCGCGGCGAAGGCGGTGCCGAGGTCGGTGTCGCGGTGGCTCCAGAGCGAGCGGAACTCCTCGGCGCTGATGTGGCCGTCGCCGTCGTGGTCGGCCACGGTGAAGGCGGCCTTGCAGATCGGCGCCAGCACCGCTTCGAGCGCGCCGGTGCGTACCAGCATCTCGAAGGAGCGCACGTACTCCTCCTTGCTGATCTCGCCGTCGTGGTCGGTGTCCAGGGCGCGGGCGTGGGTGTCCCAGGCGTTGATGAACGCGTCGACCAGGGCCTCGCCGGCGGGCGTGTCGGGACGGACGCCGGCCCGCTGGAGGCGCTGCTGGGCGAGCGCCAGGTAGTCGTAGCGGGTCAGGAAGCCGTCGCTGTCGGCGTCCAGGTCGTCGAAGTTACGCTCCGCGCTCTCACGGAAGCTCGGCAGGGACATCACCACTCCGATCATTACGGTAAGTAGCTGATCGCTACGTAGCGTAACTCTTCGGATGCGGGATGCCCAGAGGCTCAGGGGAATCGGTTCAGCCGAGCACTTCCTCGGGCGCCGTCCACTCCAGCCCGTGCGCCTGGGCCACGGGCCGGCTGGTCAGGCGGCCCTCGTGCGTGTTCAGGCCGAGCGCCAGCGCCGGGTCCGCGCGCATCGCGCGCTGCCAGCCCAGGTCGGCGATGGCCAGCGCGTACGGGAGCGTCACGTTCGTCAGCGCGAACGTCGAGGTGTGCGGCACCGCGCCCGGCATGTTGGCCACGCAGTAGAAGATCGAGTCGTGCACCCGGTACGTCGGCTCCTCGTGCGTGGTCGGCCGCGAGTCCTCGAAGCAGCCGCCCTGGTCGATCGAGATGTCCACCAGCACCGAGCCCGGCTTCATGCGGCTGACCAGGTCGTTGCTGACCAGCTCAGGAGCCTTGGCGCCGGGCACCAGCACCGCGCCGATGACCAGGTCGGCCTCCAGCACCGCGCGCTCGATCTCCAGCATGTTGGACGCGACGGTCTGGCAGTGGCCCTGGTAGATCAGGTCGGCCCGGCGCAGCTTGTCGATGTTCATGTCGAGCAGCACCACCTCGGCCTGCATGCCGAGGGCGATGGCGGCGGCGTTCATGCCGGAGACCCCGGCCCCGATCACCACCACGTGCGCCGCGCGCACCCCGGACACCCCGCCCATGAGCACGCCCCTGCCGCCCGCCGAGCGCATCAGGTGGTAGGCGCCCACCTGCGGAGCCAGCCGGCCCGCCACCTCCGACATGGGCGCCAGCAGCGGCAGCGCGCCGTTCGCCGTCTGCACCGTCTCGTAGGCGACCGCGGTGCAGCCAGACTCCAGCAGCGCCCGCGTGCAGGGCCGCGAGGCGGCCAGATGCAGGTACGTGAACAGCACCAGCCCCTTGCGCAGCCGGTGGTACTCCTCCGCCTCCGGCTCCTTGACCTTCATCACCAGGTCGGCCTCGCCCCACAGCTCGTCGGCCTCGGGCACCAGCACGGCGCCCGCGGCGGCGAAGTCGGCGTCGGGGATCGCGGAGCCGGCTCCGGCGTCGCGCTCGACTAGGACATGGTGGCCGTGGCGGGCCAGCTCGTGCACCCCCGCCGGGGTCAGCGCCACCCGGTACTCGCTGTTCTTGACCTCACGCGGCACACCGATCTTCATGCCGTCACTCTTCCCGGGGATCCAGGGTTTCCTCCTCCATTCTTCCTCCGGTCTATCAGTTGAGTGAGGATTATCCGGCGGATTACCCCGGTGTGCCTTCTCCTCGATAGGCTCACCGGCAGCCCGAACGTCAGGATGGGATCGTCATCGATGGACAAGCCGGAAGAGCCGCCACCCGCGGACCCGGGGGAGCCGACCGCCAGCAGACTCACCACCATCGTGCTGATCGTCTCGCTGGTGGTCGTCGTGCTCGTCGCAGGCGTGCTCGGCACGGTCGCCGTCCTCATGACCAGAAGCCCTGACATGCCCCTGTTAGGGGGCGCGCCGCCGCGCTACCTGTCGGTGCCCATCCACTTCGCGCCCGTCAGGGAGACCAAGGTCGCGCCGTGCCCCGGCGACCCGGCCGTGCTCGACGCGGCGCAGACCACCTGCTACCTGCTGGAGGACGGCGTCACCGTCGCGGCCGTGCAGCGCATCGAGCCGCTGCGCGAGGACGACGGCCTCTACTCCGTGCGCATCGCGGTCGCGCCCGCGTTCAAGGACAAGCTGGTAGAGCTGGTCGACGAGCTGGTGCCCGAGCAGCAGCAGATCGCGATCGTGCTGGCGCCCGCGCAGGCCGACCAGCCCAAGACGGTGGTCGCCGCGCCCATCGTGACCCAGCCGATGGACGGCGACAGCGTGAGCATCGCCGGCTTCACCAAGGAGGACGCCGACGCGCTGGTGGCCCGCCTGCTGGGCGGCTCGCCCGGCCCCGGCGCCGGCACCACGACCCCGCCGACCGGCCAGCCCGCCACCCCGCCGACCGGGCAGCCTACAGGCCCCGCCACGACGGGCCAGCCGACCGGCGGCACCGGCCCGACCGGTTCCACGGGCACGACGGGTTCCACGGGCACGACGGGTTCCACGGGCACGACGGGTTCCACGGGCACGACCGGCTCCACCGGGACGACCGGCTCCGCGGGCACCTCGCGGCCCGGCGGCACCGCGCCCGCCACCAACGGCCGGGGCGGCCTCGACAAGCGCTACACGAGCTGCAAGGAGGCCGTGGCGGCCGGCGACGGCCCCTACTACAAGGGCACCCACGAGGAGTACGACTGGTACACCGACGTCGACAACAACGGCGTCGCCTGCAACAGCGGCGACATCCGCTAGGCGAACAGCTCCTCCAGCCAGTCGATGCCGAAGTAGGCCAGGAAGACCAGCGAGACCACCCACAGCAGCCACGGGATCTCCGAGAACCGCCCCTTGACCGCCTTGATCAGCGTGTAGACGATCACGCCCGCGCCCACGCCGTTCGTGATCGAGTACGTGAACGGCATCAGCGCGATCGTCAGGAACGCCGGCACGGCCAGGTCCAGGTCGTTCCACGGCACGTTCCTGCTCTGCATCATCATCAGCGCCCCCACCAGCACCAGCGCGGGCGCCGCCGCGGCGGCGGGCACCACCGCCGCCAGCGGCGTGAACAGCAGCGTCAGCCCCAGCAGCGCGCCGGTCACCACGCTGGCGAGCCCGGTGCGCGCGCCCTCCCCGACACCGGCCGCCGACTCCACGAAGACGGTGTTCGCCGAGGCGCTGGCCCCGCCGCCCACCATGCCGGCCACGCCGTCCACGGTCAGGATGCGGCCCAGCCTGGGCACCCGGCCCTGCTCGTCCACCAGCCCCGCCTCGTCGCTGACGCCGATGATCGTCCCCATCGCGTCGAAGAAGCCCGACAGCACCAGCGTGAACAGCACCACGGTGGCTGTCAGCGCCCCCGCCGTGACGAACCCGCCGAACAGGTCGAACTGGCCGACCAGCCCGAAGTCCGGCGCCGCGACCAGCGAGTCCGGCATGCGCGGCGCGACGACGCCCCACGACGCCGGGTCGATGGCGTTGACCGAGTTGACCAGGATGGCCAGCGCAGCCGTCACGGCGATGCTGATCAGGATGGCGGCGGGGACGCGGCGCACGTACAGGAGGATCATCAGGAGCAGGCCGAAGCAGAAGACCGCGACCGGCCAGCCCGTGAGGTGCCCGGTCGCGCCGAGTTGCACGGGGGTGCCCGAGCCGGGCGCGACGAAGCCCGCGTCCACCAGGCCGATCAGCGCGATGAACAGGCCGATCCCGACGCTGATCGCGTGCTTGAGCGCCAGCGGGATCGCGTTCATGATCAGGGTGCGCAGGCCGGTCACGGCCAGCACGATGATCACCGCGCCTTCCAGCACGACCAGGCCCATCGCCTGGGCCCAGGTCATGTGCGGGGCCGCCTGGTAGGCGACCACCGCGTTCAGGCCGAGCCCGGCGGCCAGGCCGAACGGCGCGTTGCCGACGAAGGCCATGAGCAGCGTGGAGATCGCCGCGGCCAGCGCCGTGGAGGTGGTCAGCTCCGCGATCGAGAGCCGGGCGCCGGTGACGTCCTCGGCCCCCGCCAGGATGATCGGGTTGAGCAGGATGATGTAGGCCATGGCCATGAAGGTCGTCAGACCGCCACGCACCTCACGGCCTGCGGTGGTGCCTCGCCCCGTCAGCTCGAAGAATCTGTCGAGCACCGCCATTCCCCCCTCGTGATCAGGGGGAATGCCGGGTTGCCTACCCCGCCGTGGGCGAGATCACGCCTTCTCGTGGCGGCCGTGGCCCACCAGGGCGACGAACTCCTCCAGCTTGATCGTGCCGTCGCCGTCGCTGTCGGCCGAGGTGATGAACGCCTCGATCTCGCTCTCGGACGCGCCCTGACCACCGAGCGCGTCGTTGGCCTGCCGGATCTCGTCGGCGGTCAGCCGGCCGTCGCCGTCGGTGTCGAAGCGCTTGAACTCCGCCTCTGCCGCCTCGCGTGCGGTTGCCATCGCGGTGCCCCCTTGTCTAGCCCTTGTCGAACAAGGCGATATCTTCCGGCCTAATCGGAACGCGAGTCAACCGAAGTCCCGTAGCCGCTCTGACGGCGGCGGCGATGGCCGGGGTGGAGGACAGCGTCGGCGGCTCGCCCGCCCCGCGCAGCCCGTACGGGGCCGCCGGGTCCGCGTTCTCCAGGATCTTCAGCGTCATGGGCGGCATGTCCAGGATCGTGGGGATGAGGTAGTCGGTGAACGACGGGTTCAGCACCTGGCCGTCGCGGACCTGGATCTCCTCCATCAGCGCCAGCCCCAGCCCCTGCGCCGAGCCGCCGTGGATCTGGCCCTCCAGCGCCTGCGGGTTCAGTATCCGCCCGACGTCCTGCACCGCCGCCAGCTCCACCACCTTCACCAGGCCCAGCTCCACGTCCACGTCCACGACCGCCCGGTGCACGCACAGCGCGAGCTGCGTGTGCGAGTCGCCCTGCCCGGTGAGCGGGTCCATCGGGTACGTCGGCCGGTGCCGGTACTCGCGCGTCTCCTCGATCGGCCCGAACCGCTCCAGCGCCTCCCCGGGCGGCAGCCCCTCGAACCGCTCGCGCACCGCCTCGCAGGCGGCCTTGACCGCGCCGCCCGTGACGTACGACTGCCGCGAGGCCGACGACGAGCCCGCCGACCCGACCGAGGTGTCGGCGGTGGCCACCGTGACGTTCGCGATGCCCAGCTCGGTGCGCGCGATCTGGGCCTGCACGGTCACCAGGCCCTGCCCCACCTCGGCGGCGGCCGTGTGCACGGTGACGTGCGGCTCGCCGCCGATCAGCTCCGCCCGCACCCGGGCCGTGGAGTAGTCGTCGAAGCCCTCGGAGAAGCAGATGTTCTTGATGCCCACGCCGTAGCCGACGCCGCGCAGCACCGACTCGCCGTGCGTGGTCTGCGAGACGCCGCCGGGCAGCCCCCGCAGGTCCTCGTCCCTCGGCCCTGGCAGCGGCATCGCCTCCAGGTCGCGCAGCATCTCCGCCAGCGGCGCGGGCGAGTCGATCACCTGCCCGGTGATCAGGTGGGAGCCCTGGGATACGGCGTTGCGCATCCGGACCTCGATCGGCGACAGGCCGCACGCCTCCGCCAGCCGGTCCATCTGCGACTCGTAGGCGTAGCACGCCTGCACCGCGCCGAAGCCGCGCATCGCGCCGCACGGCGGGTTGTTGGTGTAGACGCCGGTGGCGTCCACCCGCACGTTCGGCACCTCGTACGGGCCCGCCCCCAGCGACGCCGCGTTGCCGACCACGGCGGGGGAGGACGAGCAGTACGCGCCGCCGTCGAGCAGGATGTCGGCCTTGACGTAGACCAGCCTGCCGTCGCGGGTCGCGCCGTGCTCGTAGCGCATCCGGGCCGGGTGGCGGTGCACGTGGCCGAAGAACGACTCCTCCCGGCCGTACACGATCTTGACGGGGCGGTTCAGCCGCAGGGCCAGCATGCAGGCGTGGACCTGCATCGACAGGTCCTCGCGGGCGCCGAACGCGCCGCCCACGCCCGACAGCGTCAGGCGCACCTTGCCGGGCGGCAGGCCCAGGCAGGGCGCGAGCTGGTCGCGGTCCACGTGCAGCCACTGGGTGGCGATGTAGAGGTCCACGCCGCCGTCCTCGGCGGGCACCGCCAGGCCGGACTCGGGGCCGAGGAAGGCCTGGTCCTGCATGCCGACCTCGTACTCGCCCGTCACGACGACCTCGGCCTCGAACGTGTCGCCGCGGCGTACCGGCTGGTGGCGCACGAAGTGCTGGGACTCGCGCGGGTCGGTGATGGCGGGGCGGGGCTCGTACTCGACGACGACGGCCGCCGCCGCCCTGCGCGCCGTCTCCGGATGGTCGGCCGCCACCAGCGCCACCGGCTCGCCCTGGTAGCGCACCTGGTCGATGGCCAGCACCGGCTGGTCCTTGTGCTCCAGGCCGTAGTACTTCTCGCCGGGCACGTCCTCGTGCGTCAGCACGGCCCGCACGCCGGGGATGCGCAGCGCGGGCGCCACGTCGATCGAGCGGATCCACGCCGACGGGTGCGGGCTGCGCAGCGTCGCGCCCCACACCATGCCGTCCAGCCACAGGTCGGAGGCGTAGGCGAACTCGCCGGTCACCTTGAGCGTCGCGTCCGGCCGGCGCGCGCTCTCCCCGACACCGTGCAGGAGCGCATCAGAGGTCTGCGTCATTCTCCGAGTGAAGCACCGCGCCGGTGGGCCGTCCTATCCGCGCGACGTCAAATCGAGGTCATCGCTTGCAACATACGGCTTGTACATTCCTACAGGTGCGCATCTCCGACCTGCTGACCATCGACGATCTGCGCCTGCGGCTGCTCACCGGCGACCCGGCCCGCGAGTTCAGCACCGTGCACATCACCGACCTGCCCGAGCCGGGCCGCTACCTCAGCGGCGGCGAGCTGGTGCTGACCGGGCTGATGTGGTGGCATGCGCCCGGCGACTCGGCCCGGTTCGTGGCCGCGCTGGCCGAGGCAGGGGTCGCCGCGCTCGGCGCAGGGCAGGCGTGGCTCGGGCACGTCCCCGGCGACCTGGTGACCGCCTGCGCCGACGCCGGGCTGCCGCTGGTGGAGGTGCCGGTCGAGGTCTCCTTCCGCACGCTGGCCGAGACCGTCGTGCCCCGCCTGGCAGGCGACGTGCGCGACGCGCTCGGCCGCCACCGCAGGCTCGTCGCCGCCATCGCCGAGGGCGCCGACCTGGGCGAGCTGTTCGAGCTGACCGCCGCCGAGCTGGGCGTCACCGGCGCGGTGGTGACCGCCTCGGGCGAGATGATCGTCGGCACCGCCGGCGACCCCGTGCGCCTGGCCAAGGCCTACCTCACCGCGCCGCGCCTGCCGGTCAAGGTCGGCGAGCACACGATCTTCGCGGTCGGACGCGGCCACCGCGCCGCCGGCTGGGCGCTGGCCTGCGACGGCGACCTCATGGACCGCGCCGACCTCGGCTACGAGCTGGCCGCCTGCGTCGGCCTCGAACGCAGCCGCATGGAGGAGGGCCGCCGCGTCGAGCGCCGCCTGACCGAGCAGCTCATCGTCGCCGCCCTCGGCGGGGCCGACGTGGCCGAGCTCAACGCCCGGCTGCGGACGTGCGGGGTGGACGCGGCGGAGCCGTACGCGATCGTCAACGTCACCGCGCCCCGGCCGGGCGCCACCCGCGGCCCCGACCCCGCCACACTCGGCGGCCAGATCATCGAGGAGCTGCTCGGCCGCGAGGTCGTCGCCGCGGCCGGCGCGGACGGCGCCGTCGCCGTCGTCCCCCTGCGCCAGGGCACCACCGCCGAGCTGGCCGACCGGCTGCGCGGCGGCGCCGCCGTCCTCGCCGCGCTGCCCGACACCCGCCTGTGCGCGGGGCTCAGCGGCGCGCTGACGGGCGCCGCCGCCGTCAAGGGCGGCGTGGAGGAGGCCGGGCACGCCAGGCGGCTGGCGGAGGCCCGTGGGGGCGGGGTGGTGACCAGCGACGAGATCTACACGCACGCGCTGCTGCTGGCCACGGTGCCGGGCGACGTCCGGCGGTCGTTCTCCGCCCGGCTGCTGTCGCCGCTGCTCGACTACGACCGGCGGCACCAGTCGGAGCTGGTGCGCACGCTCGGGATCTTCCTCGACTGCGCGGGGTCGTGGAACGCGTGTGCCGAGCAGCTCCACGTGCACGTGAACACCGTGCGGTATCGGGTGCGCAGGATCGAGGAGCTGACCGGGCGGGATCTGTCGACGATGGCCGATCGGGTGGACTTCTTCCTGGCGCTCAGGGACACGGCGCCGCCCCGGTGACGCTCACGCGTGGATCGATCGCCGGCCCATCGCCGCCTCACGTTCCCCGGTCGCCCGTTCCAGCCAGTACGCGCTGCCCATCCGCTCGGCGAGCACCAGCGCCTCGACGCTGTACCGCGTGGCCTCGCCGGTCCTGCCGAGCAGCCGGTAGGCGCGCGCCAGATGGACCAGGCAGCTCACCTCGGTCATCTTCATGGTGGTGGTGCGGGACCGCTCAAGGGCGCCGGTGAGCACGGCCAGAGCGGCGTCGAGCCGGCCCAGCTCCAGCAGGACCCGCCCCCGTGCCACCGCGAACTCCGCCTGCCGCAGGGTGTCGCCCGCCTCGTCGGCCAGCGCCGAGCCCTCCTCCAGCGCGAGCACGGCCTCCTCCAGCCGGCCCAGGCCGATGCAGGCCCGGCCTACCACGAGCAGGGCGAAGCGTTCCCCCGGCCCCGACGCTATCTCGCGGGCGATCACGCGCTGGGCCAGCGCATGCTCCAGCGCCTGCGCGCACTGGTCCCACTTGAGCAGGGTGCCGGCCAGGTTGCCGTGCGCCCGCTGCTCGTTGAAGCGGTCACCGAGCAGGCGCGCCAGGCGCAGGTGGCCCTCGTGGTGCTCGATGGACCCGGCCCAGTCGCCCTTCAGGTACAGCCCCGTGGCGAAGTGGGCGTGCGCCTCCATCGTGATGACCTGGTCGCCGAGCCGCACGCCCGTCGCGAGCAGCCGCTCGCCCAGCGAGATCATGCCCGTCACCCGGTACGCGCCCTGCTGGTACCACCACAGGGCCAGACCGATGCCCGCGCCGGCCCTCGCGATGTCGTCGTCCGGATCGGCCATCGCCTGGAAGGCGGCGGCGAGCAGCGTGGCCTCCTCCCTCCTGAGCCAGGCGCCCGCCTCCGGCGCGCTGTCGAAACCGCGGCCCCGCGCGTCGAGCTCCGGATACAGGCAGTGGACCCGGTGCGGATCGCTGGTCCGGGCGGCGGCCCTGGTGGACTGGGCGTAGTAGCCGATCGTCCGCTTGAGCGGCGCGTTCCGCTCGTGCGCGGGCAGCAGGTCGGCGGAGAAGAGGCGGACGAGATCGTGCGGGTGGTAGCGGCCCGGCTCTCCGGCCTCCAGCAGGTGGGCGTCGCAGAGCCGTTCAAGCGCTCGTTCGACGTCCAGCGGCGAGGTGCCGGACAGCGCCGTAGCCGCCTCCACGGTCACGTCGGGCACGTGCAGCAGGCCGAGCAGGGCCAGGAGGCGAGCCGCAGCCCCGTCGATCTCGCGGTTGCTGCCGTTGAGCGCGTTCCAGCTCGCCGCCAGGCTCGACCGTACGGCCAGATCGCCCGCCTCCAGCTCCCGCAGCCTGCGCCGCTCGTCGGTGAGCCGCGTCGTCAGCGCGCCGACCGTCCAGTCGGGACGGTCGGCCAGCCGAGCTCCTGCGACCCTGAGCGCCAGCGGGAAACCGTTGCAGAGCCTGATGAGGCGGGTGGTCTGGCCGAGGTCCGCGGCGACGCGATCGGCGCCGACCAGCTTGGACAGCATGGCCGTGGCCTCCGCGTCGGAGAGGAGGTCGAGCCGGAGCTGGACGCAGTCGTCGCCGGCCGCCAGGGACTCCCGGCTCGTCACCAGCACCGCGGTGCCCCTGGGCGTCGAGATGAACGGCTTGACCTGCGCCAGATCGGCGGCGTTGTCCAGGACCAGGAGCAGCCGCCCGTCCTGCAGCCTGCTCCGCCACAGGGCCGCCGCCTCCTCCTCGTCCTCCGGCACGGCGCTGTCCGGCGTGCCGATGCCGCGCAGCAGCCGGCTGAAGATCTCATAGCTGGACGGCCGGGGCACGTTCGGCGTGCCACCGCGGAGGTTGACGTAGAGCTGCCCGTCGGGGAACCGCTCGCGCACCATGTGGGCGACCCGGACGGCCAGCGCCGACTTGCCGACCCCCGGCGGCCCGCAGATCACGACGAGCGGGTGCGGAGGCTCGCCGGCCCAGGGATCCAGCAGGGACTTCAGGCGGACCGTCTCCCGCGTGCGCCCCACGAAGACGATCAGATCGCCGGGAAGCTCGCGCGGGATCACCCTGCCGGGGGCCGGGGGCCGCTCGGTGGCGGTCAGGACGACGCCGTGCGCGCGCCGCAGGCCCTCGCCGGGATCCACGCCCAGCTCCTCCGACAGCGTGCGCCTGGCCCGCTCGAAGACCGTCAGCGCCTCGGCCTGGCGCCCGCAGCCGTGCAGGGCCAGCATGAGCAGCTCGTACGGGCGCTCCCTGAGCGGATGGTGGTGGATCAGGTCGTAGAGCTCCGCGAGCGCGTCCTCGGAACGGTCGAGCCGCAGCAGGGCATCGGCCCGCGCCTCCACGGCCATCAGGCGGGCCTGTTCGAGCCGGGCGCGCTCACCTTCCGCGAAGGGCCCGGGCACCCCGCTCAGCGCGGGGCCGCGCCACAGCGCCAGCGCCTCGTCGGTCTCGCGTAACGCGCCGTCGAGGTCACCGGCCTTCCTGTCCCGGGCCGCCGCGTCCAGCCGGGCGGTGAAGACGTGCGCGTCGACCTGGAGAGGGTCGAGCCGCAGCAGGTAACCTCCCGAGGACCGGGAGACCATGCTCGGCGGCTGGCGCCTGCGCCGGTCCGGCTCGAACGCGCGGCGCAACCCGGCGATGTAGGTGTAGACGCTCTGCGTGGCGCTGGGAGGGGGAGCGTCACCCCACAGACCCTCGATCAACTGGCTCAACGTGACGACCCGGCTGGAACGCATCGCGAGCATCGCTACGATCGCCTGCTGGAGCGGCGGCCCCAGATCGGTCTCCTCGTCATGGAAGACACCCAGGACGGGGCCCAGGAGGCCGACAGTCAGACCGGCGGCCAGAGAACGGTCATGATCGCGAGTCGGATCCACGTAGGGAGCTTAGTCCCGATGGCCGCGGCCCAGAGAGAGCCGGCGCCTCATGTAGAGGGAATGTAGACGCGGCGTCTAGGCTGGGAGCGACGTGAGCCGAAGTGCGGGGGCCGAGGCGCGGGCTCAGGCTGATCAACGACTCAGGCCGATTCTCATGGACGGCAGGTAGGGGCCCGACAGACCCCTTACCTGCCAGACCATGGATGTGACGAGCACGGAGTGCGGTTCGTACCCGTCGAGCCACTTCACCTTGCTCGGTTCAGCAGCAGCCGATCTCCGCTGTCGCGCTCGAGATGGAGCTCGAGAGGGAAGACGTCGTGGCACTCGCCGCCGTACCATTACCTCCAAGGGCTACCGCGGTGCCGATCGCGACAGCCAGGATTGACAGGGCAATGCGCATGCGCATGGGGGCTCTCCCTCGCCTATGTGACTTGCTCGATTTCATCTTCTCAGGGAGCGGCAGCTGTGACCACATCTGACCTAGTCGGACTCCGTATCAAGACGGTTCGGCGGCAACGCGGCCTGTCGCAGGCGCAGCTGGCACACCCCGAGCTTTCGGACAGCTACGTCTCGTTGATCGAGAGCGGTAAGCGTACCCCCACCCCTGCGGTCTTGGAGCTGCTGGCCAACAAACTCGACTGCTCGCTGTCCTATCTGATCAACGGTGTCACCGCCGAGCAGATGGAGGACATCGAGCTGGCCCTCGGCTACGCGCGGCTGGCACTCGAGAACGGCGAGGTCGCCGAGGCCCGCACCCGCTTCGCGGAGCTGCTGGAAAACAGTAACTTGGCAGGTTTGACATCGCTTCGTCAAGAAGCCGAGTTCGGCCTGGCGCTCGCCACGGAGGCCGCCGGCGATCTCGGCCAGGCGATCTCCATCATGCTCAGGCTCCGCGAGGAGGAGCTGCCCGCCGAGCGCAACATCGAGGTCGCGGTCGCGCTGTGCCGCGCCTACCGCGAGAGCGAGCAGCTCAGCGAGGCCGTCGAGGTGGGCGAGCAGCTCCTGAGCGGCAACGCCCGCCAGCCCTGGAACGATCTGCTGGTCGAGCTGGCCGCCACGCTCCTCATGGCCTACTACGAGCGCGGCGACATGCTGCGCGCCAGGCAGTTCGCGGCCGAGCTGCTCAACGCCGCCGACGCGCTCGGCACCCCCCGCTCCGTCGTGGCGGCCAACTGGAACGCCTCCATCATCGCGCGCGTCACCGGCCACACCGACGAGGCGGTGACCTTCATCGAGCGGGCCCTGGCCGTGCAGATGGAGCACGGCAAGCCGCGCAACACCGCGCGGATGCGGCTCCAGGCCACCCGCACGCGGCTCAGGACCGGCCTCCAGGATCCGGTGAGCGCGCGCGAGACGCTGCGCGCCGCGATCACCGAGTTCGAGCAGACCTCGACCAGCACGATCGACGCGGCCACCCTCTACCTCGAACTGGCCTGCGCCGAGTACATGAGCCACGACTTCGACAGCGCCGCCGAGCACGCCGGCGCCAGCAGGAGCATGCTGCCCACGTTCGGCCACGTGCTGGGGGCAGAGGCCAACCTGCTGCTCGCCCGCATCTACGGCAGCGTCGGCCGCACGGACGAAGGCCGTGGGTTCGCCTCCGACGTGGAGAGCTGGCTCTCGCCGCTGCCCGACACCCGCCGCTCGGCCTCCCACTGGTACGCCACCGCCGAGACCATGGAGCAGCTCGGCGACGCCGACGGAGCCGTCGACGCCTACCAGCGGGCGCTGGCCTGCGCGGGATTGTAGAGCCCGGTTTGTAGAGCGACGTCCGGACCGGGCAGTGGCGTCGGTAGCCTTGGGGGTGCCATGAAGAGATCCCCGCTCGCGGCCCTCACCGCGATTCTCGCCGCCGCCCTGTTCGGGTTCGGGCTCGTGTTCGGCCCGGCCACGCCCGCGCTGGCGCACGACACGCTCAAGAGCAGCTCCCCGGCCAAGAACGCCGAGGTCAAGTCCCTCGACGAGGTCAAGCTGGAGTTCAGCGCCAAGGTGCGCATGCCGTTCGTCATCGTGCGGGGGGAGGCGGACGCCCAGCACCAGAGCGGCAAGCCCGAGGTCGACGGCGCCGTGGTGACGCAGGCCGTCAAGGGGCCGCTGCCCGATGGGAAGTACACGATCGCCTACCGGGTCGTGTCCTCCGACGGGCATCCCATCGAGGGGGAGATCCCGTTCCGGGTGAAGGGTGCTGAGACGCCGAGCCCGTCCCCCTCTGAAGAGAGCGCCTCGCCCTCCGCGTCGGCGGCTGCTCCCGCCACGAGCGCGCCTGCGCCCGCCGCCACCGACGCCGCCACCGCCGGCGCGGCGACCGAACAGGCGGCGGCCGAGCAGGGCGCGAGCTTCCCCGTCTGGCTGATCATCGTCATCGGCGCGCTGGTCGGCATCGGGATCGGGTTCCTGCTGAGCGGACGGAAGAAGCAGCCATGACCCGGGCGGCGCGCCTGGCGATCGTGGCCGCGGTGGCCTCGATCGCCGCCCTGGCCATCGGCATGATCGCCGGAGGCAGGGCGTTCCCCAGGATCATCCCCGGGCTGCCCGACGCCGGCGCGGTCGTGCGGTGGGGGCTGCCGCTGTCCAAGCTGCTCATGGACGCCTCCGGCGTCATCACCGTGGGCCTGCTGCTGATGGCCGCCGCGCTGCTGCCCAACGACAAGGGCGTGCTCGGCAAGAGCGCCGTCGAGTACGTCAAGGCCAGCTCCTGGGCCGCCCTGGTGTGGGCGGGGGCCGCGTTCCTGTCCATCGTGTTCGGCGTCGCCGACTCCATGGGCCGCACGGTGCCGCAGATCCTCGACCGCGCCTTCCTGACCAGCTACGCCACCCAGACCACGCAGGGCGTCGCGCTGACGCTGGTGGTGCTGTTCGGCGTGGCCATCGCGCTGTTCTCGCGCGGCGCCATCACCGCGGGGGCCGCGGCGGGGCTGCTGGTGTTCGCGATGGTGACGCTGCTGCCCGCGCCGCTGACCGGGCACACCTCCTCCTCACCCAACCACGACCTGGCCACCTCGTCGGTGTCGCTGCACCTGCTCTCGCTGGCGCTGTGGACGGGCGGGCTCGGCGTGCTGGCCCTGCACGCGCTGCGCAAGCAGCCGCAGCTCGACGTGGCGGCGGCGCGGTTCTCCCGGATGGCGCTGTGGTGCTACGCCGGGGTGGGGCTGTCCGGGGTGTTCGCGCTGGTCGCGCGGCTGGGCGCGATCTCCGACCTGTGGACCTCCGAGTACGGCCTGCTCGCCGTGGCCAAGATCGTGGCGTTCGTGCTGCTCGGCTACATCGGCTACTGGCACCGCCAGCGCACCCTCGCCGACCTGGAGGCGCGCAAGCCGCGCGCGTTCACCCGGCTGGCCGGCGGCGAGATGGTGCTCATGTTCGCCACCATCGGCATCGCCGTGGCGCTGTCGCGCACCCCGCCGCCCGAGTACAGCGTCCCCGCCGACCGGGCGTTCGAGCTGCTCGGCTTCCCCATGCCGCCGCCGCTCACCATCGGCAACATCTTCTCGCTGTGGTGGCTCGACCTGTTCTTCGCCGTCGTGGCGGCCGTGCTGGCCGGGCTCTACGGCGCGGGCGTGCTGCGGCTGCGCCGGCGCGGCGACAAGTGGCCGTGGAGCCGCACCGCCGCCTGGTTCGCCGGCGTCGCGCTGCTGGTGTTCTGCACGCAGAGCGGGCTGGCCAGGTACGCCAAGGTCCTGTTCGACGTGCACATGATCGAGCACATGACGCTGTCCATGGTGGTGCCGATCTTCCTCGTCCTCGGTGGGCCCGTCACGCTGGCGCTGCGCGCGCTCAAGCCCGCCGCCAGGAGGGGCGACAGAGGGCCGCGGGAGTGGATCACCACGATCCTGCACAGCCGGTTCACCAAGGTCGTCACGCATCCCGTGGTCGCCACCGCCATCTTCGTGGCCTCGACGTACGCGTTGTACTTCACGCCGCTGTTCGAGTCGGCGATGAACGAGCACCTCGGCCACATCTGGATGACCCTGCACTTCCTGCTCAGCGGCTGCCTGTTCTTCTGGGTGATCATCGGCGTCGACCCGGGGCCCAACCGGCTGCCGTACGTCGGGCGGCTGCTGATGCTCTTCGTCACCATGCCGTTCCACGCCTTCTTCGGCATCGCGCTGATGATGATGGGCGGCGTGATCGCGTCCGGCTGGTACGAGCAGCTCGGCCGCACCTGGGGCGACACGCTGCTGCTGACGCAGCGCGACGGCGGCGCCATCGCCTGGGGTTTCGGCGAGATCCCCACGCTGATCGTGCTGCTGGCCATCGCCGTGCAGTGGTACAAGGACGACGACAGGCAGGCCAGACGCGCCGACCGCAGGGCCGATCGCACGGGCGGAAAAGACCCCGAACTTGACTCCTACAACGACTATCTCGCCCGTCTCAACCGTGCCGACAAGGGCGAGTAGCCGATCGGACATGCCCTTCTACCTTCCGACTACACGTCTCTGGACCGGCAGGTAGCCTTTCTTTCAGGGGAGACGGGCATAACCTTGTCCGCTAGCGTGCGCAGGCCTTGAGGGGGGATGCGCGTCGCAGGCTTGGGGGCGCCGGAGTGGGGACCGGCGCCGCGCCCGGGTGCCAAGGAAGGCGAATCAATTGTCGGAAGAGACGCGGATGCGCGGGGGGCAGAGCCTGGCCGAGGCGCTCGAAAGCTGTCTGGCCGAGTGGTCGGAGCGCACGGGAATCACGGTCGAGACGTGGGCGCTGCCCACGACCGACGTGCCGGCCCGCGTGTCGAGCGGCGTCATGAGCACCATGCGCGAAGCCTTGTCCAACGTCGAGTTGCACAGCAGGGCCCGGACCGTGTCGATCGCCGTGACGGTCGGCAAGAGCGGGCTGCGGATGACCGTCAGCGACAACGGGCAGGGGTTTGTTCCGGCGGGGGCGGGGCGGGGCATCGCCAGGATGCGGGCGGCCTTCGCCGAGATGGGGGGCACCCTGTCGGTGAACAGCGTGCACGGTGAGGGGACCACGGTGTCGGGGGTGGTACCTCGGCGGCGTTGAGACCGGATGCTTGAGGCCGGATGGCCGTCTTGAGGCCGGATGGCCGTCGCATGCTGGTGCGACGGCCATCAGGGTCACGGCAGGGTCACGGGAGGGTGAGGATCTCGCTGCCCGAGTCGGTGACCAGGATCGTGTGCTCGAACTGGGCCGTGCGCTTGCGGTCCTTGGTCACGGCCGTCCAGCCGTCGGCCCAGATCTCGTACTCGATCGTGCCAAGCGTCAGCATCGGCTCGATCGTGAACGTCATGCCCGGCACCAGCTCGACCCGCAGCGACGGGTCGTCGTAGTGCGGCACCATGAGCCCGGAGTGGAAGGTCGTGCCGATGCCGTGGCCGGTGAAGTCGCGCACCACGCCGTAGCCGAAGCGCTTGGCGTACGCCTCGATGACGCGGCCCACCACGTTGAGCTGGCGGCCGGGCGCGACCGCCCTGATGGCCCGCATCGTCGCCTCGTGGGTGCGCTCCACCAGCAGCCGCGACTCCTCGTCGACCTCGCCCACCAGGAACGTCGCGTCGGTGTCGCCGTGGACGCCGCCGATGTAGGCGGTGATGTCGACGTTGACGATGTCGCCGTCGCGCAGCACGGTGTCGTCGGGGATGCCGTGGCAGATGACCTCGTTGAGCGAGGTGCACAGCGACTTCGGGTAGCCCTTGTAGCCGAGCGTGCTGGGATAGGCGTTGTGGTCGAGGAGGAACTCGTGGCCGATCCTGTCGAGCTCGTCGGTGGTGACGCCCGGCCGGACGTGTTTGCCGACCTCCTCGAGAGCCTGGCCGGCGATCTTGCCCGCCACCCGCATCCGCTCGATGATCTCGGGGGTCTTCACGTCGGACTCGCCGGTCCTGGGGCGCTTCTTGCCGACGTACTCCGGCCGCTCGATGTGGGCGGGGACCTTTCGCATGGGCGAAACTCGCCCGGGCTGGAGCAGTGTCGTCATGAAACACGAGTCTACGGGGCAGAATTGACCTCGTGACCGAAGGCCAGTGGTGGTTCTGTCTCAAGCACATGCGGGTCGAGCCCGACAAGGGCTGCCCCAACAAGGACCGGATGGGTCCCTACGCCTCCGAACAGGAGGCGGCCGGGGCGCTGCAGCGCGCCGCCGACCGCAACAAGGCGTGGGACGAAGCAGACCAGGACGATGAGTGACGGGGCCGCCGAAGTAGGCTGAGCCGCGTGGAGATCGACCCCCGGCGGCTGCGCATCCTGTACGAGGTCGCCCGCCGTGGCGGCGTCATGCGGGCCGCGCAGGCGCTGCACCTGACCTCCTCGGCCGTCTCCCAGCAGCTCGCCCAGCTCGAACGCGAGGTCGGGCTGCCCCTCATCGACCGTTCGCAGCGCAGCGTGTCGCTCACCCCGGCGGGGCGGGTGCTGGCGGGCTACGCCGAGCGGGTGGAGGAGGAGCTGAGCGAGGCGCGGCGGGAGCTGACCCGGTTCACCGAGCGGCTGGCCGGGCCGGTGCGCATCGCGGCGTTCGCCACCGTCATCAAGCACATCCTGGTGCCCGCCCTGCGGGAGCTGGCCGTACGGCATCCCAGGATCACGCCGATCGTGCACGAGATCTACGGTCAGCCTGCGTTGCAGGAGTTACGCCTCGGGTCGGTGGACGTGCTCATCACCGAGCAGGACATGGGGCTGCCCGCGCTGTCGCAGCCGTCGCTGAGCACGCGGCTGCTCTTCGTGGACGAGTACCGCATCGTGCTGCCGCCCGGCTGGGCCGAGCCGCCGGCCACGGTGGACGACCTCATGCGCTGCCCGTGGGTGGCCAGCGTTTCTTCGCACGCGGCAGGGCAGGCGCTCGACCGGCTGGCCGGGCTGCACGGGGCCGAGCCGCGCAAGGTGCACTTCGTCACGGAGTTCGACTCGGCGCTGGCGCTGGTGGCCGACGGGCACGGGGTGGCGATCGTGTCGACGATGGCGCTGCTGAACGTGCCCGAGGGCGAGGTGCAGGTGAGCGACATCCGGGAGGTGGGGGCGCGCCGGGTGGACGTCGTCACGCGGGTCGGCGGCACGCGGTCGGGGGAGCCGGACCCGGTGCAGGCCGTGGTGATCGAGGCGATCGAGGAGGCCACGGCGGCGCTGGAGGCGTCCCTGCGGGGGCGGCTCGGCGAGGAGGAGCGGGTGAGCGGCCCGTAGGCCGGTGCGTCAGTCGGTGACCTGGGGGCCGCTGACCTTGTCGAGGAGGCGGGCCAGGCGCTCGCGCAGGCGCGGGCGCTGCTCCAGCTCGCCCGCCGCCGCGCTGACCAGGTGCTGCGCCCCGTCGAACGTCACCAGCCCGTCGCGCGGCACCGCGATCGCGTCGTGCGCCAGCCCGGCCAGCTCAGGGTCGCCGCCCTCGCCGCCCTCGATCGCCAGGATGGTCGCCCCCGTGCGGCGCGCGTCGTCCACGCGTTCCAGCAGCGGGACGGGAGCCTGCTGCTCCGACAGCACGAACAGCGTCTCCCCACGGGCCGCCCGCTCCAGCCGGTCGAGGCCGACGCTCAGGTGGGCGGGCGCCCCCGCAGGCGGGTCCCAGCGCACCAGGGTCGGCGTGAGCTGCGACAGGCCGGAGATCCTGGCCTCGTCGGCGAGGTGCGCGGTCAGGTGCCAGGGCTCGTCGTCGGGCGTGCCCACCAGCAGCAGGCCGCCCGGCGAGCGCGTGGTGCGCAGGGCCAGGCCCAGCTCGCGGGCGCGGTCGAGCCAGCCCGTCTCGGCGAGGAGCTCGCGCAGGAAGGCGACCGATCCTGAGTCCATGTCTCCATGGTGCCTCACCCGAGGTGAGCGGGGTGATTGATTCGGGAGTGATGTGTTGACACGAGGTGTGTTTCCCCGTCATTTCAGGCCTTGACATTGAGTTACCCTCGGGTAACGATCGGCTCGCGGCGCCGCCGTCCCAAGTGGTTGATCCTCACGGAGAGGGGCGGCACATGAACTTACGTGTGCGCGTCAGCATGTCCATGATCCTGTTACCGATCATGTCGCTTCTCGTCGCGGCACCCGCTCGCGCCGCCGCACCAGGAGACGTCGTCTCCGCCCAGCCCACCACGGTCTACCTCCTCCCGGGCCAGCTGCTGGAGGTCCCCGTCAACGCCTGGCACCTGCGCTACAACTCCACGTCCGCCACCGGCGCGCTCAACACCGTCTCCGGCACCCTCCTCGTGCCCAAGGCCGGCTACCCGCTCGGCGCCCGCCCCGTCATCGGCTATGCCTTCGGCACCCACGGGCTCGGCGACCAGTGCGCGCCGTCCGTCAGCATGAGCCGGGGCGGGGAGGCCGAGCTGGCGCTGGTCAGCCTGTTCCTGCTCAAGGGGTACGCGGTCGCGATGACCGACTACGAAGGGCTCGGCACGCCGGGGACGCACACGTACATGGCGGGGATCTCCCAGGGGCACGCCGTGCTCGACGCGATCAGAGCCGCCACCCGCGTGCCCGGAGCCGGGCTGTCGGCCCGCGCGCCCGTCGGCGTCATGGGCTACTCCCAGGGCGGCGCGTCCGCCGCCTGGGCCGCCCAGCTCCAGCCCACGTACGCGCCCGAACTGCGGCTGCGCGGCGTCGCCGCCGGCGGGGTGCCCGCCGACCTGCACGCCGTCGCCCAGCACCTGGACGGCACCCCCGACTTCGGCCTCGCCGCCGCCGCCGGGATCGGGCTCGACGCCGCCTACCCCGAGCTGGACCTCGAAGCCGACCTCAACGACCAGGGCCGCGCGCTGCTCGCCGACGCCGCCGACGACTGCGTGGACGACCTGAGCAAGCTGGCCGGGCTCCGCTTCTCCGACCTCAGCCCCATCGACCTGCTCAACCAGCCCAAGTGGCTGACCCGCCTGGCGGAGAACCGGCTCGGCGCCACCACCCCGCGCGTGCCCCTGTTCCTCTACCACGCGCGCGGCGACCAGATCATCCCGTTCGCGGTCGGATCCACGCTGCGCACCGAGTACTGCGCGGCGGGGGCGCGGGTGCGCTGGCTCTCCCTGCCGGCGCCCGACCACGTCACAGGAGCCATCGAGGGCGGGCCGGTCGCCATCGAATGGCTGGCCCTGCGGATCCTCGGCCTGCCCGCCTCCAGCAACTGCTGAGCCCCGCGACCGACCGCTGAGCCTCGCGACCGACCGTTGGGCCTCGCGACCGACCGACCGTTGAGGCTCGCGCCCGACCCACCCGGCCCTCGTGCCGGGTGGGCCTGGCATGATCTGGTTATGACAGACGTGAACGGACTTTCCATCGCGATCCTCGGCGGCACCGGCGACCAGGGCAAGGGGCTGGCGCGGCGGTTCGCGCTGGCCGGGCATCCGGTGCTGATCGGCTCGCGCAGCGCCCAGCGGGCCCAGGAGGCGGCCGGCTCCATCGGGTCCGGCGCCACGGGCGACGAGAACGCCGCCGTCGCCGCGCGGGCCGACCTCGTCATCGTGGCGGTGCCGTACGAAGGGCACAAGGCGCTGCTGGAGTCCCTGCGAACCGAGCTGGCCGGGAAGATCGTGGTCGACTGCGTCAACCCGCTCGGCTTCGACAAGCAGGGCGCCTACGCGCTGGCCGTCGAGGAGGGCAGCGCCGCCCAGCAGGCCGCCGCCGTCCTGCCGGACAGCCGCGTGGTGGCCGCTTTTCACCACGTGTCGGCCGTGGTGCTGATGGACCCGGCGGTGGACAAGGTGGACCTCGACGTGCTGGTGCTGGGGGACGATCGGGAAGCCACCGACACCGTGCAGGCACTGGCCGAGGTGATTCCGGGGGTGCGGGGGGTGTTTGGGGGGCGGCTGCGTAACGCTCACCAGATCGAGGCGCTGACCGCCAACATCATCTCGGTCAACCGCCGGTACAAGGCGCACGCGGGGCTGCGCATCACCGACATCTGACGTCCGCCCGGCCGCCCGGGCCGCACGCGCCTGGCGCACCCGCAGGCCGCACGTGTGGCGCCCGCGCACGCCGCACGAGACGCGCACGCCGCACGCTCGGTGCACGCAGGCTGCACGCGTGGCGCCACACGCATGGCGCGCACGCACGTCGCATGCGTGGTGTCGGGCGCGGTGCTGGATGCCAGGCCGTAGGGGTGCGGGTGTGTGGGGTGGTGGGCGGTGGGGGTGGCATCGAAGGCGTTACAGCCAGCCCGCGTCCTCGGCGATCCGGATGGCGTCGATCTTGTTGCGGGCGCCCGTCTTCGTGATCGCCCCGGTGAGGTAGTTGCGGACGGTGCCGGGGGACAGGTGCAGGCGGGCGGCGATCTCCTCGGCGGACGCGCCCCTGGCCGCCTCCTTGAGGACCGTCGACTCTCTGGGCGTCAGCGGGCTCTCGCCGTACTCCATCGCCGAGGAGACCAGCTCCGCGTCCAGCACGCGCAGCCCGGCGGCGGTGCGCCTGATCGAGTCCGCCAGCCGGTCGCCCGGCGCGTCCTTGACCAGGAACGCCTCGATGCCGGCGGCCAGCGCCCTGCGCACCTGCCCCGGCTGGCCCATGGCCGTGAGGACCAGGATCCGGCAGGACGGCAGGCGCTCGCGGAGGGTGGCGGCGGCGGTGATGCCGTCCATGACCGGCAGGTCGATGTCCACGACGGCGACGTCGGGCCGGACTCGCAGCGCTTTGGGGACGATCTCGTCGCCGCGGGTGACCTCCGCGACCACCTCGATGTCGGGCTCCAGGCGGAGCAGGGCGGTGAGGGCGGCGCGGATCATGTGCATGTCCTCGGCGAGCAGCACCCTGATCATGTCGTGACCTCGACGGCCAGGAGGAAGCCGCCCTCGCCGGTCGGGGCGGCCGTGCAGGAACCGCCCGCCTGCGCCGCCCGCTCGGCCAGCCCTGTCAGGCCGCTCCCCGCGAGACCGGCCTTGGGGATCGGGCCGGTCCCGCTGCCCGCAGGCGCAGACTCGCGTGCTGCGTCGGCCCTGCCGCCCGCAGGTGCAGGCTCGCGAATGGTGTCGGTCCCGCCGGGCGTGCGAGCTGCGTCGGCCCCGCCATACTCAGGGCCGGGGTCGCGGGCTGTGCCGGCGTCGCCACCCACGCGGTCGGGGGCGCCGTCGTTGGCGATCTCCAGGCGTACCGTCCCGCCGTGCGACGACGTGGTGATGGTGCAGGTGGTGGCGCGGCTGTGGCGCAGGACGTTGGTGACGCCCTCGCGTACGGCCCAGGCCAGCGCCTCCTCCGACCGCCTGGGCAGCCGCACGTCCGCCAGGTGAGCCTGCGCGCCCACCCCCGACGACTCCAGCAGCGCCACCGCCCGGTCCACCTCGCCCGCCAGCGACAGCTCCCGGTAGCCCCTGGCGACCTGCCGGACGTCCTGGGCCGCGTCCCTGGCCACCTGCACCAGCTCGCCCACCTCCGTGCGCGCCGCGCCGGGGTCGCGGTCGATGAGGCGTCCGGCCAGGTCACCCTTGAGGGCGATCGCGGTGAGGCTGCGGCCCAGGCCGTCGTGCAGGTCGCGGGAGATGCGCAGCCGTTCCTTGAGGACCGCGGCCTCCGCCAGCTCGGCCCTGGCCTGTTCCAGCTCGACCGTCACCCGGACGAACCGGACGAGCGCGTAGATCATGGCGCCCGTCGTCGCGATGGTGGCCACGTAGAAGAACGTGACGTGCGCGGCCATCAGGCCCCACCACATGCGGGTGCCCTCGCTCAGCATCATCAGCCCGACCAGCGCGCCGCCCCAGCCCAGCGGCAGCAGCACCAGCACCGATCCGGCGAGCAGCGGCGCGGTGAGCGCCGACATGCCGCCGGGCAGCAGCAGGTCGGGCAGGTAGGTGGCCACCGCCTGGAGCACCAGTGTGGCGGGGAAGTACGGCGGGCGCACTCCGCGCAGGCCGGCTCGCATGTTCACGTAATGGGTGACGACGACCGCCGTCATGGACAGCACGGCCAGCACGCCGTAGTAGGCGCCCTGCAGGAAGTAGACGAGGGTGATCGCCGTGTACGCGCACGAGACCGCCGTGATGAGCACGCTCGCCAGCCGGCGGGCGGCGGAGGAGGGGAGCACGACGTCGATTATGACCTGCGGGGTTCCCAGCGGAACCACAGCCGTAGCGCCAGGACGCCCGCGACGGCCCAGCCGGCCAGCGCGGCGAACGGCAGGAGGAGGTCGCCGGTTCTGACCGCGTCCACGACGAGGGTGGTGGGCAGCAGGTCGAGGACGGGACGCAGCCACGACGGCACCGGGACGGGCCCCATCGCGCCCGCCGACACGGCAGCGACGAGGAAGACCGGCATGGTGTAGGCGGCGGCCAGCTCGGCGCGCGGGATCGCCGCCGTGTAGGCGGCCCCGAGCAGGGCCATCACGGCGGAGCCCGCGATCGTGACGGCGGCGAACGCCGACGGGTCGGAGGGGAGCGGGACGCCGGCGGACAGCCGCACGGCCACCGCGCACACCACGATCAGCACGACGGTCTGGGTGGCGGTGCTGGCGATCTGGCCGACCAGGAGCTGCCCGTCGGTCAGCCGGGTGGAGCGCAGCCGCTTGAGTACGAGCTGGTCGCGGCGGGCGGTC
Source organism: Nonomuraea monospora (assembly GCF_039531895.1). Lineage (NCBI taxonomy): Bacteria > Bacillati > Actinomycetota > Actinomycetes > Streptosporangiales > Streptosporangiaceae > Nonomuraea > Nonomuraea monospora. Next base: position 83,929 of record NZ_BAAAQX010000019.1, read on the forward strand.
AGGGCGACGGTGATGTTCATGAACGCGGTGATCGCCAGGAGGATCGCGATCGAGCTCTGGGCGAGCGCCGTGGCGTTGGCGACGCCCTGGGCGGTGACGTGGCGCATCAGCGTGGGCAGGCCCACGGCCAGGCCGACCGGGGTGATGACCGAGGCGAACAGCATGGACTTGTCCCGCCAGAACAGGCGGGTGCCGAGCCGGTAGGTGGCGGTCAGGCTCATCGGGTGCTCATCTCCAGGAAGGCGGTCGGGCTCATCGGGCGCTCGTCTCCAGGACGGCTCATCGGGTGCTCGTCTCCAGGACGGCTCATCGGGTGCTCGTCTCCAGGAACAGGTCCTCCAGGGTGGCGGGGCGGACCTCCAGGCCCGCCAGGCGCAGCCCGCGCTCGGCCGCCCAGGTCAGCAGCGTCTGGGCGGCCAGGTCGGGGTCCTCGGCGCGGCAGACGGCCAGCCCCTGCTCGACGGTGACGGGCAGCGGCAGGTCGGCGGGGTCCACGTTCGCGGGCAGCCGGAACGCCACCCGCCCGCTGCGGGCCGCCAGCGTCTCGGCCATCCCGCCGGAGGCCACGACGCGGCCCTCGTCCATGATGGCCATCGAGGAGGCCAGCCGTTGCGCCTCCTCCAGGTAGTGCGTGGTCAGCAGGACCGTGGTGCCCTGGCGGGCCAGGTCACGGATGACGGCCCAGGTGGCGGCGCGCGCCTCGGGGTCCATGCCGGTGGTCGGCTCGTCGAGGAAGAGCAGGTCGGGGCGGCCCAGCAGGGCCAGTGCCAGGTCCAGCCTGCGCTTCTCGCCGCCGGAGAGCTGCCGCACCTTGGTGCCCGACCTGGCGCGCAGCCCGGCCAGCTCCAGCGCCTCGTCGCGGGGCCTGGGCGCGGAGGTGAAGTCGCGCCAGGTGTCGACGGTCCGGGCGACCGTCAGGTCAGGGAAGAACCCGGCCTCCTGCAGCATGACGCCGGTGCGCCGGCGGACGGCGGCGCGGTCGGCGTGCGGGTCGAGGCCGAGCACCCGCACGGTGCCGGCATCGGGCCGCTGGAACCCGGCCAGCACCTCGATCGTGGTGGTCTTGCCCGCGCCGTTTTTGCCGAGCAGCGCGAAGATCTCTCCCTCGGTCACCTCGAACGAGATGCCCCGCACCGCCTCGAATCCCTGATGGCTCTTGCGGAGCCCGCTCACGTCGATCGTTGTCATGCCTCCCACTGTCGCCAGGAGCGGAAGCGGGCGACAGTGAAGAATTCACGACTTCCTGGAGAGTTTGAGCAGCGCGTCGGTGACGCCCTCGGGATCGACGAGCTGGTGCAGGTGCATGCCGGGCACCCGGGTGACCGGCCAGCCCCGGCGGGCCGCCTCCTCGGCCACCCCGTCGTACGGCGGGCCGTACCAGAGGCAGGAGCATCTGACGGCGTCCCACCCGGCGGGTACGGGGATCGGCTGCGTGTAGTAGTCGAGCGGCAGCCGCGGCTGTTCGGCCGCCACCCTGATCCGGACGACCGGGTCGGGCAGCATGGCCACCACGTCCTCCTCGTCCCACCAGTCGGTCCAGCGCGGCAGCACGCCCTCGGGGCCCGCCAGGTCGTGCAGGAACGGCAGGAACGACTCCTCCGCGGTCTTGACCAGCCCTTCGCCGGGCGGGATGTGCGCGTCGGCGAACACGCACGCCACCACCCGCTCACCCAGCCCTTCCTTGATCACCGGCAGGAAGAAGCCGGCGTTGCTGTGCACGACCAGCACGAGGGGGCCGTCGGCGGGGACGGCGGCGCGCACCGCCGCCACCACCCTCGGCCAGTAGGGCGCCCCGCCCGCCGACACGCCGGTCAGGTCGGGCACCACGGCGGCATGCCCGCGGCGCTCCAGCGACTCGGCCACCGCAGCCCACGTCGCGGGCCCGACGGAGGGGCTGTGCACGAGTACGAACGTCGTCTGCATGCATCCAGCCTTTCAGACGACGAGGGGGTGGCGGGAGACCGTTCTGCCCGCTCCGTCATAGGACGCCCAGGCCGCGGCCAGGTTGTTCACCGCCCGCGAAAGCTCGTCCTCGGGGAAGAGGAAGTGCAGCCGCAGGTGATCGGCGTAGGCGCCCAGCGGGTCGAACGAGCGGCCGGGCGGCACCGCGACGCCGTGCCTGAGCGCCACCTGGGAGAAGGAGTCGACGTCGCCGTGCGGGACGCGTACCCAGATGGTCTGGCCGCCGAGCGCGGGCTGGAACGTCCAGGACGGCAGGCGGGCGGTCAGCTCGGCGCACAGGTGGTCGTGGCGGCGGCGCAGCGTGGCGAGCTGCCCGGCGCGGACCTCGTCCAGGCGGCGCAGCAGCGCGGCGGCGGCGAGCTGGCTGATCACCTCGCCGCCGAGGTCGTGCACGGCCCGCAGCCTGGCCAGCCGCGAGACCAGCGGGGCCGCCGCGCGGACCCAGCCGACCCGCAGCCCGCCCCACACCAGCTTGCTCAGCGAGCCGACCGTGATGACGTGCTCGCCCCGGTGGAACGTCGCCAGCGGCGCGGGCGTCTCGCCCGAGAAGCACAGCTCGGCGCGGACCTCGTCGTCGATCAGCGGCACGTCGTGCTCGGCCGCCAGCGTGGCCAGCCGCCTGCGGGACGGATTGTCCATGATCGCGCCGTCCGGGTTGCGCACCGAGGGGACGAAGTAGGCCAGGGCCGGTTGCCCGCGCACGTCCTCGACGCTCGCGGCCGGTCTGACGACCGCCGCCGCGTGCCTGAACGCCTCCAGCGCGCCGGGATAGGTCGGCGTCTCGGCCAGCACCGTGTCACCCGGCGCCACCAGCAGCCCCGTGAGCAGGGTGAGCGCCTGCTGGGCGCCCGTCGTCACGATGATCTCGTCGGGCGTCGTGGGCAGGCCGCGGCCGGTGTAGTACGCGGCCAGCGCCGCCCGCAGCTCCGGGTTGCCCGCCGGCTGGTACCCCATCTCGTGCAGCGAGGTCAGCCGGTGGGCGGCCTCGGCGTACGCCTCCTGCAGCGCGGGCGGCGGGTCGTGCGGGGCGGCGCACGTCAGGAGCTGCACGTTGTCCGGCGGATGCAGGATGTGCAGCAGCAGCGGGTTGGCCGCCACGCCGTCGGCCGCGCGCGTGGCGGGCAGGTCGAGCGGGGCGACCCTGGTGCCGCTGCCCTGGCGGCGCACCAGCCGGCCCTCCTGCTGGAGCAGGTCGTACGCGGCCACCACCGTGCCCCGGCCCACCGCCAGCCGCTTGGCCAGCACCCGGTCAGGGGGCAGCGCCTCGTCCGGAGCCAGCACGCCGTCGTCGATCAGCGCCCGCAGGCGTGCGGCGAGCAGCAGGTACAGCGGCCCGCGCCCGGACGCCCAGCGGCCCAGCAGATCGACCAGATCATCGAGATTGGCCCCAGCCATGGACCAATTCTGCCGTATTGGCTCTCATGTCGGGTCTCTTGGCGATACATCCTGAGAACATGAACGATTTCCGCCCCGAGACCAGGGCCGTGCACCTTCCGCAGCCGCCCATCGAGGGCAGCCGCCCGATCACGGTGCCGATCTACCAGACCTCCGGCTTCGTCTTTGACGACCCGGCCGTGATGGCCGAGTCGATGGGGCGCCCCGACGGGGCGTACGTGTACGGGCGCTACAGCAACCCGACGGTGCGCTCGCTGGAGCTCGCCGTGGCAGGCCTGGAGGGCGGCGCGCACGCCATCGCCACCGGCTCGGGCATGGGCGCCATCAACGTCGTCCTGCTCGGCCTGCTCAAGCCCGGCGACCACCTCGTGGCCCAGAGCTCCCTGTACGGCGGCACCGCCGCCATGATCAACGAGCTGGTCGCCCGGTTCGGCATCACCGTCAGCTACGTGCCGGAGAACGACCCCGCCGCCCTGCGCGCCGCCGTCCGCCCGGAGACCCGGCTCGTCTACCTGGAGACCATCAGCAACCCGATGACGCTGGTGGCCGACCTGCCCGGCATGTGCGAGGCCGCCCGCGACCTCGGCATCCTGTCCGTGGTCGACAACACGTTCGCCACGCCCCTGCTGTGCCGCCCGTTCGAGCACGGGGCGGACATCGTCGTCCACTCCACCACCAAGTACCTGTCCGGGCACACCGACGTGGTCGGCGGCCTCGTCGTTCTCGCCGACCGGGGCCTGTACGACGAGCTGTGGCACTTCGCGATCGAGCTGGGGGCCTCGGCCGACCCGTTCGCGAGCTGGCTGACGCTGCGCGGGCTGCAGACGCTCGGGCTGCGCATGGAACGCCACTGCTCCAACGCCCGCCACCTGGCCACCCGGCTGGCCGAGCACCCCGCCGTCACGGCCGTGCACTGGCCGGGGCTGGCCACGCACCCGTCGTACGAGCTGGCGGGCAAGCTGCTGTCGGGGTTCGGCGGGGTGTTCTCGTTCGACCTGGCAGGCGGGCGGGAGGCGGGGGAGCGGTTCATGAGCTCCGTACGCCTGGCGCTGCTCGCCCCGTCCCTCGGCGGCGTCGAGACGCTCGTCCTGCATCCCGCCACCACCTCCCACCGCTCCCTCAACGCGGAGGAGCTGCGGCGCAGCGGCATCGGCGAGGGCACCGTGCGCATCGCCGTCGGCATCGAGCATCCCGACGACCTGTGGGCCGACGTGTCCCAGGCCCTGGCATAGCCTTGGACGCCGTGACCACTGTTACCCACGCCCACGTGCGGGCGGCCGCTGAGCGGATCGCCGGGCACGTCCTGCGCACGCCCGTGATCGAGACCTCGCCCGGGATGTTGCTGAAGCTGGAGCTGCTGCAGCACTCGGGGTCCTTCAAGGTGCGGGGGGCGTTCAACCGGATGCTGTCCGCCGGCGAGGTGCCGGAGAGCGGGGTGATCGCCGCCAGCGGTGGCAACCACGGGCTGGCGGTGGCCTTCGCGGCGCGGGCCCTCGGGGTGCGGGCGGAGATCTTCGTGCCCGAGGTGACCAGCGCGGTCAAGGTGGCGGGGCTGAAGGCGCTGGGCGCGGACATCACGCAGACCGGGGCCATCTACTCCGAGGCCGCAGAAGCCGCCGCGAAGCGGGCCGCCGAGACCGGGGCGCTGCCGGTGCACGCCTACGACCAGGCCGAGGTGGTGGCCGGGCAGGGCACCACGGGGCTGGAGCTGATCGAGCAGACCGGCGGGGTGGACACCGTGGTGGTGGCGGTCGGCGGAGGCGGGTTCGCGGCCGGGATCACCCTCGGGACGGCGGGCTCGTCCGGCGGGCCGAAGATCGTGGCCGTCGAGCCCGAGCTGATCCCGACCCTGCACGCGGCGCTCGAAGCGGGCTCGCCGGTGCAGGTGGGGGTCAGCGGCGTGGGGGCCGACGCGCTGGGGGCCAGCAAGATCGGGGGGCTGGCGTTCGAGGTGCTGGCCTCGCCTCGGGTCGAGAGCGTGCTCGTGCCGGACGAGGCCATCGTGGCGGCGCGGCGGGAGCTGTGGGAGCGGCATCGGCTGGTGACCGAGCACGCCGGCGCCGCGGCCTACGCGGCGGTGATGTCGGGTGCTTATCGGCCGGAGCCCGGTGAGCGGGTGGCTGTGGTGGTGTGCGGCTCGAACACCGACCCGGCCACACTGACCACCGGCTGACCGCGCCGGGTGGCCGTCCCCCGTTCACGGGACGGCCACCGGACGCGCGCCCGCGCCCGTGCCCGCACGAGACGGTCGCCGGACGCGCGCCCGCCCGCTCAGCTGTACGTGCTCAGCTGTACGTGTGCTCCGCCGCTGGGAACGCCCCCGACACCACATCGTCGGCGAACGCCCGCACCGCCCGATCCATCTCTCCGGCCAGATCGGAGTACTGCTTCACGAACCGGGCAGGGTGCGGCGTCAGCCCCATCAGGTCCTGCCACACCAGAACCTGGGCGTCGGTCTGCGCCCCCGCCCCGATCCCGATGGTCGGGATCGCCAGCGACGTCGTCACCCGCTGCGCCAGATCGGCCGGCACGCACTCCAGCACCACCGAGAACGCCCCGGCCCGCTCCAGGTCCTTGGCGTCCGACATGAGCTCGTCACCGGACTGCCCCCGCCCCTGTACGCGGTAACCGCCCATGACGTTGACCGACTGCGGCGTCAGCCCGAGATGCGCCATCACGGGCACGCCCGCCGAGACCAGCGCCTCGACCTGCGGCAGCACCCGCCGCCCGCCCTCCAGCTTGACCGCGTGGGCCCCCGCCTCCTTCATGAACCTCGCCGCCGACTCCAGCGCCTGCTGCGGCGAGGCCTGGTAGGAGCCGAACGGCAGGTCGGCGACGACCAGGGCGCGGGAGGAGCCGCGCACGACGGCGGCCGTGAGCGGCAGGAGGTCGTCGACCGTGACGGGGAGCGTGGAGTCGTAGCCGTAGACGACCATGGCGGCCGAGTCGCCCACGAGCAGGACAGGGATGCCCGCCGCGTCGAACACCCGCGCCGTCATCGCGTCGTAGGCGGTGACCATCGGCCACCGCTCTCCGCGCTGCTTGGCGCCGGTGAGGTCGCGGACGGTGACGCGGCGCCCGGACACGCCGCCGTACAGCGTGGTGGAAGAGGACATGCGTAAACCCTCCAGAAACGTCTCGAGGCGCCCCAGTGGCGTCCCCGGACTCCTTCCGATGATGTCACGCGTGCCATAGCAGGAAAACCTGTGGCGAAACTGTCAGTGCCTCTTGCCAGAATCAACGTCGGAGGTAACGACACACCATGGCTCTCGACCCTTACCGACGTCTGCTCAAAATCCCCGGCGTCCCCACGCTGCTCCTGGTGGGGCTGCTGGCCCGCATGCCCGCCACGGCCGTGGGCATGGCGCTGACCCTGCACGTGGCGGAGGTGATGGGGCTCGGGTACGGCCCGGCAGGGCTGATCGCCATGGCCAGCACGATCGGGTCGGCCATCGGCTCGCCGCTGTCGGGCAGGTTCGTCGACAAGCACGGGTTGCGTCCGGTGCTCACGGTCACCACCGTGGCGCAGGCGGCGTTCTGGGCGAGCGCGTGGGCGATGCCGTTCCCCGTCCTGCTGGCGGCGGCGGTGCCGGCCGGGTTGCTGGCGTTGCCGGTGTTCAGCGTGACCAGGCAGTGCCTGGCGGCGATGGTGCCGGTCGAGCAGCGGCGCAGCGGGTTCGCGCTCGACTCGATGCTGGTCGAGATGTCGTACATGGTGGGGCCGGCGCTCGCGGTGGCGGGCATCACGGCGTTCGGCAGCGGCGTGACGCTGACCGCCATCGGCGTGGGCCTGACGCTGGCGGGCGTGGGGCTGATCCTGCTCAACCCGCCGGTCCGCTCGGCGGAGGAGCTCAAGGCGGAGACGGTGCAGGTGCCGAGGCGGCAGTGGCTCACGCCCGCGTTCGTCGCGCTGCTCGGCACGGCCGCTGCCGCCACGTTCGTGCTCACCGCGACCGAGCTCTCCCTGGTCGCGACCATGAACGAGGCCGGTCAGACGGTGTGGGTCGGGCTGGCGGTGGCCATCTGGTGCGTGTTCTCGCTCGTCGGCGGCTTCGTGTACGGCGGGCTGTCGCGCGGCTTCTCGCCGCTGGCCCTGATCGCCGCCATGGGCGTGCTCACCATCCCGGTCGGGCTGGTCGGGGGCGGGTGGCACTGGCTGGTGCTGGCGCTCCTGCCCGCCGGGCTGCTGTGCGCGCCGTCGCTGTCGTCCACGGTGGACGCGCTCAGCCGGTGGGTGCCCAGCGCGGCCCGGGGCGAGGCCATGGGCTTCCACGGCACCGCCCTGCTGATCGGCGGGGCCGCGTCGGCTCCCATCGCGGGCGCCGTGATCGACGGGGCGGGGCCGGAGTGGGCGTTCGTGCTGGCCGGGGTGGTGGGGGTGGCCATGGTCCTGGTCGCCCTGCCGTTCTGGCGTCGGCGTCCTGGCGCCGGGCCGGGGAGGTCGCTGGAGCAGGAGGTGGCTGAGCTGGCCGAGCGCGAGCCGGTCGAGCCGGTTGCGGCCGTCAGGGGGACGGACGAGCCGGTCGGGACGGGGGAGTCGCCGCGGGAGTGAGCGGGGGCCGCTCCCGCGGCGCCGAGAGTTTACCGGAGGTTTACGAAACGGGACCGTTGCGTATCGGAATACCTTCCGATACGGTGGCGTTGCGAAACTTACCCGTATCGAAATTAAGGACACCCCCATGGACCCGAACGCAGGACACCCACGCCGCTGGGGCATCCTCGGCGTGCTCGTGTTCAGCCTGCTGGCGGTAGTGCTCGACAACACGATCCTCAACGTCGCGATGAAGACCATCGCCGACGAGACGGTCGGGCTCGGCGCCACCCAGAGCGAGCTGGAATGGGCGATCAACTCCTACACGCTCGTCTTCGCCGGCTTGTTGTTCACCTTCGGCGTGATCGGCGACCGAACAGGTCGCAAGCGCATGTTGTTCATCGGCATGTTGCTGTTCGGCCTGGCCTCGCTGGCCAGCGCCTACGCGCAGGACCCGATGCAGCTCATCCTGGCCAGGGCGGCGATGGGCATCGGCGGCGCGGCCATCATGCCGGCCACGCTGGCGATCATCTCCAACGTGTTCCCACCGGCCGAGCGGGGCAAGGCGATCGGCGTGTGGGCCGGTGGCGTGGGGCTCGCGGTGGCGATCGGCCCGATCACGGGCGGCCTGCTGATCGAGCACTTCTGGTGGGGCTCGGTCTTCCTGATCAACGTGCCGATCGTGGTGATCAGCATGATCTTGATCTCGATCGTGGTGCCCGAGTCGCGTGACCCCAAGCCGTCCAGGCTCGACCCGGTCGGCGTGGTGCTGTCGATCATCGGCCTGGTGGCCCTGGTGTACGGCATCATCCGCGGCGGCGAGCTGGCCACGCTGGCGAGCGCGGAGGTGCTGGTCCCGACGCTGGTCGGGGTGGCGGTGCTGGGCGTGTTCGTGTGGTGGGAGCGGCGCATCGACCACCCGGTGTTCGACGTGCGCAGCTTCAGCAACGTGCGCTTCAGCTCGGCCATCGGCATGATGGGCATCGTCTTCTTCGCGATGATGGGCGGGATGTTCTTCCTCACGTTCTTCCTGCAGATCGTGCGGGGGTACACGCCGATCCAGGCGGGCGCGCTGATGATCCCGTTCGCCGCCGCGCAGCTCATCTTCGCGCCGCTCAGCCAGCGCATCAACGAGCGGTTCGGCGCCAAGCTTTCGGCGACCGTCAGCATGGTGGTGGTGACGCTGGCCCTCGGCAGCTACGCGCTGATGGACATGAACACCCCGATCCTGCTCATCGAGGTCATCTTCTTCGTGCAGGGCGCCGCGATGGCCAACATCATGCCGCCGGCGACGACGGCCATCATGGAGTCGCTGCCCAGGGAGAAGGCCGGGGTCGGCTCGGCGATGAGCAACACCGTCCGGCAGGTGTCCGGCGCGCTCGGCGTGGCGGTGCTCGGCTCGGTGCTGTCGTCGCAGTACCGGGGCGGGATGGAGCCCGCGCTGGCCGTCCTGCCCGAGGGCGTGCGGCACGCGGCCGGTGAGTCGATCATGGCGACCATGGCGGTCGTGCAGGAGCTGGGCGCGAAGGGGCAGTCGCTGGTGCAGCCGGCGTTCACCGCCTTCGTGGACGGCATGCACGTCACCGCGCTGGTGTCGGCCGTGATCGGGCTGGTCGGCATCGGGGTGGTGGCTCGGTGGATGCCCGGCAAGCCCAGCTCCGCCAAGCACGCGGAGCAGAAGGAGCCGGTGCTGACGTCGTCCCGAGGATGAGGGGCGGCCGGGCCGATGGAGCGATCAGCGGGCGGCGCGTACGCGACCTGCCGCCCTGAAGTCCGGCGCGAGCGCGCCGGCGAGGTATGGTGAGGCCGCGATGACCATCCAGGAATCCGGGACTGCCCGCCCCGCGGGCCGTCCGCGCAGCGAGAAGGCCGAGAAGGCGATCGTCGAGGCGGTGCTCGACCTGATCGGCGAGGGCATGGGAGTGTCCGAGCTGACCATCGAGGCGATCGCGGCGCGGGCTGGCGTCGGCAAGACCACGATCTACCGCCGCTGGGGCAACAAGGAAGACCTGGTGGTCGACGCGCTGTCCACGCTCAAGGCGCCGCTGCCGCCGCTGGCGGGCACGTCCGTGCGCGACGACCTGGTCGCCCTGGTCGACGCGATGCGCAGGGAGCACGGCCAGGCCCGCAGCCGCTGCGTGATGAACATCGCGATGAGCGAGGCCGACCGTTATCCCCAGCTCTTCGAACGCTTTCTCCAGCGGGCCGTCGAGCCCCGCCGCAAGGCGATGCGCGAGGTGATCGAGCGGGGCGTCGCCTCCGGCGAGCTCCGCGCCGACCTCGACGTGGACATGGCGCAGGCCATGATCTCCGGCACGATGCTGTGGCACACCAAGTGGGGCCCGGCGGGCGACCTCTCGCTCGACCTGGCCGAACGGGTCGTCGACGCGGCCCTGGCCGGAATGGCCCCGTGACGTCTGCAGAAGAAATGTAGGCGGCCGGGATAGCATCCTGGTTCGCCCCACGAAGTCGCTCGGATGGCCGGCTTCGCGGGGCGCCATTGTTTCCGGATCTTTCGGCCTAGGCAGAACGTGAGCCTTGTTCTAATCTCCGGCCATGGGCCACTTGCGGAAGCTCGCGTCCATCGTCGCGCTCGCGTCGGGCCTGCTGGTGGCAGGCGCCGGCGCGGCCCTGGCCCACGAGGAGCGCCCGGTCACGTTCCCCGACGGCACGGGCTCGGTGCCGGTCCTGCGCCAGGGCGAGCCGGACCTGCTGGTCTGTAAGACCGATAAAGATGATTTTGAACGTCGAATCGCCCAATTTCCGGCCGACCTCAAAGCACGCAATCTCGACTTGTTCGCGAAATGTCAGGAAACGGGGCTTCGGCATGTGCAGGAGGCCGTGGACCGGGTGAACCGGCCCGGGATGACCATCGCCATCCTGCCCGGCCTCTACCGCGAGGAGCCCAGCCGCCCCGCCCCCACCGGCGCCTGCGCCCGCCTGGCCGCCCGCTGGTCCGACTGGGGATACCAGATCCTCAGCTACGAGCAGCAGCTCCAGTGCCCGCACAACCAGAACCTGGTCGCCATCCTCGGCAAGCAGGACCTCCAGATCGAGGGCACCGGCGCAGGCCCGCTGGACGTCGTCATCGACGCCGAGTACACCAAGCTGAACGCCGTCCGCGCCGACCGCGCAGACGGCGTCTACTTCAGGAACCTCACCGCCCAGCGCACCACCTTCAACTCCCTGTACGTGCTGGAGACCGACGGCTTCGTCATCGACCGCGTCCTGACCCGCTGGAACGACGAGTACGGCTTCCTCACCTTCGCCAGCGACCACGGCCTCTACACCGACTGCGAGGCGTACGGCAACGGCGACGGCGGCCTCTACCCGGGCAGCGCCTCCAACCTGAACGAGGGCCGCGGCCACGACGTCCCCCGCTACGCCATCGAGATCCGCCGCTGCAAGAGCCACGACAACGCGCTCGGCTACTCCGGCACCGCGGGCGACTCGCTCTGGGTGCACGACAACGAGTTCTACGACAACATGGTCGGCGCCACGATGGACAGCCTCTGGCCCTCCCACCCCGGCCTGCCGCAGAACCACGCCAAGTTCGAGAACAACAAGATCTACGACAACAACCGCGACTACTACCGCCACACCCGCGACGGCACCTGCGCCAAGCCGGCCGCCGAGCGCGGCTACGAGCGGGGCGTCGTGTGCTCGCAGGTGGGGGTGCCGCCGGGCACGGGCGTCATCGTGGCGGGCGGCAACTACAACGTGTTCTCGAACAACCAGGTCTGGGGGCACCGGCGGGCGGGGTTCCAGCTCTTCGGGGTTCCGGCGTTCATCAGGGGTGAGGAGGACCTCGCCAAGCAGGCCGACACGTCCGACTTCAACCGCTACGAGCGCAACGTCTTCGGCGTCAGCCCGGCGGGGGAGCTGCGGCCGAACGGGCTGGACGTGTGGTGGGACGGGCAGGGCAGCGGCAACTGCTGGCAGGCGGACGCTGGGCCGTCCTCACCCGTGGTGCTGCCCGTCTGTGCCGCCACGGCGCCCGAGCTGTCGGGTGGGACGCGGCGGCTGCTGGCCGAGCCGGTCAAGCTCGTCAAGCTGTATCTGTGCGCCGACTTCAGTGCGGCGCAGGCGCGGCTGCCCGCTGGATGTGACTGGTTCGGGGCTTCGGGGCTGGGCAAGGTGGAGACGCAGCTCGCGCTGGGGGGATCGCTGGTGCTGGGGCTGCTGGCGGGGTTGTTCTGGTGGCGGTCGCGACAGGCGGTCCGGCAGGTGGACCGGCCGCGGGACGTTTCGCGCGGTGGCGAGCGAGGCGCCGAGGGGGACGGGGAACGCGGCGGTGAGCGAGCCGTCGAGGAGAGCAAGGCGCGGCGGCGGCATCGGCTGATCGTGGCGGGGACCGTGGCGGGCGGGCTCGGGCTGGTGCTCGACGTCGTGGCCGCGGCCGTCGGCAGCCCGGCGCAGACCGGGGCGGCGTTGTTGCTGATGGGGGCGTGGTGGCTGTGCTTGGGGTCGGCGCTGCGGGCGGGGCGGCCGGTGTTCGGCTGGTTCACGATCGTGGTGGGGGTGCTGGCCTGTCTGGACGCGTTTGATCGGCTGGTGTACCTGATTCCGGTCATTCCGTTGGGGCCGGGGTGGATCCGGGGGCTGGTCACCGGGGTCTGGGTGTTGTGGGCGGTGGTCGTGCTGGCGCCGAGGCGGGCGCGTGCGGCGGCTGAGCAGCCCGCCGAGGCCGAGGTGCCCAGGTGAGGCTCGCGCCACTGGGTCGGGCGCGGCTTACGGGCCGGGGCTGCGCGTGGGGCGGGGGTGTGCTGGCGTGCTGCCTCGTTCTGGCGGTACTGTCCGTCACCGGCTGCGGGCCGCTGTCGCGGACGCATCGCGACCCCGGCAACAGCCACGCGGTGGCGACCGGCGTGCCCGGCGAACGGGCGGACGCCGAGATCACCATCGCGAACGGCCGGGTCGATCCGCCGCCCGGCTGGCTGGAGGTGCGCCAGGGCAGGCAGTTCACCATCACCGTCACCAGCGACGTGCCCGACGAGCTGCACGTGCACGGCTACGACCTCGCCGCCGAGCTGCGCCCGGGGGTGCCCGCGACGGTCCGGTTCACGGCGGACCTGACCGGCGTGTTCCAGGTGGAGACCCACCGCGCCAAACTGGTCCTCACCCAACTGGCGGTCCGGTGACGGGCTTGCTCACGGCGGGCGGGCTGGCCGGCGGCCCGGTGACGGGCTTGCCGACGGCGGATGGGCTCGTCGGCGGTCCGGTGACGGCGGGCGTTCTGGCGCATGGTGTTGGGGAGCGGTCCGACCTGCCGATCCCGATCTTCTACGCCTACGCGGGCGCGTTCGCCGCGCTGGTCGTCTCGTTCCTGGCACTGGCCCTGCTCTGGGCCGACTCCCGCTTCCGCGGCGATCTCGCCGGCCGCCCCGTCACCCTGCCCGTCACCGGCGGCAAGGCCACCAGGACGGCCCGCGTCCTGACCCTGATGGCCGCCGTCTACACCCTGGCCTGGCTCATCCTCGGCCCCGCCACCGAGAACGCGGCCCCGTACCTGGTGTACGTGCTGTTCTGGGTCGGCCTGGTGCCCGCGTCGCTGCTGCTCGGCCCCGTGTGGCGGGCGCTGAACCCGTTCCGGCTGCTGCCCGACCGCCCGCGCCGCCCGTACCCCGCCAGGCTGGGGTTGTGGCCCGCGGCGGCGGGCCTGCTCGCGTTCACCTGGATGGAGCTGGTCGCGCCCGAGCCCGCCGCACCTCTGACCCTGCTGATCTTCCTCAGTCTGTACGCCGCCGCGCAGCTCACCGGCACCCTTGTGTACGGCCACGCCTGGCTGGAACACGGCGACCCGTTCGAGGCGTATTCGACCCTGATCGGCCAGATGTCCCCCCTCGGTCGGCGAGCGGACGGCGGTCGCGTGCTGCGCAACCCGTTCGACGGCCTGGACGCCGTCGCCCCGGCCCCCGGCCTGGTCGCCACGGTCTGCGTGCTGCTCGGCAGCACCGCCTACGACGGCTTCTCCACCAGCCCCGCCTGGGTGAACGCCCTGCAGTCCGGCCCGTTCGGCGGGCGCGCGGGCCTCGGCACGATCGGGCTGCTGGCGGCCATCGCGGGCGTGGCCGTGCTGTACGCCGCCTGCCTCTTCGCGGCCGGACTGATCGGCGGCACGAAGGGGCTGGCGGGCCGCTTCGCGCACTCGTTGCTGCCCATCGCCGTCGGCTACCTGATCGCGCACTACTTCTCGCTGCTGGTCATCGAGGGCAGGCACGCCATCATCCTGGCGCTGGGCCTGGACGCGGAGGTGGACCAGAACGCCGTCGCCCCCGGGACGATCGCCACCGTGCAGGTGCTGGCCATCGTGCTCGGCCACGTCGCTGGCGTGGTGGCCGCGCACGACCGGTCGGTCAGGCTGCTGCCGCCCGCGCGGGCGGTGGCGGGCCAGATCCCGCTGTTCGTGCTGATGATCTGCTACACGACGGGCGGCCTGACCCTGCTCCTGGCGTAAGAGGGTGCGGGGTCAGCGTGAGGCGGTTCTGCGGCGGAACAGCATCGCCGCGACCGGGACGCAGAGCGCGACCGTCCCCGCCAGCCACGCCGTGGCCACCGCCCCCGACGACCCCATCGGCAGCCCCAGCAGCAGCGACCGCATGGTCTCGATGATCGGCGTCAGCGGCTGGTTGTAGGCGAACTCCCGCAGCACTCCGGGCATGGTCTGGGCCGGGACGATGCCGTCCGACACGTACGGCAGGAACAGCACGAAGAAGCTGAACGCCCCGGCCGCCTGGGGCGAGCTGACCAGCAGCCCCCAGACCGCCGCCAGCGCCGACATGGCCAGCACGTACCCGGTCACCAGGGCCAGCACCAGCGCCCAGTCGGCGAGCGAGGCGTCGGGGCGGAAGCCGAGCAGGAGCGCGGCGGCCAGCGCGATGGCCGAGGACGCCACGTTGCGGATCACCGAGGCCACCACGTGCCCGGCCGGGACGACCCAGCCGCTGATCGGCAGGGTGCGGAAGCGGTCGATCATGCCGCCGCTCAGGTCCTCGGCGATGGTCACGGCGGTGAGCGCGGCGCCGTACCCGCCGGACATGAGCAGGACGGCGGGGACGACGAAGTCGATGTAGGCCAGGCCGCTGGAGCCGGTCGTGATCGCGCCGCCGAACACGTACACGAACAGCACCATGATGATCACGGGCAGCGCCGTGTTGACGATCAGGCCGTCCAGGACGCGCATGTCGCGGCGCAGGTCGCGGACGACGAGGCGGCGCAGGTCGCCGGCGGCGGTGACGGGGACGCTCATGCCGCGGCCGCCGTGAGCTCGAAGAAGACGTCGTCCATGGTGGGGGTGCGCAGCTCGACGCGTTCGACCGGGATGCCCGCCCCGTGCAGCAGCTCCAGCGCGTGCCGCAGGTGGTCGGGGCCGTGCAGGGCCAGGGTCAGCTCGCCGGCCTCGGTGTCGACGTACGCCCCCGGCAGGGCGGCGCCCGCGCGGGACAGGTCCGCGGGCCGCGCCGGGCGCAGGGCCAGCCGTTCCCTGCCGACCTGGCGCTTGAGCGCGGCGGGGGAGTCGTCGGCGACGACCCGCCCGCCGTTGATGACCACGACGCGGTCGGCGAGGTGGTCGGCCTCCTCCAGGTACTGGGTGGTCAGCAGGATGGTGGTGCCGGAGGCGAGCAGCTCGCGGATCACCGACCACAGCTCGGCCCTGCTGCGCGGGTCGAGGCCGGTGGTGGGCTCGTCCAGGAACAGGATCGGCGGCGCCGACACCATGCTGGCGGCCAGGTCCAGCCGCCGCCGCATGCCGCCGGAGTACGTGTCCGCCCGGCGGTCGGCGGCGGCGGTCAGGTCGAAGCGCTCCAGCAGCTCGCCCGCCCGCCGCCTGGCCCGGTCGCGGCCCAGGTGGTAGAGCCCGGCGAACAGCTCCAGATTCTCCCTGCCGGTCAGCAACGCGTCCACGGTGGCCTGCTGCGAGGTCAGGCCGATGGCGCGGCGCACCTGCGCGCCCTCGCGAGCCACGTCGTGCCCCGCCACCGTGGCGGTGCCGCCGTCCGGGGCGAGCAGGGTGGTCAGGATGCGCACGGTCGTCGTCTTGCCTGAGCCGTTGGGGCCGAGCAGCGCGAGCAGCGAGCCGGTGGGGACGGTCAAATCGATCCCGGCCAGCACGCTGTTGCCGCGGAAGGACTTGGTGAGCCCTCTGGCGAGGATAGCATCTGTGAATGACTTACTGTGTATGACGTTCATAGTTTCAACATAATGCAGAATCCTAGGAGCGAGTCAAGGAGGAATTCGATGGCCGAGGACCGGTTGCCCCCCATACTGCGGCGGATGTGGGGACGCGAGCCGGTGCCGCGCAGGGGGCCCAGGCCCCGGCTCGACCTGGCCACGATCACCGCCGCCGCCATCGAGCTGGCCGACGCGGAAGGGCTCGCCGGGGTGTCGATGAACAGCGTGGCCACCAAGGTGGGGGTGGCGGCGACCGCGCTGTACCGGTACATCGGCAGCAAGGACGACCTGCTCGTCCTGATGGCCGACGCCATCGCCCCCGAGCCGCCCGACCCGTCCGGCCGGCCCTGGCGCGACTACCTCGCCCTCTGGACGCGGCTCCAGCGCGACCTCGTGCTGCGGCACGCCTGGGTGCTGCCGATCACCCAGTTCGCTCCGCCACTCGGGCCGCGGCGGCTGCTCTGGCTGGACCGGGCGCTGGCCGCCCTCGACGGCACGGGCCTCGACGAGGGCGAGATGATCAACGTCGCCAGCACCCTCACCGGCTACGCGCTCACCGACGCGGCCATCGCCCAGGCGGCAGGCAGCGGCTTCCCGGAGATGGCGGAGGCCGGCATCGAGGGCGCCTTCGACTACGGCGAGGTGCTGGTGGAGGTGCTCGACCCCGCCACCTACCCGGCGCTGTCGGCCGCCGTGCGCGGCGGCGCCTTCCGCGGCGCCGAGGGCTGGATCCACGACGAGGACTTCCGCTTCGGCCTCGACCTGCTGCTCGACGGGGTGGAGCAGCTCATCGCGCGGCGCGCTTCAGGCGGCCACGTCGGCGGGCAGTAGCTGCTCGGTGAGCAGCCGCCGCACCCGCCCGGGGCCGCTCGCCCACCGCCGCCGCCACCTCGTCATCCCCGTAGAGCGACCACCGCCCCAGATACTTGGCGATCTCCGCTTCCTTCCGTCCCTCATCCGCCAGGAACGCCGCATTGCCCCAGACGCCCCTCTCGATGGGATCGAGGGCCGGCTGGGAGGAGCAGGGCGGTGATGTTGTCCTGGCCACCTGCGGTCAGGGCGTGCGTCACCAGGGCGCGGGCCGCGGTGATGGGCTCTTCGCGGAGGCTTGCGGTGTGGGCCTGTAGGGAGCCGGGGGTGGGTAGGTGGCGCCACAGGCCGTCCGTGCACAGGAGCAGGAGGCCAGGGGTGTGGGGGTGGTAGCTGCGCAGGTGCGGGTCGGGGGCGGCGGCGTCGGCGCCCAACCAGGCGGACAGGGCTTCGTGGTCGCCTGTGTCGTCTTCTGTGAGGGTCATGGGGATGCCCTCGTGGGGGAGCCAGTAGGCGCGGCTGTCGCCTATCCAGCACGTCCAGATGCCGGTCGGGGTGGTGATGCCGGCGACGTAGGTGCAGGCGGGAGAGACTGCGAACGGGTCGCTCGGAGGTGTGGAGGGCGGGGCGGTGGCTGGTGTTTCCGTGGCTCTGAGCGGGCGGGCGAGGGCTGAGACTGCGTGGCCCGCCCGGATCGCGCCCTCCGCCAGCGCCGTCTCCGGCAGGGCGCCCGCGCGCAGCAGCGCGATCGTCGCCGCCGCGCCCGCCTCGGCGGCCACCTGGGCGGCGCGTTCGGGGCGGGCCGACATCGAGACGCCGTCGCACACCACGCCGACCGTCCACTCGCCCACCCGGGACAGGGACATCGCGTCCGCGTTCACGGCCCGCCGCAGGCCCCGGTCGCTGACACCGGCCGCGCCGCCGTCCGCCGTGAGCTCTACGTGGGAGCGGAAGGCCGGTTGCGAGGTGCCGCAGTCCCAGCAGTGGCCGTCGGGGGCCACGGTGCCGCCGCACGAGACACAGGGGGTCGATTCCGTCATGGCCCCACGATCGTCCCAGACGCCGGCGGCCGACGCCGCAGGCGGAGGGACGACGAAGCGACGCGCGGGTGGCGGGCGGGGGCGCGCAAAGCGGGCTGGGGTGCGCAAGGTGGGCGGGGGTGCTGAGTCTGCGTCGCGCTCCTGGCCGCGAGCTGCGGTGCCGCAGTTGGGCCACGCTGCTCTCGGCCGCGAGCTGCGGTGCGGGAGCTGGGCCACGCTGCTGCTGGTGGCGGCTGCGGCGCTGGAGCAAGCCGCGCCGCTGCTGGTGGCGGGCTGGGGTGCGCAGGGCGGGCGGGGGTGCTGAGTCTGCGTCGCGCTCCTGGCCGCGAGCTGTGGTGCCGGAGTTGGGCCACGCTGCTGCTGGTGGCGGGCTGCGCTCTCGGCGGCGGGCCGCGTTGCTGGTGGTGGGCGGCCGACTGGTCGGCGGGGTGGTCAGCCGGGTTGCTTCAGGACCGTCGCGAGCATGCTGTCGAGCGCCTCCTGAGACGTCTGCAGCCGTTCGATCGACGCGGCGATCCGGCGGCGCTCCCGCCGCAGGCTGGCGACCATCCCCGGACAGGCGGTCGGCACCATCCGCTCCCCGTCGTCATGCACACAGTCGAGCAGCCGCGCGATGACCACAGTGGGCAGCCCGGCGGCGAGCAGCGTGCGGATGTGGCGGACGGCGGTCACGTCCGCGTCGCCGTACTCGCGGTAGCCGTTGGGCAGCCGCGCCGGCCGCAGCAGGCCCTGCTCCTCGTAGTAGCGCAGCAGCCGCCTGTTCACCCCGGTCTCGCGGGCCAGGTCACCGATCCTCATGAGCTCCCTTGACCTTCACATCGATGTGACGCCTTACCGTCGCGAGCGTCATGCAACGCAACAACGTGAAGGAGCGGATCCATGCCTGGAGCGGTGATCGTCGGGTCGGGGCCGGGAATCGGGCGGTCTGTGGCACGCCGGTTCGCGAAGGAAGGGCTGGAGGTGGGGCTGGTCTCGCGCAGCGGCGGCGATCTGGGGCTGGGCGGGGTGCGTACGTACCGGGCCGACTGCGGCGACGAGAGTGAGCTGCGTGCGGCGCTGGACGCGGCGGCGGGCGAGATGGGGACGCCGGACGTGGTGGTCTACAACGCCGCGATCATCCGCCCGGACACGCTGAGGGAGGTGGACGCGCGGGCGCAGCTCGGCGCCTGGTCGGTGAACGTGGTGGGGGCGCTGGTGACGGCCTCGCAGGTGGTGCCCGCGATGGCGCGGCGGGGGAGCGGCACGTTCCTCGTCACCGGGGGGATGCCTGAGCCGAAGGCGGCATATGTCAGCCTTTCGCTGGGCAAGGCCGGGGTGCGGGCGGTGGTGGCGATGGTGGATGAGGAGTTCGGGCCGTCGGGGGTTCACGCGGCGAGCGTCACCGTGGCCGGGGCCGTCGCGCCGGGGACGGCGTTCGATCCGGACGACATCGCCGAGCACTACTGGCGGTTGCACGTCCAGCCGAGGCAGGCGTGGGAGCGGGAGGTCGTGCACGCGGGCACCGGGCAGTGAGCCGGCGGGCGTCAGGTGGTGAGGTGCCAGAAACACCGGCGGGCGTCAGGTGGTGAGGTGCCAGAACCAGCCGAGGGGGCGCAGGCCCAGGCGCTGGGCGACCCGCTGGGACGAGTGGTTGTCCGCGCTCGTGCTGTAGAACACGTGCATTCCGGGCAGCATGCCGGCCCAGGCGGCCGTGGTGGCGGCGGCGTAGCCTCGGCCGCGGTACGGCGGGGAGGTCCAGGTGCCTGCCTCGGCTCCCAGCGGGGTGCGGCGGGCGCTGTGGCAGATCGAGACCACCTGCCCGTCCTCGGCGACCATGGCCCAGGGTGTTCCGGCGCTGCAGGTGGTGAGTTTGTCCCACTCGTCGGGTTCCCAGGAGGAGGGGCGCGGTAAGGAGCGGGCGAGCTGGACGTGCTCGGGTGAGTCCGATCTGAGGACGTCCGCGGCGACGGTGGTGTGGAGGGGCGGGGTCGCGAGGTAGGTGGGGCCGCCCGTCACCGACACCCGCTCGCCGCCGAGGAGGTCGCGGCAGGCCCCGAGCACGTCCGGCGGTGTGCTGAGGGCCAGGGGCGGTGGCGGGGCGACGAGGGCCAGGGGCGGTGGCGGGGTGACGAGGGCGAGGAGGCGGGTGGCGAGGTCGTCCGGCACGGCGCTCGCGACGGCCGCCGTGATGCCGTCGGACGCCACGGCGATCACCATGTCCTCGGGACCCGGCAGGCGGCCGCGTTCGTCCAGGCGCCAGACGACGCCCAGCTCGATCCGGAGCAGGTCGATGTCCCGCGTCTCGCCCGTCACAGAGCTCCTTCCGGCCGCAGCTCCCCGGACCCGGTCAGCGTGAACGGGACGGTCGCGGCCACCCTACCGTTGACGATCACGTCGAGCTCCCGCTCGCCCGGCGGCTCGTCGCGGGTGGTGACCGGGCGGAAGGAGTGGCTCTTGCGCAGGGTGAACGTGTCGCCGGCGCCGCTGGCGTCGCGCTGCCCCAGGTGGAAGACGCGGCGCGAGCCCGCCCGCCGCACGGCGTACTTCAGCAGCACCGGCCCCGCGGCCCCCGCTCTCACCGTGACCGTGAAGGACAGCTTGCCGCCCACCGCCACGGTCGGCGAGTCGAGGGACAGCTTGTCGACCGCGCCGCTGCCCGGCGTGGCGCCGACCAGGGTGAGGGCCTCCGGGTGGCCGGCGCGCAGCAGGCCGCGAACCGCGTGCCGGAGCACCCGTTCGACGTGGGAGCCGCCCGCGGCGCGCCATCCCGCCAGCAGCTCCAGCGCCACCTGGGGGTGGTCCTTGGCCAGGTCGTTGACGTGGTTGGCGACCGAGCGGCGGACGTACTCGCTGGGGTCGTCGCGCAGCCGGTCGAGGAGGGGCAGCGTCGGGCCCGGCGTCATCAGCCAGCCGACGCGGCCCGCCCAGGGGAGGCGGGGGCGCGAGCCCTCCGAGGCGAGCCGGCGCAGGTGCTCGTCGGGCGACTCCGCCCAGCCGTACATGATCTTGATGGCGTCGTCGCGGTGGTGCTCCAGGTAGGGGCGGACGGCGAACTCGCCCGTCGCGTACGGGGTGAGCGCCGCCAGCGTCTCCATCGCGGCGTGCAGGTGGTCGAGGCCCCTGGCGGCGGTGTGCTCGGTGGCGGGCCAGCCGCTCCACATGTTCAGCCTGGCCGCGGACTCCCGGACGTACGCCGCGGCCTGCGGGTAGGGCAGGGGAAGCGCGTCGTGGAGGGCCGTGGAGACGTGCGTGACGCGGGCCTTCAGCTCCAGGCCGTCGAGGCCGGTCAGGGCCTGCGAGGTGAAGCGGGCGCGGGGGAACGCGGGCCAGGCGGCGGCCAGCCCGTCGGCGAGCACCGAGACCGAGTGGACGTTGATCATGTCTTTGAGCGGTTGAGCCACGCGGCCACTGTGCCAGGAGCCACCGACAGAATCGGGGTCAGAGGTTCTGGTAGTGCTCCCGCATCGACGGGTAGTAGTCGTCGAAGCTCACCCCGCCGGAGCCGTCATGGGACGCGACGAGCAGATCCAGGTAGTACTCCCACCCTGGCCCGATCTCCCCGACGCCCTCCTCCGTGTCCAGATGCTGGACGAACCGCAGCTCCGTCACCCCGTCCACCTCCTCCAGCAGCAGCTCCAGCCGCCAGGCCCCGTGCTCGTCCAGCGACGAGACGGCCAGGCGGCGGGGTGGTTCGCAGGCGTCGATGCGCAGGTCGTACCAGGGCTGCTGGTCCTCGAAGACCAGCCGCACCTTGACCGTGTGGCCGGGCGCCGCGTCGCCCTCCCACGGCCCGAACCAGCGGGCGGTGCGCTCGGGCTCGGTGACGCTGGCCCACACGTCGCCTGCCGGGGCGCGGAAGGTGCGGGTGAGGACGAGGTCGGTGCCGTCGCCGGTCCTGAACAGCCGGCCTGTGGGGATGGGGCTCATGCGGTGCTCTCCTGTCCGGCGACGCCGTGCGAGGCGTCTCCTGCTGCGGTACGGCGGTCGCGCCGCGTGCGGTACACCTCGGTCTCGAGCGCGTCGAAGCGGTGCTCCCAGCCGGTGGGGCGGGCGAACTGGCCGAGCCAGGCGATCAGCTCCGCGAGCGGGCCCGGGTCGAGGGCGTAGAGGCGCCGGCGGCCGACGAGTTCGGCGTCGAGCAGCCCGCTCTGCCTGAGCACGCGCAGGTGGCGGCTGACGGCCGGGCGGGTGATCGCGAAGCGTTCGGCGATCTCCCCGGCCGGTAGGGGGCCGTCGTGCAGCAGCAGCATGAGGATCTGCCGCCGCACGGGATCGGCGACCGCCCCCGCCACCTGGTCCAAGCCCGACAGTGACTCCGCCTCGTCCACACCAGGAAGCGTAACCTACTGGTTACGCGTACTCAAGGCGGCGCAGCACGCAGCTCCCGTCAGGACACTGCCCGGCCGCCCTCCTCCGCGACGGCGGCGAGGGCGGCGAGGGCGGCGAGGGCGGCGGGGCTGCTGGGCGCGCGTCAGCTCGGGCCGCCGGCGGCGACGGCGGCGACGGCGCAGGGTCAGCCGGTGCTCTCCCGCCACCGGTTGGTGATCGGCAGGCGGCGGTCACGCCCGAAGTTCTTGGGCGTGATCTTCGGGCCGGGCGGATACTGCCGCCGCTTGTACTCCGCCAGGTCCACCAGCCGGATCACCCGCGTCACCAGCGCCGGATCGTGCCCGGCCGCGATCAGCTCCTGCGACCCCATGTCCTTCTCGACGTAGTCGTCCAGCAGCCGGTCCAGCACCTCGTACGGCGGCAGCGAGTCGGTGTCCCGCTGGTCGGGACGCAGCTCGGCGCTCGGCTCCTTGGTGATCGAGTTCTCCGGGATCGGCCGCTCAGCGTCGAGCAGGAAGCCGGGGTCGGAGTTGGCGTTGCGCCACCGCGCCAGCTCCCACACCATCGTCTTGGGCACGTCCTTGATCGGCGCGAACCCGCCGGCCGAGTCGCCGTAGAGGGTGGAGTAGCCGGTGGCCAGCTCGCTCTTGTTGCCGGTGGTCAGCACCAGGTGCCCGTTCTCGTTCGACAGGCCCATCAGGATCATGCCGCGCACCCTGGCCTGGAGGTTCTCGGCGGCCAGGCCGGACAGGTCGATCTCCTTCTCGAAGGCGTTGACGATGTCGGCGATCGGCACCACCTGGGCGTTGACGCCCTGCCTGCGCACCAGCTCCTGGGCGTCGGCCAGGGAGTGGTCGGAGGAGTATCGGGAGGGCATGAGCACCACGTTGACGCGGGAGGGGCCGATGGCGTCGGAGGCGATGGTGGCGGTCAGCGCGGAGTCGATGCCGCCGGACAGGCCGAGGATGACGGACTGGAAGCCGTTCTTGGCCACGTAGTCGCGCACCGCGAGGACCAGCGCCGAGTAGACCTCGGCGTGCACGTCCAGCGGTTGCGGGATGACGGCGGGCACGGCGGGGTAGGCGGCGACGGGCTCGGAGGACAGCACGAGGCGCTCGACCGTGATCGTGGAGCCGTCGCCCGCGTCGTACGGGTACGTGCCCGGCTCGGCCTCGGAGACCGGCAGGCCGTCGAGGTCCACGACGATCAGTTCCTCCTTGAACTGCCGTCCGCGCGCGACCAGCTCGCCCGCCGCGTTGACCACGATGGAGTCGCCGTCGAAGACCAGCTCGTCCTGCCCGCCGATCTGGTTGACGTAGACGAGGCCGCATCCGGCCTCGCGGGCCCGGCGGGCGCACAGCTCCAGCCGTACGTCGTCCTTGTCCTTCTCGTACGGCGAGGCGTTCGGCGCCACCAGCAGCCCGGCCCCCGCCTGCCCGACGACGGACACGGGGCCGCCCTCCTGCCAGAGGTCCTCGCACACCGCGATCGCGACGTCCACGCCGTGCAGCCGGAAGATCGGCAGCCGGTCGCCGCGCACGAAGTAGCGGTACTCGTCGAACACCCCGTAGTTCGGCAGGTGGTGCTTGGCTGTGCGGGTGACCACCTCGCCCTTGTGCAGCAGCGCGGCGGCGTCGAGCGGGGCGCCCTTGGGCTGGCCCACCCGGGGCGCCAGGCCGGCGCGGTCCACG
Source organism: Nonomuraea monospora (assembly GCF_039531895.1). Taxonomy (NCBI): domain Bacteria; kingdom Bacillati; phylum Actinomycetota; class Actinomycetes; order Streptosporangiales; family Streptosporangiaceae; genus Nonomuraea; species Nonomuraea monospora. The sequence goes on from NZ_BAAAQX010000019.1 coordinate 107,838, forward strand.
TAGCCGACGACCACGGGCAGGTCGCCCAGGCCCTCGTCGAGGAGCCTGCGCGCCACCTCCTCCAGCGTCCGGATGCTGGCGTCCACGAAGGAGGTGCGCAGCACGAGGTCCTCCACCGGGTAGCCGGTGAGGAACATCTCGGTGAAGACCACGAGATGGGCCTCGCGCTCCGCCGCGTCGCGGGTCCACGCGATCAGTTTGTCGGCGTTGGCGCTCAGGTCGCCGACGGTCGGGTTCGTCTGTGCCAGGGCAATGCGGAGTTGAGCCACGTCAAACAGCCTAGTACGCCTCGATTTTTATCGTCAAAGCGACGAAAAGTAGCTCATTTCCCTCCCGGGGTGACCAGGCCGGACTCGTAGGCCGCCATCACGAGCTGCGCCCGGTCGAACAGCCCGAGGTGCTCCAGCAGCGACTTCACGACCAGCCCCACCTCCTCCTCCGGCAACGCCAGGGTCTGCCCGATCTGCCGGTTGGTCAGACCTCTGGCGACGAGTTTGAGCACGTCCAGCCGGTCGTCGGGGAGCCCGGCGAGCGCCGGCGGCGAGGCCGGGTCGGTGCGCCCGGTGAACGCCGAGATCAGCCGCGTGGTCACGGCGGGGTCGATGAGCGCGTCCCCGGCCGCCGCGGCCCTGAGCGCGGCCAGGATCTGCTCGGGCGGCGACGTCTTCAGCACGAACCCGCTCACCCCGGCCCGCAACGCCGCGTACAGGTTCTCGTCGCTGCCGAACGTGGTCATCATCACCACCTTCGGCGGCTGCTCGCCCGCCAGGATCCTGCGGGCGGCGGCCAGGCCGTCGAGGCGCGGCATCTGGATGTCGAGCAGCACCACGTCGGGCCGCGTCTCGCGGACGCCCGTGATCGCCTCCTCGCCGTTGGCCGCCTCGCCCGCCAGCGCGAAGCCGGCCTCGCTGTCCAGCATGGCCTTCAGCCCGGTACGCACCAGCGCCTGGTCGTCGGCCACCAGCACGCGCAGCACCCCGCCGTCCGCCCCGGGACCGGCCCCCAGGTCGGCCACCGGCTCGGCGGGCTCCTCCAGGCGCTGGGCCAGCATGTCGGCCTCCAGCCGCTTCAGCCCGGCCGACAGGTCCAGCCCCAGCTCGTCCCGCCACACGGCGCGCGCCCTGCGCAGCGCCGCCAGCGCGTCGCCCTGGCGCCCCATCCGGTAGAGCGCCACGGCCAGCAGCCGCCACGCCTCCTCCCGCAGCGGGTACGCGGTCGCGTGCGCCTCCAGGTCCGCCACCAGCGCCGTGGCCCTGCCCAGCGCCAGCCCGGCGTCCGCGCGCCGCTCGACGGCGATCAGCCGCAACTCCTCCAGCCGCCCCGCCTCGGTCGCGGCCCAGCTCAGCTCGGCGAACTCGGCCAGCGCCGGGCCGCGCCACAGCTCCAGCGCGGTGTCCATGGCCGCCCACACCTGCGCGGGCGTGCCGTCGGACTTGACCAGGCTCTCGAAGTGCCAGGCGTCCACCTGCTCGGTACGCGCGCGCAACGCGTACCCGGGCGGCGCGGACACCAGCACCCCGGCCTCCTCACGGGGCGCGCGGCCGGGCTCCAGGGCGCGGCGCAGCCGGGAGACGTAACCCTGGATGGTGGACAGGGCCTGCGCCGGCGGGTCGCCCGGCCACAGCTCGTCGATGAGGGTGTGCACGGGCACGGCGCGGCCACCGGCGACGAGCAGGCGGGCGAGCACCGCTCGCTGCCGCTGGCCGCCGAGGTCGAGGGGGGCGCCGTCGGCCCAGGCCTGGAACGGTCCGAGAGCGGTGAAGGTCAGCATTTCAGGCGTAACTTTAGAGGCAGAATGGGTCTGGGTATATGGGGAAATGTCACAGAGGTAACTCGGCGTCGACAACGGTGCCTCCTCCGTCCGCCTCGCGTACGACACAGGTGCCGCCCAGCTCGGCGGCCCGCTCGCGCATCGAGCCCAGCCCGACGCCCGCCCGCGCGTCCGCCGGGATCCCGCTGCCGTCGTCGGTGACGGTGATCCGCAGCGTCTCCGCGCGCCGCAGCGCGACGGTGATCGTGGCCGCGCCCGAGTGCTTGCGGGCGTTGGTGAGCGCCTCCTGCACGATCCGGTACGCGGCCACCTCCACGGCGGCGGGCAGCCCGTCGAGCCCCCCGGAGACCTCCACCGGCGTGCCCGCCAGCTCCGCCACGGCCCCCGCCAGGCCCAGCTCGTCGAGCGCGGGCGGGCGCAGGCCGTACACGAGCTGCCTGATGTCGCCGCTCACCGCGTCCATGCCGGCGCGCAGCTCGGCCAGCAGCAGGTCGGCGCTCTCCGGCGAGCTGCGCACGGACTGCCGGGCGGCGTTGATGGACATCGCCATGCCGGTCAGCGACTGGCCGAGCCCGTCGTGCAGGTCGCGGCGCAGCCGCCGCCGCTCCTCCTCACGTGCCGTCAGGATGCGCTCGCGCGAGCGCTGCAACGCCGCCGTAAGCCGCACCGCGTGCGCCGCGTCCGCGATGTACGGGGTGAGCGTGGCGATCACCCGCTCGTCGTGCGCCGCCGGGAACCTGCGCCGGTCGGTCGGCCCGACGAGCAGCAGCCCCACCGGCTCCCCGTGCCACACCAGGGAGATCACCCGCTCCGGCGGGCCTGGGGAGCCCGAGACGGTGGTCGTGCCGTCCAGCTCGACCGCCACGCCCGTCACCGACAGGCCCTCGCGCAGCATGTCGAGGGTGGCCAGCAGCCCGTGCACCGGGTCGGCGTGCTGCAACCGGTGCCGCAGCCGCCTGGCCAGCGTGCCGGGCACGCCGGTGCTGCCGTACAGCAGTCGGTCCACGCCGCGCTGCATGCCGCGCCGCATCGGCTGGAAGGCCGCCCCGGCGAACACCGCCGCCGCGATCCCGGCCACCCGGTCCACCTCGGCGAGGAACAGGCTGCTCGCGGCGCTGGCCGTCACGTACACGCCGGTGACCACGATGAGCAGCCCGGTGCCGATGAGCGCCCGGCTGATCAGCGTGTCGATGCCGAACAGCCGGTAACGCAGCACCGCCAGCGCGATGGCCGCCGGGATCAGCGGGATGAACAGCGTCGCCAGCCACCAGAACGGGTCGCCCAGCATCCACGGCACCAGCAGGCCGGGCAGCGTCACCATCACCCACAGGATCTGGCGCCGCTCGGCCGCGTCGCCGCGCTTCCACCGCACCACCAGCGACACGAACGCCAGCGCCATGGCCGCCGACACCAGCCAGTGCGCGGGCTCCCTGAACGCCTTCTGGCCGCTCAGCGCGCCCGCCCAGTCGAGCGCCATGCCCGCCACGGCCAGCGCGACCACCCAGCGCCAGCGCCTCGACAGCAGCCTGCCGACCGGGTAGAGCAGCGGGAGGAGCACGCCGAGGGCGAGCTGCAGCACGTGCCAGGTGAAATTGACGACGGGCCAGCCGGCCGCCGCGCTCCCGTACAGCAGGTGGAACGTGTTCGCCGACAGGATGTTGGCGGCGGCGCTCAGCCCCCCGGCGCACAGCAGCCAGCCGATCACCAGCCGGGGCCTGCTGTGCACGAGGATCGCGCCGAAGACGGAGAACGCCGTGCCCGCCATGTCCTCGGGGGCGAGCGGCAGCGGCGTCCAGGAGGGTTGCGGCAGTTGCGCCGTCACCCAGATGTCGGTGAGCTCAAAGATGACGGCGAGCGTGGCCATGCCGATTGCCATGCTGCGCATGGACATGCCGATCGTCACGCTTCGCGCCAGGCCTGCGCGGCGCATCCCACCCGCCCTTCCCACCCCAGGATCGGGTGAAAATTATCGGTGGGCTGCCAACGTCCGATCAAAATTTTCTCAACGCGCTCCGCACCTGGTCAGAGCAACGATAGCGGGCATTCCCGGCGGCCTCAGCGACGCCTGATCGCCGGGCCGAGCAGCAGCAGCCCGGCCGCCGAGACCACGCCGACCGCGGCGGTCGTGAACCACAGAGCCTTCGGCCCCAGCTCCAGCAGCGGTCCGCCGAGCAGCGGCGCCAGCACCGCCGCCAGCGACCACGCGAACCCGAACAGCCCCGAGTAGCGCCCGCGCAGCTCGGCGGGCGCCAGGGCGGCCACGATGGCGCCCGCGATCCCGGCCGTGGCGATCTCCCCGGCCGTCCAGATCGCGATCGTCACCGCCAGCCCTGCCACGTTCGTCACGTACGCGGTCATCGCGAACCCGGCCGACATCACGACCAGCCCCAGCGCCAGCATGCGCGCCGGGTCCCTGCGCCCCAGCCAGCCCGACACCAGCGGCTGCACGACGACGATCAGCACCCCGTTCAGCGCCATGGCCAGGCCGAACTCCTTGGGGGTCAGCTTCACCACGTCCGTCATCGCCACCGGCAGCATGGTCATCGTCTGCGAGTAGACCAGCGCGTTGCCCAGCGCGACCAGCGTGAACCCGACCATGACCCGGTCGCGCAGCACCATCCCGAACCCGCCGCTCGCCTGCCTGGCCGCCGGCCTCGTCTCGGGCACCGCCCGCCACACCAGCACGGCGAAGACCACGCCCGACAGCGCGTCGATCCAGAACAGCCAGAGGAACCCCTGCCCGGCCAGCCACCCGCCGGCCGTCATGCCCACCGAGTAGCCCAGGTTGATCGCCCAGAACAGCAGCCCGTACGCCCTCGGCCGCTCCTTCGCCGGCACCAGGTCGGCGACCAGCGCGGTGGAGGCGGGGCGGTAGACGTCGATCACCAGGCCGAGCGCGAACATCGAGGCCAGGATGCCGGGCAGCGACGTGCTGTAGCCCAGCGCCAGCATGCACACGGCGGTGGCCAGCATGCCGCCCGACAGCGTCGCGCGGCGCCCGATCCGGTCCGCCAGCACGCCCGCGACGAGCTGGGAGAGCAGCGATCCCGCGCCGAACACGCCCATCACCAGGCCCGCCGCGGTGATGGACAGGCCGCGGCTCTGGGTCAGGTAGACGCCGGTGAAGGGCATCACCATGGTGCCCAGGCGGTTCACCAGCGTGCCGCCCCACAGGGCCCAGAACGGGCGGGGCAGGCCGCCGATCTGGGACTTGAGGAAGGAGGGTCTCTCGACAGTCGTGCTCGTCACGCTCATAGCGTGAGATTTCCGGTTTCGGGGTGCGAACGATTTAGCGCAGACTAAAAGCATGTCCATCACCTGGGTGCTGAAGCCGGAGGACGTGGCGCGCATCCGGTTCGCCTTCTCCCCGATGTGGGAGCTGGTGGCCAGCCTGCGCACCCTCCAGCAGCCCGCCAGGCAGTCGATCCACCTGCCCTGGCTCAAGGCCGTGCGGCCCCGGCTGGCCGGGCTCGACCTGACCGAGCTGCTCGCCCTCGTCCCGCCGACCGGCTACCTCGCCGACTTCATCACCCCGCCCCCCGACACGCCGATGCCCGACTTCGCCGCCGAGCTCGACCGGGTCAGGCGCGCAGACCCCGCGCGGGCCCGCGAGGAGGCGGCCAAGGTCGAGGGCGCCGACCCGGCCGTCATCGCCCGGTTCACCGCCGACCCCGAGGCGGGCGTGCTCAGGGTGGCCGACGCGCTGGAGGCGTACTGGGAGGTCGGCCTCGCCGAGTTCTGGCCCCGCGTGTACGCGCTGCTGGAGCGGGACGTGCTGCGCCGCTCACGGCAGCTCGCCCAGGGCGGCGCGCGCGAGCTGTTCGCCGGGCTCGGCCCGGCCGTGCGGTGGACGGGGGAGAAGCTGCTCATCGACCGGCCCTGGTGCGAGGCGGGCGGGCTGCACGGCGACGGGCTGGTGCTGGTGCCCAGCGCGTTCTACTGGCCGGCCGTGGCCGTGATGACGGCGCCGTACCAGTCGATGCTCGTCTACCCCGTGCAGGGCGTCGGCACGCTGTGGCAGCAGGGGCCGCCGCCCGCGCCCGGCGCGCTCGGCGCGCTGATCGGCAAGAGCAGGGCCGCGATCCTGATCGCGCTCGCCGAGCCCGCCACCACCTCCGCGCTGGCCACCCGCATGGCGCTCACGCCCGGCGCGGTCAGCCAGCACCTCGGCGTGCTCAGCGGCGGCGGGCTGGCGGTCGGCATGCGGATCGGCAAGCAGGTCGTCTACCGCCGCACCCTGGCCGGCGACATGCTCGCCGCCGGCCCCGCCCCTCACGCGTAGCGCTGGGACTCCAGCAGCCAGTCCAGGTGGGCGCGCGGCGCCGCCAGGTACGCGCAGGCCACCTTGCTGACGTCCCTGGCCGTCTTCGGCTCCAGATCGTGCAGCGGCAGCCGCCTGGCCGCCTTGCGCATGTCCTGGCACCGCCCGGTGATCCGCTCCAGCACCCAGGCCGTCGCCTCCCGCTCGCTCAGGCCGAGCTGCCGCATCGCCAGCACCACGAAGTTGTGCACGTCGCCGCGCTCCTTCGGCCGCGAGGCGACGTCGTTGCACCAGGCCGTGACGTCGCTGCAGGCGTCCACGAGCTGCTGCCACGGGTCCGACTCGTGCACCCAGACCGGCACCTCCACCCGCAGGCACGGCTCCACCAGGTCGTACAGGTACGGGCCCACCGTGCCCCTGCGCAGCGCCGGATACTCCTCCAGCGTCGGCATCCGGCCCGCCGCCCGGTTCTCCGCCTCGGCGCGGCAGGCGTCGTACTGGCGCTGCAGCCCCACCGCGAACCTGGCCCGCCAGTGGTCGCTCATCCGCACGCTAGTCACCCGCCACAAATCGGCGAAGGCCGCCTCCAGCGGATGGCAGGAGGTGCCCTTGAGCATGCCGTGGAAGATCTCCAGCGGGCCCGAGCGCTCGTCCAGCTCGTCGTCCAGGTGGAACAGCCAGGTCAGCCACTGCGCGAACAGCGCCGCCGCCGCGGCGTCGAACTCGGCGAACGCCCGGCCGGCCATCCGGTGGTAGCCGACGCCGGGATCGGCGCGCAGGCCGGTGCGCCTGGCCCAGTCGATGACCGCGGCCTCGATGGCGTACACGGCCGGATGCATCCTGCACGGCGCCGCCATCGCGGGCACCCGCTCGGTGAGCGGCAGCAGCGCCAGCGCGGCCGAGCCGCCCCTGCGCGGCAGCGGCAGCAGGGACGACAGGGCCGAGCGCAGGGCGGTACGCACCGTGGCGAACACGGTCGTGGTGGCGGCGGTCGCGCTGTCCTTGGAAGCGCTCTTCACTGGAGTGTTCTTCACCGTGCTGTTCACAGGGGCCCGAAGAGCCAGTTGCCGGCGGCGTTGGGGTCGTCGCCGCAGTAGTAGTCGGCGGCGGCCAGGACCAGCTCGTCCACGGTGATCGTGCCCCTGCCCGTCCGGTCCAGCCGGTCGAACGCCTCGTCCACGTCGTCGTAGGCCACCCCGAACGCGCACAACATCGTGCGGAAGTCACCCGGCCCGATCTGCCCGTCGTCGTCGCCGTCGCACAGCTCAGCGACCGCGACCGTGGCCGGTTTGAACACCGCGTCGTACTGGTCGCCCGTGACGAACGCCGCCGTCATCCCGCGCAGGAAGTCCTGCCGCACGATGCCGGAGTCGCCGTCGCGCTCCAGCGTCCGCGACAGGGTGGACCAGATGCGGTCGAAGCCGTCCACGAGACTCGCCCCGGCGACCGAGGTGGGGGACTCCCCGAAGCCCACCAGGATACGGGCGCCCAGCCCCAGCAGGTCCTCGCGCTCGACGACGCCGTTGCCGCTCGCGTCGATGTGGTCGAACGCCCGATCGAGCTTGTGATTGAGCAGGTCGATAGCCACCAATGCCTCCCCCGAGACTGACTGCGTGATCACAGTAAGTCGGGGCGGGCCCTTTGTCAGCGAGGCTCGCACCGGCACCCCCCGTAACGTGTGCGAAACACGGACACGGCATGCTGGTGTGTACGCATGTACTGTCCGTACGAACGAGGGGAAGCCGTGGACCGCCAGCAGGAGTTCGTGCTCCGCACGCTCGAGGAACGCGACATCCGGTTCATCCGGCTGTGGTTCACGGACGTGCTCGGCTTCCTCAAGTCCGTCGCGATCGCGCCGGCCGAGCTGGAGGGGGCCTTCGCCGAAGGCATCGGGTTCGACGGCTCGGCCATCGAGGGCTTCGCCCGCGTCTACGAGTCCGACATGCTCGCCAAGCCCGACCCGGCCACGTTCCAGATCCTGCCGTGGCGCAGCGAGACGCCGGGCGCCGCGCGCATCTTCTGCGACATCCTGATGCCCGACGGCACGCCGTCGCACGCCGACCCGCGCTGGGTGCTCAAGCGCACGCTCGCCAAGTGCGCCGACATGGGCTTCACCTTCTACACCCACCCGGAGATCGAGTTCTTCCTGCTGAAGAACCGTCCCGAGCCCGGGGTGCGGCCCGAGCCGATCGACTCGGGCGGCTACTTCGACCACACGCCGCACAGCTCCGGCCACGACTTCCGCCGCCAGGCGATCATGATGCTGGAGTCGATGGGCATCTCCGTCGAGTTCAGCCACCACGAGGGCGCGCCCGGCCAGCAGGAGATCGACCTGCGTTACGCCGACGCGCTCACCACGGCCGACAACATCATGACCTTCCGCCTGGTCATGAAGGAGGTCGCGCTGGAGCAGGGCATCTGGGCCTCGTTCATGCCCAAGCCGTTCACCGAGCACCCCGGCTCCGGCATGCACACCCACATGTCGCTGTTCGAGGGCGACCGAAACGCCTTCTACGAGGCGGGCTCCGACTACCGGCTGTCCAAGATCGGCCGCTCGTTCATCGCGGGGCTGCTGCGGCACGCCGCCGAGATCACCGCCGTCACCAACCAGTGGGTCAACTCCTACAAGCGGCTGTGGGGCGGCGCCGAGGCCATCGCCGGGCTGGGCGGCGAGGCCCCCTCCTACGTGTGCTGGGGCCACAACAACCGCTCCGCGCTGGTCCGGGTGCCGATGTACAAGCCGCACAAGGGCGGCTCGACGCGCATCGAGTTCCGCTCGCTCGACTCGGCCTGCAACCCGTACCTCGCCTTCGCGCTGATCCTGGCCGCCGGGCTGAAGGGCATCGAGGAGAGCTACGAGCTGCCGGCCGCCGCCGAGGACAACGTCTGGACGCTGACCAGCGCCGAGCGGCGCGCCCTCGGCATCCAGCCGCTGCCCGGCTCGCTCAACGACGCGATCGAGGTCATGGAGCGCAGCGAGCTGGTGGCCGAGACGCTGGGCGAGCACGTCTTCGACTTCTTCCTGCGCAACAAGCGCAGCGAGTGGCGCGAGTACCGCCGCCACGTGACGGAGTTCGAGCTGGGCCGCTACCTGCCGGTCCTCTGACAGCAGATGGGTGAGGCCCCGCCGGACACTCCGGCGGGGCCTCGTCCGCTCAGCCCCAGAACTCCCGCACCTCGATCGGCAGCGTGGCGGCGGCGGCCATCCTGCGGCCCCACGCCAGCGCCGCCTCCCGGCCGGGCGCCTGGATCACGGTGAAACCGCCGACGTGCTCCTTGCCCTCGGTGTACGGGCCGTCCACGGTGAGCACCTCGCCGTCGCCCGCCCGCAGCACGGCCGCCTCCTCCGGCGGACGCAGACCGCCGGAGAACAGCCAGGCGCCTGCGGCCTTCATCTCCTCCTCCAGCGCGCCCAGGTCGCGCATGACCGGTTCGAGCACCTCGGGGCCGGGCGGCTCGCCGTCGGGCTGGTAGATGGTGAGCACGTATCGCTGCATCACATCGCTCCTTTCTCTCAGCCCTTGTACGAACGGCGCCGCCGCGGATCGACACCCCCGGCCGAATCGAACACGATCGCCTCCAGCAGCCCCGCCTCGGCCCGGTCCACGATGCGCGCCCCGGTCGCCGGAGCGGGGTCGCCGCTCTTGACCCGCGTGAGCAGGCTGTCCCACCTGCGCTGGTGCCGGGCGAACGTCCTGGCCGCCACCACCCGGCCCCTGGCCCGCTGCCCCGCCAGCGCCTCCTCGGCGGGCGCGTCCAGCAGGAGCAGGTGGAAGTCCGCGCCGTGCCGGCGCGCCAGCCAGGCGAAGCCCCGCAGCACGTACGGGGCGCAGCCCCGGTTGTGCGCGAGCACGGAGTGGCCCTGGGTCAGCGCCTGCCGGATGCGCGTCAGGTGGGTGACGAACACCACAGCGCGGCGCACCGGGTACGGCGCCCAGGTCAGCCTGCCGTTCCAGTGCCGCCTGGACTGCGCGGAGTCGATCACCACGGCCGTGCCCGAGGTGATGGGCAGGCTCTCGGCGCCGTCCATGCCGTACAGGCGGCGCAGCAGCGTGGTCTTGCCCGCCCCCGGCAGCCCCGTCAGGATGACCAGGGCCCCCGGCGGATACCGCAGCCTCGCGCCCTCCACAGCAACACCCTTCCCCGCCCGGTCCGCCGTCGCAATCCCTGCCGCGCCAGCATAGGCGCGTCCTACCAGCTTGACCGAGGACGGGCCTGAACGCGCATCCCTCGTGTGCCGGACGGTCCGTGATCAGCGAGAATCGGCGGATTGGTCGCGGCAGGCGGGAAACATCGTTAAGGTAGCGCCGACGCCTTGATCGGCCTCACTCCCGGAGCGGTTCGGAGTGAGGCCGATTTTCGTTGCTTCTGACCCCCGAGTCACATCCGAGCGATGTGCGGCGCCTAGCGTCTCGTTACTCGGTGGGGGGAAGTTTCGGCCCCCTTCAAGGCGTTATGGAGACGTACCGAGCTACCACCGGACCCCCGCATCCTAGGTAAACCGGGTGTCCAGTAAAATCGGCTAGCTCTTTATGATATTTCCGGACTTTTCGCCTGGCGTGGCGATATAGGAGGGTGTGGCATGACGACGGCTGCCCTGCAGACCGTGTTGACCGTTCCCGAGCGCTTCCGTGGCCCCGTGGGCGTCGCCAACGGCGGCTGGATCGCGGGCACCATGGCGGAGGCGCTGAACGGTGGCCGATCAGCCGTCGAGGTCACGCTGCACGCCCCCACGCCGCTGGAGACCGAGCTGCGGCTCGAGCACGTGGCCAACACGGTCTCCCTCTCCCACGGCGACAAGCTGCTGGTCGAGGCGATCCCCGTGGCCGAGGAGCTGCAGGGCCCCGGGTTCGTGCCGTTCAACGACGCGGCCCGCGCCGAGGCCGGGTTCGCCGGGCTGAAGGCGCACCCGTTCGCCGAGTGCTTCGCCTGCGGCCTGCGCGAGCCGGGCGACGGCCTGCGCATCTTCCCCGGCCCGGTGGAGGGCACCGACCTCGTGGCGGCCGGCTGGCGCGTGCCGTTCACCGTGAGCGGCGAGGACGGCGTGCCCGCCTCCATCGTCGGCGCGGTGCTCGACTGCATCAGCGGCTGGGCGCACTTCGGGCCTGGCGAGAGCGCCCTGCTCGGCCGCCTGGCCGTGCAGATCAACCGGCCGGTGCTGCCGGGTGGCCGCTACTCGGTGGTGGCCCGCCCGACCGGGCGCGATGGCCGCAAGATGTTCGGGCAGAGCGCCATCTACGAGGTGGACGGCACGCTGGTGGCCGCCGCCCGCGCCACCTGGATCGCTCCACGCTGACACCGCTCCACTTCCGAGGCCCCTGAGCATTTGAGGCCCCCGAGCTTTTGAGGCCCGGAGCTTTTCAAGGCCCCCGAGCCGCGGTTCGGGGGCCTTCGCTGTTCCTACGCCGGTGCCGTGAGCCGATCCACCACGGTCGTCACGCAGCGCTCGTCGAACAAGATCGTGTAGTGGTTGCAGTCCGGCACCACCTCGTCCCGCAGGCCGGGCAGCCGCTCCGCCCAGGGCCGCACCAGGTCGTCGGGCAGCATCCCCACCGGCTGGTCGAGCAGCCCGCGCGGCGCCCTGAGCAGGTGCAGCGGGGCCTTGATCGCCTCCAGCGCCGCTCCGACGGCCTCCCGCTCCACGTGCAGCCACCGCCCGTCCTGCGCCACCGCCTCGGCCACCGCCCGTGACCGCAGCGCGCCCTCGGGGCCGGTCAGGTCGTAGCGCGCGTACGCCTCCACGTCGTCGTTCCAGCGGCCGGCGAAGGCCGGATGCGCCCTGAAGAAGTCCACGTACGCCTCCGCCGAGGGGAACGTCTGCCGCAGCCGCGCCAGCGCAGGGCCCAGCAGGGCCTCCAGGGCCGTGTCCGGGTCCGTGTCACCGGGGAGCGGCGGCAGCGGGATCCCGCCGTCCACCAGCACCACCCTGGCGAACGGCCGCCGGGCCGCCGCGAGCGCGGCCACGTACGCGCCCATGGAGTGACCCGTCAGCACCGCTTCCTGGCCCGCTCCGACGTGGTCGGCGACGCGCAGCACGTCCTCGACGTGCCGGGGCAGCCCGTACGGGCCGGGCAGGGACGCGCTGTGCCCGCGCCCGCGCAGGTCCATGGCCACCAGCGACCAGCCGTCCGGCAGCCGCCGCCCTGCCGCGGCCCACGCCATGAGCGACGCCGTGATCCCGTGGACCGCGATGATCGTGCGCGGCCCGGTTCCGAACGTGGCGATCCGCAGACCGTCCACCTCATCGATCCTCATAATCACCACATAATTGCGCATATGCGAATTACCGTCATCGAACATGAGGCCGAGGCGGGTCTCGGCTACCTCGCGCGCTGGTTGGGGCTGGAGTGCGAGATCGTGCGGCCGTACCTGGGACAGGAGGTCCCCGAGCGGGCGCGGGACGGGCTCATCGTGCTCGGCGGCGCGGCTGCCGCCTGGGAGGACGAGCGCAGCCCCTGGCAGCCCGCCACCCGCGACCTGCTGCGCCGCGCCGTCGATGACGCCACCCCCACCCTGGCCGTCTGCCTGGGCGCGCAACTGCTCACCATGGCCTGCGGCGGCACGGTGGAGCGCGGCAAGAACGGGCTGGAGGTGGGCGCCCGCGAGGTGGTCGCGCTGCCCGCCGCCGCCTCCGACCGGCTGCTGTCGGGCGTCGGCGCCGCCGTGGCCGTGCAGTACCACCAGGACGCCATGACGCGGCTGCCCGACGGGGCCGTGCCGCTGATGACCGGCTCCCAGTACCCGAACCAGGCCTACCGGCTGGGGGAGGCGGCCTGGGCGGTGCAGTTCCACCCCGAGGCGACGCCGGAGATCTTCGTGTCGTGGACGGCGGACTCGGGGCTTGAGGGCGCCGAGGAGCTCAACGCGGAGGTCAAGGCCGCCGAGAGCGCGCTCGTGTCCACCTGGCGCCCGGTCGCCCAGGCGTTCGCCGACGTGGTCAGAGAAGCCTCGGACGCCTGAACGCCCTGGCCGCTGGAGGCTCTTCGGGCCTGAGCGCCCTGGCGTGGTGGAGGCTCCTTGGGCAGCGAGCCCCTGGCGTGGCTGAAGGCTCCCCGGGCGGCTGAGCGTGCCGGCCTGGTCGGAGACGCCTGGGGGTGCCTGAGCGCCTGTGTGACGCCTTGGCTCACCGATGCCGGGAGGGACGCCTCCCGTGCCTGTGCCCGCCTGTGAGGGCGTGTGCGAGTGCGTGCACGCCCGCCAGGACGAGCGGGAACGCCACCACGGCCGCCCCCGGCCCGCGCATGGGCACCCCGGCCCGCCGCAGCCGCCGCCACGCCCACACCGAGTACGGGATCACCACGACCGGCGCGGTCACCACCCCCGGCGTGTACCCGCGATAGACCGCCGCCTGAGCCAGATGCACCACCCCGTGCATCCCGAACCCGGCCAGCGCCGCCTGGAACACCGCGCTGCGCCCGCCCGTACGCGCCCCCAGGGCTGAAGCCGCGGCCATCACGCCGCCCATCAGCCCGATGGCCACGTTCACGTGCGCCTGCGAGACCTCCAGCCGCACCCCCGGCAGGCGTTCCTCCAGCCGGGACCTCGCCTGCTGCGTCCACCGCGCCATGGTCGCCAGTTCCTCGGCGTCGTGCACCACCCAGGCGGCCAGCAGCCCCCAGGCCACCCCTGCGGGAACCCGTCCCATCGCGGCACCCCCCTCGTCCTCAAAACGCAACGCAACGTTGCGTTCGCATGTTACGGCGAAAGGCGCAAGAGCTGTCAAGATGGAGAGGTGCCCAGGATCGAATCCACCGCCGCGCGGCTCGCCAAGCTCGGTTTCGCCGACGGAGCCAGGGCGGCGCAGCTCGTCCGGCAGTCGGGGGCCGACCTGGACGACATCCTGGAGTCCCTGGTCGCCGTGGCCGATCCCGATCTTGCGCTGGTGTCGCTGACCCGCCTGATCGAACGCGAGCCCGCTGTGCTCGACACCATCCGCGCCGACGAGCACCTCAGGCACAGGCTGCTGGCCGTGCTCGGGGTCAGCGCCGCCCTCGGCGAGCACCTCGTACGGCATCCTGACCAGGTCGCCCGCCTGGCGGAGCCGAGCCTGGGCGAGGCCAGAGCCGAGCTACTGCGAGCGGTCGGCGCCGACCCCGGCAGAAGCGAGCCACGGGCGGGCGATGCTCAGTCCGGCGGGAGCGAGCCACGTGCGGCCGTAGCCGCGTCCGGCGGGGGCGGGCAGCGGGCGGGCGGGGGTGTCGGTGGTGAGCTGACGGCGTTGCGGGTGGCCTACAGGGGCCGTTTGGCGCATCTGGCCGCCCGCGACCTCACCGGCCAGGCCACGCTCAGCGAGGTCACCGCCGAGCTGTCCGACCTGGCGGGCGCCGCGCTGGAGGCCGCGCTGGCCGTCGCGCGCACGGAGGTGGACGCCGACGAGGTCCGGTTCGCGGTCATCGGCATGGGCAAGTGCGGCGCCAGGGAGCTCAACTACATCAGCGACGTCGATGTGATCTTCGTGGCGGAGCCGAGGGAGGGCGCCGACGAGGCCAAGGCCCTGCGCGCCGCCACCCGGCTGGCCCAGGCCATGATGCGGGCGTGCACGGCGACCACCCCCGAGGGCTCGCTGTGGGAGGTGGACGCCGGGCTGCGGCCGGAGGGCCGCGCGGGGCCGCTGGTCCGCACGCTGGCCAGCCACCTCGCCTACTACCGCCGCTGGGCCAAGACGTGGGAGTTCCAGGCGCTGCTCAAGGCCAGGCCCGTGGCGGGCGACCTGGAGCTGGGCGCCGCCTACGTCGAGGCCGTCAACGAGCTGGTCTGGACGGCCGCCACCCGCGAGCACTTCGTCGAGGACGTGCAGGCCATGCGCCGCCGCGTCGAGGCGCACGTGCGGTCGGAGGGCGAGCGGCAGCTCAAGCTGGGCCCGGGCGGGCTGCGCGACATCGAGTTCGCGGTGCAGCTCCTGCAGCTCGTGCACGGCAGGCTCGACCCGCTGCTGCGCCGCAGGGCCACGCTGCCCGCGCTGGCGGCGCTGTCGCGGGGCGGCTACGTCGCCCGTGACGACTCGCGGGGCCTGGCGGAGGCGTACTCGTTCCTGCGCAGGGTCGAGCACCTGCTGCAGCTCCACCGGCTGCGGCGCACCCACATCGTGCCCACCGGCGAGGACGACCTGCGCAGGCTGGGCCGGGCGCTGGGCATGCAGGCCGACCCGGTGGGGGAGTTCACGGCGCGGTGGCGGCGGCACGCGATGGAGGCGCGGCGGCTGCACGAGAAGCTGTTCTACCGGCCGCTGCTGCAGGCCGTGGCGCGGCTGCCGGAGTCGGAGGCGCGGCTGTCCACCGCCGCGGCGGCGGCCCGGCTGGAGGCGCTCGGCTACGTCGATCCCCGGGGCGCGCTGCGCCACATCGCCAACCTGTCCACCGGCGTGTCGAGGCGGGCGGCCATCCAGCGCACGCTGCTGCCCGTCATGCTCGGCTGGTTCGCCGACACGCCCGACCCGGACGCGGCGCTGCTCGGGTTCCGGCAGGTCAGCGACAAGCTGGGCAGCACACCGTGGTACCTGCGGCTGCTGCGCGACGAGACCGCGGTGGCCGCCAGGATGGCGCGGGTGCTCGGCACCAGCCGTTACGCCACTACCCTGCTCATGCACGCCCCGGACGCGGTGGCCATGCTGGGCTCCGACGACGAGCTGGCGGTGCGCCCGCCGGAGTCGCTGCTCGGCGAGGCGTCCGCCGCGGTGACCCGGCACGCGGGCGACCCTGAGACGGCGGTCGCGGCGGTGCGGGCGCTGCGGCGCAAGGAACTGTTGCGCACGGCGGTGGCCGACATCTCCGGCCTGATCGACATCGAGACCGTCGGCAGCGCGCTGTCGACGCTCAACGACGTGACCTTGCAGGCCGCGCTGGGCGCCGCGCTCGGCAGGGCCGACGGTCTCACGTCCTTCGCGATCATCGCGATGGGCCGGCTGGGCGGCATGGAGTGCTCCTACGCCAGCGACGCCGACGTGATGTTCGTGCACTCGCCGCTGCCCGGGGTCGGCGAGCGGGAGGCGACCGACGCCGCCTTCGCCGTCGCCAACGAGCTGCGGCGGCTGCTGTCGCTGCCCGCCCCCGACCCGCCGCTGCTCATCGACCCCGACCTGCGCCCGGAGGGCCGCCAGGGGCCTCTGGTGCGGACGCTGGCCTCCTACCGGGCCTACTACTCGCGGTGGTCGTCGCCGTGGGAGTCGCAGGCGCTGCTGCGCGCCCGCTTCTCGGCGGGCGACGCCGAGCTGGGTGCGGCGTTCACGGCCATGGCCGACGAGCTGCGCTACCCGCGCGGCGGCATCACCGACGACGCGGTCAGGGAGATCCGGCGGCTAAAGGCCCGCATGGAGGCCGAGCGGCTGCCGCGCGGCGCCGACCCCGCCCTGCACACCAAGCTCGGGCCCGGCGGGCTGTCCGACGTGGAGTGGGTGGCCCAGCTCCTGCAGCTCCGGTACGCCGGGACGCTGCCGTCCCTGCGAACGACCCGCACGCTGGAGGCGCTGCGGGCGGCCGTGGGGGAGGAGCTGCTGGCCCCGGCCGACGAGGCCGTCCTCGCCGAGGCCTGGCGGTTCGCCTCGCGGGTGCGCGACGCGCTGATGCTGGTGAAGGGCCGGCCGGCGGACAGCATCCCGCGTGACGCGGGAGAGCGCAGGATGCTGGCCAGGACGCTCGGCTACCCGCCCGACGGCTCCGAGGACTTCCTCGACGACTATCGCCGGGTCACCAGGCGCGCCCGCAAGGTGGTGGACCGGGTCTTCTACGGCGCCTGATTGCGCGGCCACACGGCGTGGGTGTATCAATGCGCCGTGTTATCCGTATACGTGGATCTGGCCCTCGGCCTGGTGGTGGCGTTCCTCCTGCTGTCGCTGCTGGTGAGCGGCCTCAACGAGGCGTTCGTGCGGGTGCTGTCCATCCGCAGCAAGTTCCTCTGGGCCTACCTCAGGGACACCCTGGACGGAGTCGGCGACAAGTCGCCGTCGTGGCTGCCCGCCAGCGTCCGTGACGTGCTGCTCGCGCTGCCCTTCGGCCGCGACCCCCGGCCGAGGCACACCGACCGGCCCGCGCCCGCCGAGCCCGGCCGGATGCCGGAGGTGAAGACGGGCGAGTCGGTGATGAACCTCCTGTACGAGCGGGTACGCGAGATCGACCACGCCAAACGGGGCAGGACCAGCATCTCCGACATCCCGCCCCAGCGGTTCGCGGTGGCCGTGATGGAGCTGACGGCGATGGAGAACGGCGACGTCACCGAGTTCCTGAAGAAGCTGCAGCGGATCGACAGCCCCCTGTACGGCCACCTCAAGGGCGTCTGGGAGAGCGCGCAGGGCGACCTCGACCGGTTCAGGAAGGGGGTGGAGACCTGGTTCGACGGGGAGATGCAGCGGCTGTCCATGCTGTACAAGCGCTACGTCAAGTGGGTGCTGGCCGTGCTGGGCGTCGTGGTGACGCTGCTGTTCTCGATGGACGGCTTCGAGTACGCCAAGACGCTGCTGCGGGACAACGCCTTCCGCAGCTCGGTGACGGCCGTGGCGGAGGCGGGGCCCGACGCCTACGCCGAGCTGAGGCAGCAGTGCACGGGCGGCGCCCCTGTGCCCTGCGTGACGGAGCTGCTCAGCGAGCCCGCCCTGGTCAAGATGATGGGGCAGGCGATGGCCAGCGTGTCGATCCCGGCGCAGGGCGAGCCGAGCGTGCAGGGCAACTTCGCGGCGTGGTGGGATCGGGTCACCACGCCGAGCCACTGGCCCGGCTACCTGCTGACGTACGTGGCGCTGCTGTTCGGCGCGCCGTTCTGGTGGGACGTCTTCCGGCGCATCACCGGCATCAAGTCGCGGCGTTGAGCCGCCGGCCGCCGAGCGCGGCCAGGGCGATCACGTCGGCGAGCGCGGACAGCTCGGCCGGGTCGTCGGTGAGCCGCGCCGTGGCCAGCCGCAGGTGGTGGGCGGCGGCGGGCTCGACCACGTAGCGGCTGCCCGGCGCTACGGAGATGCCGTGCGCGGCCAGCGTGACCAGGGCGGCGGGCTCGTCGCGCACCGGGACCCAGAGCACCAGGCCGTCACCGCCGCCCGTCCGCACGCCGCGGGCCGCCAGCTCCGCGGCCAGGCCGGCCCGGCGCCGCGCGTACACGTCGCGGGCGTGCCCGACGCGCTCGCGCACGGCGGCGTCCCCGAGCAGGTGGGCCAGCGTGTCCTGGAGGATCCTGCTGGTCCAGCCGGTGCCGAAGCTGCGCAGCACGCGCACCCGCTCCACCGCGTCGGCCGCCCCGCCGACGACCGCGATGCGCAGGTCGGGGCCGTGCGACTTGGAGTACGACCTGACCAGCACCGTACGGTCGGGGAAGTAGGAGCCCATGCTGACCATCGGCGAGACCGACAGCTCGCCGATCCCGTCGTCCTCGACGACGAGCGTGCCGGTCGGCTCCAGCAGCGCCGCCAGCTCGGCCGAGCGCTCCGCCGTGACCGCGTGGCCGCACGGCGACTGGCCGCGCGGCTGGTAGACGAACGCCACCGGCCTGGCCCGCAGCGCCTTGGCCAGCGCGCCGGGGACGGGCCCCCGCTCGTCGCAGGCGACCGGGACGATCTCGACGCCGATCGTCTCCAGGATGTCCAGCAGCCGCGCCCCCGTCGGCTCCTCGATCGCGATCCTGTCGCCCGGCAGGGCCGCGGTCTGGCAGAGGAGCTGGACGCCCTCGTACCCGCCGCCGACCGCCAGCCAGCCGCCCGCGCGGAACGGCCAGCCGGGCTCGACGGCGGCCCGCAGGCGGGGCGTGATCGTCTCGCGGGCGTAGTCGTTGAGCCCGTCCGCGCGGGCCGCCGCGGTCAGGGCCGACTCCAGCGGCGGCAGCAGCGCCGCGTCGGGGGAGGCGATGGTCAGGTCGATGGCCAGGCGGTCGCCCCAGTGGCCGATGCGTTCGTACCGGATCGGGCGGGGCACGTCGGGCGGGCCGAGCACGACGGTGCCGCGCCGCCGCTCGGTCCTGATCATGCCGTGCCTGCGCAGCTCCGACCAGGCCTCGGCGACCGTTCCCGAGCTGACGCCCAGCTCCCTGGCCAGGCCGCGGACCGTCGGCAGGCGCGTCTGCGGCGGGAGCGTGCCCTGCCTGATCAGGTCGGTCAGGGCGGCGGCGATCCCGCGAGCGCTCGGGTCGGCGATGCGCTGCGCCAGCCAGGAGCTGTCCACTTTGTCCCCCTGTAAATCTTTGTTCAGCAACAAAGATCTTCTTGTGTAGGTCCTCTGTCTGAACATATGGTTTCTGAAAATTAACGGCAACTATCGCCCGTTTGAGGTGTTTTATGGCGAAAATCCGTCTTGCCGTGCGGGATTGGGACCATCTCGTGCCGGTCGTGACCGGGGCCGTCCGGCCCGAGGGCTTCGAGCTGGACCTCGAATCCCGTGCCGTCACGCCAGACGTGCTCAGCGAACCCGGCATCGACGGAGGCGAGACCTCCTTCAGCCGGTACGCGCTCGGCCGCGCCGCCGGCGACGACCGGCTGGTGGGCCTGCCCGTCTTCGTGATGCGCGGCTTCCGGCACCGCTGCGTGCTCGTCCGCCGCGACAGCGGCCTGACCACGCTGGACGAGCTGAAGGGCGCCCGCATCGGGCTCACCGGCTGGCCCGACTCCGGCAACACGTGGACCCGCGCCCTGCTGCGGGCCGCCGGGGTGGACCTCGCGGGCATCGAGTGGACCGTCGGCCCGCTGGTGGCCGGCGAGACCGGCAAGGACCGGGTCGGGCCCGTGCCCTTCCCCGACAACGTCACGCTCACCGGCGACGGCCTGGCCGAAGGGCTCGCCGGCGGCCGGTACGACGCGATCATGACGCCGTTCATGCCCGAGGAGTTCTTCACCCCCGGCAGCCGCTTCCGCCACCTGCTGCCCGACCATCGCGCCGCCGAGCAGGCCTACTACGAGCAGACCGGGTTCGTGCCCGGCATCCACCTCGTCACGCTCAAGCGCGAGGCCGTCGAACGCGACCCGGCGCTGCCCGCCGCCGTCCTGGAGCTGTTCGAGCGCTCCAAGCGGCACTGGCTGGCCCGGCGGCGGCTGCTCACTGACACCACGCCGTGGCTGCTCGCCGACCTCACCGCGACGGCCCGCACGTTCGGTCAGGACTGGATGCCGTACGGCGCCGCCGCCAACGCCCCCATGGTCGCCGCCTTCTGCGAGGAACTGCACGCCCAGGGGATCTCGAACCGCCGCATCGACGCCGAGGAGGTCTTCACCGCATGAGGATCGCCGTTGGACAGTTCGCCTCAGCCGAGGACTGGAACGCCAACCTCAAGACCTGCCAGGAGCTCATCGACCGGGCCGCGGAAGGGCAGGCGGACCTGCTGGTCCTGCCGGAAGGGGCGCTCGCGCTCTTCGTGGACGAGCCCGTCCGCATCCGCGAGGCCGCGCAGCCGCTCGACGGGCCGTTCGTCAGCGGGCTCGTCGAACGCACCCGCGGCAGCGCCACCACCGTCGTCGCCGGCGTGCACGTGCCCGCCCCCGACGGCCGCGTGTCGAACGTGCTGGTCGCCGCCAGGGACGGCGAGATCGTCGCCACCTACGTCAAGCTGCACCTGTACGACGCGTTCGGCCGCCGCGAGTCCGACAACGTCGTCCCCGGCGTGAACGCGCCCGTCGTCCTCGACTGCGCCGGCTGGAAGGTCGGCCTGATGACCTGCTACGACGTGCGCTTCCCCGAGATGGCCCGGCTGCTGGCCGACCAGGGCGCCCAGGTGCTCGCGCTGCCCGCCGCCTGGGTGCGCGGCCCGGCCAAGGAGTGGCACTGGGAGGTCATGGTCACCGCCCGCGCGCTGGAGAACACCTGCTACGTGGCCGCCTCCGGCGAGTGCGGCCGGCGCAACATCGGGGCCAGCATGGTCGTCGACCCGCTCGGCATCACCCGGGCCCGGCTCGGCGACGTGCCAGGGCTGCTGTGGTCCGACGCCTCCGCCGACGAGCTGGCCGCCGCCCGCCGCACGCTGCCCGTCCTCGAGAACCGGCGCTTCGCCGTGGACCCGCGATTGGAGCCACATGTCTAAGAAGCCAGGGATGGCGTTGCTCGCCGTCCTCCTGCTGGCCGGTTGCGGTGCCAACCCGCCGGAGGCCGAGGGCGTGCTGGAGCCCACAGGCCAGGATTCGGCCGCCGCCCAGACCAAGGACCAGGCCCTGTACGATCGCCTGCCCGACAAGGTCAAGCAGGCGGGCAAGCTGATCTCGGTCAACAACGGCTCGTTCCCCCCGTACGAGATCGCCGGCCCCGACGGCAGATCCCTGACGGGCGCCGCCGCCGACATGTCCGACGCGCTCGGTCAGGTGCTCGGCGTCAAGATCGAGCACGTCACGGTGGACGGCCTGCCCAGCTCGCTGACCGGCATCGCCTCCGGCCGCTACGACTTCGCCATCGGCCCCGTGGGCGACTTCCCCGACCGGCAGAAGAACAACGACTTCGTGGACTGGGTCAAGGAGTACGTGGTGTTCGCGGTGCCGAAGGGCAACCCGGACCGGATCGGCTCGGTGGCCGACACGTGCGGGCTGAAGATCTCGGTCATGGCGGGCGGCTCGGCCGAGGCGGTGATCAAGGGCCAGTCCGCGGCCTGCGTCAAGGAGGGCAAGCAGAAGATCACCGTGCAGTCGTACAAGGACCAGCCCACCTCCGTGCTGGCGGTCAGCTCGGGCCGCGCGAACGCGTTCTTCTCCTCCCAGGCGCCGCTCACCTACTTCGTCGACCAGGCCGGCGGCAAGCTGGAGCTGGCAGGCAAGGGGCAGCCCAACGGGTTCGACGACCTCTTCCAGGGCGCCGTCGTGGCCAAGGACTCGCCGCTGCGCGACGTGCTCAGGGACGGCATCCAGAAGCTCATGGACAACGGCACGTACGACCAGATCATGACCAAGTGGAAGACCTCCGACAACAAGCTGGACCAGGCCGGCGTCAACCTGGCGAAATCATGAGCGGACCTCCCGAGATCGACGTCGCCGGTGCCGCGCGCACCCGCCACCCCCTGCGCTGGGTCGCCTCGGCCGTCCTGCTCGTGCTGGCGGCCCAGCTCGTCAGCCTCCTGGTGACCAACCCCAACTTCCAGTGGGACGTGGTCGGCAGCTACGTCAACGCCCAGCTCATCGGCCAGGGCATCTTCACCACGCTGCTGCTCACCGTGATCGCCATGGCCGTCGGCGTCGTGCTGGGCGTGCTGCTGGCCATCGGCCGGCTGTCGGAGAACCCCGTGGCCAGAGGCGCCTGCGGGCTCTACGTGTGGTTCTTCCGTGGCACGCCCGTGCTGGTGCAGCTCGTGCTCTGGTACAACCTGTCGTACCTGCTGCCGGAGATCTCCTTCGGTGTCCCGTTCGGGCCCGAGTTCGTCACCGCCGACACCAACCAGCTCATCACGCCGCTGCTGGCCGCCATCCTGGGGCTCGGGCTGAACGAGGGCGCGTACATGGCGGAGATCATCCGCGGCGGCCTGATGTCCGTGGACCCGGGCCAGACCGAGGCGGCCTCCGCGCTGGGCATGAGCAACGCCCGCACCTTCCGCCGCATCGTGCTGCCGCAGGCCATGCGTTTCATCATCCCGCCCACCGGCAGCCAGGTGATCAGCATGCTGAAGGCCACGTCGCTGGTGAGCGTCATCGCGCTGGCCGACCTGCTCTACACCGTGCAGTCCATCTACAACCGCACGTTCCAGACCATCCCGCTGCTGATCGTCGCGTGCGTCTGGTACCTGGTGATCACTTCGATCCTGTACGTCGGCCAGTCGTTCATCGAACGCCACTACGCGCGCGGCGCCACCAGGAACGCGCCCCAGAGCTTCTGGGCCTTCGCGGCCTTCCGCCGCCGCACGGAGGTGACCTCCTCATGACCGTCCCCATGGTCCGCGCCCGCGCCGTCCGCAAGCACTTCGGCCACCTGGAGGTGCTCAAGGGCATCGACCTCGACGTGCAGCCGCAGGAGGTCGTGGTCGTGCTCGGCCCGTCAGGCTCCGGCAAGTCCACGTTCCTGCGCTGCGTGAACCACCTGGAGACCATCGACGGCGGCTCCATCCACGTGGACGGCGAGCTGATCGGGTTCGAGGCGACCGGCGGCAAGGTCCGGCACCTGCGCAAGAGCCGCATCACCCGCCAGCGCAGGGAGATCGGCATGGTCTTCCAGCAGTTCAACCTCTTCCCGCACATGACCGTGCTGCAGAACGTCATCGAGGCGCCCGTCGGCGTCCGCGGCGAGCCGCGCGGGCAGGCCAGGGAACGCGCGCACGCCCTGCTGCGCCGCGTCGGGCTGGAGGACAAGGCGGCCAGCTACCCCCGGCAGCTCTCCGGCGGGCAGCAGCAGCGCGTCGCGATCGCCAGGGCGCTGGCCATGCGGCCCAAGCTCATGCTGTTCGACGAGCCGACCAGCGCGCTCGACCCCGAACTGGTCGGCGAAGTGCTGGCCACCATGAAGGGGCTGGCCGAGGACGGGCTCACCATGATCGTGGTGACCCACGAGATCGGGTTCGCGCGGGAGGTCGCGGACCGCGTCGTGTTCATGGACGGGGGCGTCGTCGTCGAGTCAGGCACGCCCGCCGACGTGCTGGACAACCCCAGCAGCCCGCGCACCAGGGCCTTCCTCAGCCGCGTGCTCTAGGCCGGATGCTCGGGGGGCGGCTCAGGGCGACTGAGGCGGTGCTCGGGGGGGCGGCTCAGACGGCGCTCAGGGCGTACAGGACGTCGCGCAGTGACGGCTCGCGCTCGCGCATCCAGACCAGCCGCAACGCCAGCGCCGGCGCCCGCGACTCCAGCTCCACCAGCACGCCCGTGTCCAGGTCCGACCCCAGCGCGAAGTCAGGCAGCAGCGCGGCCCCGAGCCCCTGCCTGGACCACTCGCGGGCGGTGGCGATGCTGGTCAGCTCCCTGCGCGGCGTCCCCGCGCCGAACACCTGATCGGCCGCCAGCCGGATCGAGCAGCCGGGCGGGCTGACGAGCAGCGGCTCCCGATCGCCGTCCGGCGCCGCGACGAGCGACAGCCGTACCTCGTCCAGGTCCAGATGATCCATCCCGGCCGGCCGGTCGAACCCCAGCCCGCCGACCCGGTCGCCCAGGTCCAGCAGCAGCGCCGCGTCCAGCCGGCCGCCCGCCACCGCCTCCAGCAGCGCCTGCCTGGTGAGCGACTCGACGCCGACGTCCAGGTCGGGACGGCGCTGCGCCAGACGGCGGATCACGGCGGGCAGCTTGGCGGCGGCCAGCATCTCCAGCGCGCCGATCCGCACCCGGCGGCGCGCGCCCGTGACGGCCCGCCGCACCTCGTCGGCGTGGTCGAGCAGGCCCTGCGCGCGGGCCAGCAGCACGCCGCCGGGCTCGGTCAGGCGCATGCCGCGCGGCGTGCGTTCGAAGAGCGTGACGCCGAGTGCGGCTTCCAGCCTGCGCACCTGCTCCGACACGGAGGCGGGGGCCAGGCCCAGGTCGTTGGCGGCCGCCGTGACGGAGCCGGACGCGGCCACCGCCACAAATCCCCTCAAGTGCCGCAATTCCACGCGTGCCAGCATACGGCTTCCCCGAACGCTCCCCACGGGTGCGCCTGTTGAGCGGCCAGGCCGCGTTTCAGCAGGCTGAGGGGCATGTTCGGTTTCTCCCTCGCCTACTTCCTGGTGATCCTCGACACCACCGTCCTGACGATCGCGCTGCCCGACCTTCAGGCCTCGCTCGGCGGTACGGTGGCCGGCCAGCAGTGGGCGGTGAACGCGTACACCGTCGCCTTCGCCGCCAGCCTCCTCACCGGGGGAGCGGTCGCCGACCGGTACGGCGCGGCCCGCGTCTTCAAGCTCGGCGTGTCCGCCTTCGGCGTCATCTCGCTGCTCAGCGCCGCCGCCCCCGGCCTGGGCGTGCTGATCGGCCTGCGCGCCCTGCTCGGCGTGGCGGGCGCGCTCTGCACGGGCGGCTCACTCGGCCTGCTCGCCGAGATGTTCCCCGAGCCCGCCGCCCGCGCCCGCGCCACCGGCGTGTGGGCCGCCATCACCGGCAGCGCGCTCGCGGCCGGCCCGCTGCTCGGGGGCGTCCTGGTCGACCTGTACGGCTGGCGCGCCGTCTTCCTGCTCAACCCGCCCATCGCGCTGATCAGCCTGCTGGCCATGCGCAGGGTCGTCTCGCCGCGCGGCAGCCGCGCCATCGACTGGTGGGTGCAGGTCCTGGCCTGCGCCTTCCTCGGCCTGGTCGCCGAGGCGCTGATCGACTCCGCGCCCGTGGCGGGCCTGCTGGCCGTGGCCGCCCTCGCCGTCCTGGTGCTCGCCGAGCGGCGCAGCCACGCGCCCGCCCTGCCCGGCGGCCTGCTCGCCGCCACCTGGCCCGAGCTGCTCGCGGGCACCGTGGCGAACTTCGCCTTCTCCGGCGCGCTGTTCGTGCTGACGCTGCTCCTCCAGGACACCCGCCACCTGAGCCCGATGGCGGCGGGGCTGGCGTTCCTGCCGCTCACGCTGCCCATGACGGTGAACCCGCTGCTCACCGGCCGCCTGGTGGCCCGCTACGGCCCCCGCCCGCCCATCCTCGGCGGCCTGGCCCTCATCGCGGCCGGCCTGGCGGGGACCGCGCTCACGGACGCGCTGACGCTGTGGCTCGTGGTGCTGGGGTTCGGCCTGTCGTTCGTGCTGCCCGCGCTGATGGCGGGCATGGTCGGCAGCGCCCCGCCCGGCACCGCGGGCACCGCCGGGGGTGTGCTCAACGCGTTCCGGCAGACGGGGGCGACGCTCGGGGTGGCGGTCATGGGCGTCATCGGGCGTCCCCTGCTGGCGGCGGCCGTCCTGGCGGCACTCACCTGCGCGGGCTACGCCGCCGCCGCCCGCCGCGCCCGCCCGTCCGCGTCCACCTGAGAAGGCACCCGCCCGTCGCCGTCGTCCGGCGGGGTGGCCGGAGTATCGTGAGACCCTCAGCCCGGGCGGCCACGACGATGGGGTGCACGTGTTCTTCCAGCATTCGACCGACATCTGGCGCGACTTCCCCGAACTCGTCCCAGCCGCCCTCTACACCGAGGGCATCACCGCCACGGTCAGCCCGGACGCCCGGATCGCCGCCCACGCCGAACGCGCGGCGGCCAGGCTGGCGACGGCCTCGGAGGGCGAGCTGCCGGAGATCCAGGCGTGGCGCCGCACCTTCACCCGGATGGGCCTCAAGCCGACCCAGTACAGGTGCGCCTCGGAGGCCCTGCTGCGCCGCTTCAGGAAGGAGGGCTCGCTCCCGCGCCTGCACCCCCTGATCGACCTGTGCAACGCGGTCTCCATCGCGCACGCCGTCCCGATCGCCGTCTTCGACGTCTCCCGGATCACCTCCTACGTCGAGGTCGGGTACGCCGCAGGCGACGAGACGTACCTCACCTTCGGCGGCGACACGGAGCAGCCGCCCGCCGGCGAGGTGATCTTCGCCGACGCGGCGGGCAGGGCGCACGCCCGCCGCTGGACCAACCGCCAGAGCGGCCACTCGGCCGTCCGCGACACCACGTCGAACGTGCTGATCGTCGCCGAGGCCCTGCACGACACGGCGGCCAAGGACGTCGAGTCGCTGCTGGCCACGCTCACCGACGAGCTCAGCACGCTGTGGCCGGTCACCCCGAAGTCGGCGATCCTGACCCCGGACGCGCCCCGCTTCGAGTTCCCCGGCCGGTGAGCACGCCCTGGGCCATCGTCAGATGAGCTGGCTCTTGTAGAAGATGCTCGCCAGCCGCGGCCCCGGCTCCGAGGCCAGCCCGAGGCACAGCCGCGGCGCCCCGGAGACGAGCTGGATGCCCATGCCCTCGGGCTCACGGTAGTTCAGCGACTTGCCCGCCACGCTCGCGGCCCGCTGCACCTGCTGGCCGGTCCGCAGATCCAGGCAGGTGACGTACGTGTTGCCCGGCGGCGGGCTGATGTCGTAGGAGTTGCCGGTCAGCACGTAGACGAAGTCGCCGTAGGCCGCGTAGCCCTGGAACGTCCCGAGGCCGCCGGGCTGGGCGATGTCGTACACCTGCTGCGGCGCCCCCGCCTTGACCGACGCCAGCGTGAAGACCGCGAACCGGAACGAGCTGCCGCCCCAGTAACGCGTCACCAGCCGGTCGGTCGACGGGTCGATCGTGCACGTCGTGTTGGTGGCGCCCGCGACCGGCGCGTACTTCGTCAGCGCCGACGACGACGTGGTCAGCGTCTGCCCGTTGACGAACTTGAAGCGGCACAGCCTGGAGCCCCTGGAGCTGCCTTCCGAGTTCGGCACCCCGTCGGTCTCCGTCCACAGGTAGGCGGCCGAGCCGGACGGCTCCACGCCGATCTGCACGCCGTGGCCGAACCCCATGAGGTACATGTGGCCGAGCACGGCGCCCGCCAGGCTGAGTTTGGTCAGGCACAGGTGGCCGGCGGCGTCCGAGCCCGAGCCGTTCTTGAGCTGGACCGTGTAGATGTGGCCGTGGGCGTTGTCGATGGCGAACGACTGCATGACGGTCTCGTCGTACAGGGCCTTGCGCCAGATGAGCGACGTGGACGGGGCGGTCAGCTCGAAGCGGCCCTCCGCTGCGGACGCGGCCCGCGCGGACGCGAGCGCCGGGGCCGCGGCGACCAGCTTGAGCAGTCCTCTGCGGGTGACAGGAAACGGGGAGATCGGCATGCGCCATCCGTTCGGCTCGGGGTCGATACGTGATCAGCACACCATCAACGACCCTCCCGCTCCAGAGGGTGCGGGAAGGCCGTTGATCAGCTCTCGCGGTTTGTTCCCGGACTGGATGATCACGATCCCGCCGACGACCCTGACGGTGGCGCCAAGGGCTGCGGTGGTCAGGGCGAGGGCTCCGTGTCTTGATCCAGGGCTGTGCTGTGCTTCGGGGTGTATCCCGTCAGCCTCCTGGCCTGGGCGCGCAGCCGTTCCGTACGTGCCATCAGGTCCAAGGACCGGCCGAAGGGGCCGTATGACACGCCCCCTCGCGCCGCGCGGGATGCGGGCCGGGTGCCGGAGGACACGCGGAAGCGCAGGCGGGAGTGCCCGCCGGGGTGGTCGACAGTGACGTCGTGGCCGATCCGCTGGATGATGCCGAGCCCCATGCCGCGGTTGGGGCGGAGCTCCAGCTTGCGCTCAAGGTGCCGTGTTTTCAGCCGGCCGCCCGAGTCGATGACCTCGACCTGAATGCCCGAGTCGTCCTTGAGCAGGTGGACCATTCTCGTCAGCCCGCCATGTTCGAGCGCGTTCGACGCGGCCTCGTTGACGGCGATCAGCAGGTTCTGGAGCGTCTCTCCGCGTAAGCCGCAAGCCTGGCCGAACACGACGACCTGCTCCCGGAGAAGGGCGAGATTGCCGGTGATGCGCCAGCGCAGGCGAGGGCCGGGAGTCAAGCTTCTCACCCCCTGTGAACAGGACTGAGAGGTCAGGTCACTACCCAGTATGCCGCGCGACTCGCCGGAACGGCCCGGCATCGTCAATCGATGCCGGGCCGTTTCGTTGCGCTGAGTGATTCAGATGTCACACGTCGTAGTACAGCTCGAACTCGTGCGGGTGGGGCCGCAGGCGGATCGGGTCCACCTCGTTCTCCCGCTTGTACGCGATCCACGTCTCGATCAGGTCAGGCGTGAACACGCCACCCTCGAGCAGGTAGTCGTGGTCGGCCTCGAGCGCGTTGAGCACGTCGGTGAGCGAGCCGGGCACCTGCGGGATGTTGCGGGCCTCCTCGGGCGGCAGCTCGTAGAGGTCCTTGTCGACCGGCTCCGGCGGCTCGATCTTGTTGCGGATGCCGTCGATGCCCGCCATCAGCATCGCGGAGAACGCGAAGTACGGGTTGCACGACGGGTCGGGCACGCGGAACTCGATGCGCTTGGCCTTCGGGTTGGAGCCCGTGATCGGGATGCGCACGCAGGCCGAGCGGTTGCGCTGCGAGTAGACCAGGTTGACGGGGGCCTCGTAGCCCGGCACCAGCCGGTGGTAGGAGTTGACCGTCGGGTTGGTGAAGGCCAGCAGCGACGGCGCGTGCTTGAGCAGGCCGCCGATGTAGTAGCGGGCGGTGTCGGACAGGCCCGCGTAGCCGACCTCGTCGTAGAAGAGCGGCGAGCCGTCCTTCCACAGCGACTGGTGGCAGTGCATGCCGGAGCCGTTGTCCCCGAAGATCGGCTTGGGCATGAACGTGACCGTGTGGCCGTACTCGAGGGCCGTGCTCTTGATCACGTACTTGTAGAGCATCAGGTTGTCGGCCGTCCTGAGGAGCGTGCCGAACTTGAAGTCGATCTCCGCCTGACCGGCCGTGCCGACCTCGTGGTGCTGCATCTCGACCTCGATGCCGGCCTCGATGAGGTTGCGCACCATCTCCGAGCGCAGGTCGGTGAAGTGGTCCATCGGCGGGACGGGGAAGTAGCCGCCCTTGTAGCGCGGCTTGTACCCCAGGTTGCCGCCCTCGGTCGCCTTGCCGGTGTTCCAGGCGCCCTCGATGGAGTCGATGTAGTAGTAGCCGGCGTTCTGCTTCGTCTCGAAGCGCACGTCGTCGAAGATGTAGAACTCGGCCTCGGGGCCGAAGTACACCGTGTCGGCGATGCCCGTGCCCTTGAGGAACTCCTCCGCCTTGCGGGCGACGTTGCGCGGGTCGCGGCTGTAGGCCTCGCCGGTCAGCGGGTCGTGCACGAAGAAGTTCAGGTTGAGCGTCTTGTGCTGGCGGAACGGGTCCACCACGGCGCTGGACGGGTCAGGCAGCAAAAGCATGTCGGACTCGTGGATCTGCTGGAAGCCGCGGATCGACGAGCCGTCGAACATGAGTCCATCGGTGAAGACGCTCGCGCCGAAGTTCTCTGCCGGGAAGGTGAAGTGATGCGTCGTCCCCGGCAGGTCGGTGAACCTGACATCGACGAACTGCACCCCTTCGTCACTGATGAACTTCAGGACGTCGTCGGCGGAGTTGAACACTCTCGAACCTCCCTGGGGACTGGCCATCATTGCGACGCTAGGGCGTGGCCGTTTCCGTATGGTGTCTCGATTGTTTCGCACGTGTTACGCAGGGTCAGGGTCTCGCAAAGGCGGATCACGTGCCCGAGGAGGCGCCGCACTCGCTGTTTCCCGGGGCATTCAGGGCGTACGGGTCCGCGGGCACGCCTGTGGGCGCCACGGTGCCGGGGGCGGAATCGGCGTAGAAGAGATGGATGTAGCCGTCGTTCACGTCGCACCGCGCGGGCGTCGCGCTCCTGCGCCACCGGGTGATCCAGACGACCAGTTCTCCGGCCTCCCGGTACATGCGCAACGTCCCCCACCGCTGCGTGACGAGCCGCAACGCCGTGCCGGGCTGCCCCGGCCGCCGCACGGCGTACCCGATGAGGTGGTTGGTCTCCAGCTCCGCGCCGGTGCGCCCCTTCTCCTTGAACGACGACAGCTTCGCCGTGCCGTGCACCTTGATCACCTCGCTGGTCAGCTCGGCGGTCTTCGGTGCGAAGCTCGTCACCCAGGTGCGAGAGCTGTCGCCGAGGTCCTTACTGAACCGGGCGCGCTCCTCGGGGTGCAGCAGCTTCATGAACGCCTCCGGCTCACCGCCCATGATCGTCTTGTGGTCCAGGTGGGCGGCGGCCAGCAGGTCACGCGCCCTCGCCAGCCCCTTGGCCACGTCCTTCTTCGACAGCCCGCCGATCGCCTTGGCCTCGGGCATGACGAAACCGTCGATGCCCTCGGCCCACTCCTCCGCCGGAGAGCCCGCGAACGGCCCCTCGGGCGTGTCCTGGACCGGCTGAGTCTCCTCGGGAACCGGCCCCGTCTGCGCCGGCGGCGGCACGGGCATCGTCTCCTCCGGCACCGCACCCGACGGCATCAGCAGGTCGGGGCGGAGCGCGACCACCGCGCTCGCCGCCGTGAGCACCGCCGTCAGCCCCGCCAGCACCAGCCAGGCCCGCCCGGCCCTGCGCCGGGGCTGGGGCGGGGGTGCGGCCGGGGTGGCGTCCCACACGGCGCTGTCCCAGCCGGGCCGCTCCCAGGCGGCGCTCCGCTCGTCCCGGCGTAAGCGCCCGGCGTCGCCGCCCTTGGCCCGCCGTGACTGCCTGGCCGCCTTCTTGGCGGCCTCGCGCATCTTGCGCTGCTGCTCGGCGTCTATCTGCGCGACCAGCTCGTTGAACCGCTGATCTAGATCATCCCCGTGTGGCATGGCGTACATGATGGCCGGTCCGCGACGCGGTTGGGTCACAATCCGGACCGGCCCGTCGGGCGGCTACCTTGGAGGCATGAGCAGCAACGAGCCTCGGTGGACGCAGACCTGGCTGGGCGGGGTCAGGGCCGCCGGCGTCGATCTCGGATATCCCGGTCAGCGCCTCGGGCTGCCCGAGGAGGGCAGCGGGTCGATCGCGGGCTGGGGCCGCCGGATCGGCGCGCTGGTCATCGACTGGATGATCTGCACCTGGGTGGTGGTGCAACTGCTGCTCAGGATGAACCCCGCCGAGGCGCCGTGGGCGCCGGTGCTGGTCTTCGCGCTGCAGTACCTGGTGCTGGTCGGGTGGATGGGTCAGACGTTCGGGCACCGGCTGATGGGCGTCAGGGTCGCCGCGATGGACTCGGGCGACCCGCGGCTGCTGCCCGTCGTGGTGCGTACGGTGCTGCTGGCGCTGGTCGTGCCCGCCCTGATCTGGGACCGCGACCACCGCGGGATCCACGACCGCGCGTCCAACACGATGGTCGTACGCATGTAAAAGGCGTACCGGGTTCAGATTTGTACCCGGTACGGTTTATGCTGTCCTCATGATGGCGGGGCTCAGGGAGCGCAAGAAGGAGGAGACCCGGCGGCGGATCTCCGAGGTGGCGCTGCGATTGTTCGACGAGCGCGGCTACGACGCCGTGACGGTCAACGAGGTCGCCGAGGCGGCCGGGGTCGCCAAGGTCACCCTGTTCAACTACTTCCCGTCCAAGGACTGCCTGGTCCTCGACGCGGTCAAGGACGACACGGCCGCGATCGTGGCGGGGCGCGCCGAGGGGCAGTCGCCGCTCGGCGCCCTGCGCGCCCACTACCGCGGCATGGCCGAGCCGGGCGCCGGTGAGGTGGACGTCGAAGGGCTGTTCACCAGGATCCGGGTGATCTCGTCGAGCCCCGCCCTGCTGGCCGGGGTGCACCAGACGAACATGGCGCAGCGCCACGAGCTGGCCGCCGCACTCGCCGAGGCGGGGACGGGCCGCGCGGCGGCGCTGCTGGCCGCGCAGATCACAGCCGCCATCACGACATTGCAGGAGTCGTTTTTCCACCGCTTGTCCACGGGCGTGCCGCTGGAGGAGGCGGGGCGGCTCCTGGGGGAGGAGGTCGAGCTGGCGTTCGACCTCCTGGAACACGGCTTCTCATCCATCGAAGGGGACGAATCTTGAAGAAGGGCATCAACTACGACACGGGGTTCCTGCCGGGGCCCGGCGGCTCGCGCCCGGTGTTCGACGCCGAAACCGTCGCCCGCGAGATGCGGGTCATCGCCGACGAGCTGCACTGCCAGGTGGTGCGGGTCTCCGGCCGCGACCTCGACCGGCTGGGCGTGGCCGCCGAGCAGGCCGCCGCGGCGGGCCTGGAGGTCTGGTTCGCGCCGTTCCCGGTGGACCTTCCGGCCGCCGCAATTCTGGAGCTGTACGCCGGCTGCGCGGAACGCGCCGAGTCGCTGCGCCGTGGCGGCGCGGAGGTCGTCTTCGTCGCCGGCTGCGAGACCAGCGCCTTCTGCCCCGGCTACCTCCCCGGCGACACCTACGCGGACCGCCTGACCTGGATGTCCACGGCGGGCATCGACGAGTGGACCGCGCTGGGCGCCACCATGGAACGTTTCAACGCCTTCCTCGCCGAGGCCGCCGCCACCGTCAAAGCCCGCTTCGGCGGGCGGGTCACCTACGCCGCCGGGCCGTGGGAGTTCATCGACTGGAGCCCGTTCGACCTGGTGGGCGCCGACGCGTACCGGGCCGCGTACAACCAGGACACTTTCACCGACGAGCTGCGCGCGCATTTCAAGCACGGCAAGCCGGTCGCGGTCACCGAGTTCGGCACCTGCGCCTACCGGGGCGCCGCAGACCTGGGCGGCATGGCGTGGTCGGTGCCCGACGGGGCGGTGCGCGACGAGGGGGAGCAGGTGCGTTACTTCACCGAACTGCTCGACCTCTTCGAGCGGGAGGGCGTCGAGACCGCGCTCTGGTTCACCTTCGCCGGGTACACGCGCATCGGCGAGGCGGACCTGGGCTCGTACGGCGTCGTCAGGATGCTGGACGACACGCGCTGGGAGCCCAAGGAGATATTCCACACCCTCGCGGCTAGGTATTCGCGCAGCTGAAGATGGCCGTGCCGGGCAGGTGCCTGCCGCGCAGGGGGCTCCAGCCGCCCCACACCCGCTCGTGCCCCTCGGGCCACTCCGGCTCCAGCAGCCCGGTGATCGTCAGGCCGGAGGCCGCCAGCAGGTTCACCCAGTCGGCCATCGTGCGATGGTGCTCGACGTAGGTCAGCTCGCCGCGCTCGTCCCGCTCCACGTACGGGGCGCGGTCGAAGTACGACCGATCGGACGTCAGCCCCCTGGGCCCCGGATCGTCGGGAAAGGCCCACCGGACGGGATGGCTCACCGAGAACACGAACCGCCCGCCAGGCCGCAGCACCCTGCGCACCTCACGGAAGACCGCCCCTGGATCGGCCACGAAAGGCAGCGCCCCGTACGCGGAGCAGGCCACGTCGAAACAGGCGTCGGCGAACGGCAGCGCCTCCGCGTCCGCCTGCACCACCGGGACGCCGACGCCGCTGTCGAGGTCGATGCGCTGGGAGTGGCGGAGCTGGCGGTGCGAGATGTCGAACGCAGCCACCCGCGCACCCTGCCGCACCAGCCAGCGCGCGCACTGGGCGGCGCCGCAGCCGATCTCCAGCACCCGCCGCCCGCGCACCTCGCCGAGCAGCCGCGCGCCGGCCTCGTCGAGGCCCTCAGGGCCCCACACGAAGCCGTCGTCGCGCAGGAACGAGCCGTGCTCGACCTGGTAGTCGTCGGCGTTGCCGTCCCACCAGCCGCGGTTGGCCCGCGACGAAGGAGACAGCACTAGCGCATCTTGGGGCCGCGCGGCATGCGGGCGCCCTTGGGCATCGGGCCCTTGGGCATCGGCATGTTGCGCGGCAGCGAGCGCAGCCGGTCCTTCACCTCGTTGACCGACGGCTTCTTCAGGTTGCGCGGCAGCTTCATCAGGTGCCGCTGCAGCTTGCCGAGCGGCACCTGCCCCTCGCCGTCACCACACTGGACGTCGTAGATCTCGACGCCCAGCACCACCCGCGAGATGCGCTGCTTCTCGGCCTTCAGCAGCTTCGCCACCCGGTTGCCCGGCCCCTCGGACACCAGCACGACGCCCGGATAGCCGACCACCAGGTGCACGAGGTCCTGGTCGCGGTTGACCGCGATGGCCGGGTTGACCTGCCAGTTGCCGCGCATGCCTTGCAGCACGGCCGCCGCGGCGCCGGTCTGGCCGTGCAGGATCGAGTACTGGGCCCTCTGGGCGAGCTGGCCGAACACCACCAGGCCGACGGTGAGCGCGGCCAGGATGCCGATGAACACCGAATACCACAGGTAGCCCGTGACCAGACCGATCACGACGACCACAGCCAGCGTGCCCACCGCCGAAAGGAAGACGATCGGCATCCCCTTGGGATTGGCCTGCTTGATGATCTGCGCGATCATGCGGAGCTGCTTGATGCGCCCCGGCTTCTCTGCGTCCTCGGACTTTGCCATGCTCAGAAGGATACAAACCAACTGGTGCGGGAGGGAAAACGCGCCCCCGCCCGTTCTCCGGCTGTGACTAGATCTTCACCGTAGCCGACAGCCTCAGATCGGCCGAACTGCGGCCCGCCTCCACCGTGTGCTCGCCCTCGACCGTGCGCCAGCCGTCCTCCCACACCTGGAAGGCCCGCTGCGGCAGGAACAACGTCGTGAGCACGGTCTGCCCGGGGTCCGCCTCCACCACGTCGAACGCGGCCAGCCTCCTGCGCGGCCCGGTGTAGACCTGCACGACCTCCCGCCCGGGCCGCGTGCCCGTGTTGGTGACGGCCACGGTCACGGTCGTGCCCTCCGCCGCGATCGAGTCGTACGACCAGGTGGTGTACCCCAGTCCGTGCCCGAACCAGAACGCGGGCGGCCGCTCGGCCCGCCGCCACGCCGGATACCCGATGAACACGCCCTCGTCGTAGAACACCTTGCCGTCCACCGGCGTCACCGCCGTCACCGGCGCGTCCGCCAGCCGCTCCGGCCACGTCGTCGGCAGCCGCCCGCCCGGCTCGGCGTCCCCGAACAGCACGTCGGCCAGCGCCGCCCCCGCCTCCTGCCCGGGGAACCAGGTCAGCAGCACCGCCGCCACGTGCGGCAGCCACGGCATCTCCACCGGCGAGCCCGCGT
This sequence comes from Nonomuraea monospora, assembly GCF_039531895.1. Taxonomy (NCBI): domain Bacteria; kingdom Bacillati; phylum Actinomycetota; class Actinomycetes; order Streptosporangiales; family Streptosporangiaceae; genus Nonomuraea; species Nonomuraea monospora. Next base: position 143,111 of record NZ_BAAAQX010000019.1, read on the forward strand.
TGACCACGACCACCGTGCGCGGGTTCGCGGCGGCCACCGCGCTGATCAGCTCGTCCTGGCGGCCGGGCAGCCGCAGGTCCGCCCGGTCGAAGCCCTCGCTCTCCACCTCCGGCGTCGTCGCGGCCACCACCACCGCCACGTCGCACGCGCGCGCCACCCGCACGGCCTCCGCCAGGCCCTCCTCCTCGCCAGGGGCCGGCTCCGCGTGGCCGAGCGTGAACGACACGATCACCATGCCGCCGAACCTGCCCGGCGGGTGGGTCAAGGTCAGCTCGTACGTCTCGCCCGCCGTCATCGGCACGGAGATCCGCTTCTCCGGCGGCGACAGGAACGCCGCGGCCGGGTCGCCGCCGTCCAGGCCGAGGGTCTCGTCCAGCACGGGCTCGCCGTTCACGGCGAGCGTGAACGCGCCCACCCCGGCCACCGACAGCTCGTGCTCGCCGCTCTTCTCCGCCGTGTACGCGGCCCGCAACCGGACCGTGCTGAGCCGTCGCGCGTCCACGCCGGGCGGCAACTGGCCCAGCCAGCGCGCCTCCCCGTCGGCCAGCGGCTGCTCGCTCAGCGTCTGGCCCGCCTCGTCCAGGAACTGCGCCGTCACGGGGCCGGGCAGGGGGGCCAGCCGGATGCGGGGGTCGGTGCCGAGGGCGTAGCGGACGGTGGTGCGCTCGGACAGGCCCTGCAGCGGGGAGACCACGTGGTCGGGGAAGACCTGGGCGCTGCCGCCGCCCATCACCCTGGCGTCGCGGGCCGCCGCGCCGATGACGGCCAGGGTGGGGGCGCCCTGGAAGGGGAGGACGCCGTCGTTGGTGAGCAGGGTGAAGGCCCGGGTGGCGATCTCCCGCGCCAGCGCCACCCCGTCGACACCCTCCGGGCCTGCGATGCCAGCAGCGCCAGCAATGCTGTCGGCGCTCCCTGCGCTCCCTGCGCTCCCTGCGCTCCCTGCGCTCCCTGCGCTCCCTGCGCTCCCTGCGCTGGCGGCGATCCCTGCGCTCCCTGCGCTCCCTGCGCTGGCGGCGATCCCTGCGCTGGCGGCGATCCCTGCGCTGGCGGCGCTCGCAGTGCCGGCGGCGCTCGCAGTGCTGGCGGCGTCGGAAGGGTGGAGGGCGCCGACGCGTTCGGCCAGGCGCAGGACGCGGCGCACGTGATCGTCCACGACCGACTCGGGCACCCGCCCCTCCCGCACGGCCTCCTCCAGCCGCCCGCCCCAGGGCCCGTGCGGCCCCGGCATGGCCACGTCGGTCCCGCCGAGCGCGGCGGCCTCGGTGGAACGCACCGCCGTCCAGTCCGACACCACGAACCCGTCGAACCCCCACTCACCCTTCAGCACCCCGTTGACCAGCTCGGCGTGCTCGGTCATGGTGGTCCCGTTCACCGCGTTGTAGGCCGTCATGACCCCCCACGCCCCGGCCTCCACCACCCGCTCGAACGGTCGCAGGTACAGCTCCCGCAGCGCCTGCTCGCCGACCACCACGTCCACGGTGAACCGGTCGGTCTCGAAGTCGTTGGCCACGAAGTGCTTGGGCGTGGTCGCGACCCCGCCCTCCTGCACCCCCTCGACGTAGGCCGCGCCGATCTCGCCCGCCAGGTACGCGTCCTCGGAGAAGCACTCGAAGTGCCGGCCGCCGAGCGGCGAGCGGTGCAGGTTGAGCGTGGGGGCGAGCAGCACGTGCACGCCCTTGCGCCGCGCCTCCTGGGCGAGCAGCCCGCCGGCCCGCCGGACGAGGTCCACGTCCCAGGTGGCGGCGAGCGCCGTCGGGCTGGGCAGGGCGATCGAGGGGTCGGCGGCGCTCCACTGCTCCCCGCGTACGCCGATGGGCCCGTCGCTCATCACGAGGCGATCGAGCCCGATCTCGGGCAGCGGGGGCAGCGACCACATGTCGGCCCCGGTCAGCAGGCGGATCTTGGCGGGCAGGTCGAGGCGCGAGATCAGTTCGTCGAGGTCCACGAGCACAGTGTTCACCAGAAAACCGAGTACTCGATAGGTTTGTGACCTTTGCGTAATGCAAAGGACCAGGGCGGCCCGTCAGGCCGTCACGAAGAACTCCAGCAGCTCGGGCACCAGCGCCTCCGGCGCCACGTTGTGCGCCTGGTCCTCCAGCACCCGCCGCACCGCGCCGGGCACCGCCGCCGCCACCGCGACCCCCGCGTTCACCATCCACGCCGCGCTGTCGGCCCCGTTGAGCACCAGCGTCGGCTGCGTGACGCGGGCCAGCCGCCCGGCGGGCAGCGCGTTGCCCGGCCCCAGCACGGCCGCCTCGTAGGCCAGCGTGTGCGCCACGGCCTCCATCTCGGCCCAGGCGGGATGCGCCCGCATCCCGGCGACGGCCTCGCGCGGCATCTCGGCCGCCTCGACCATGAACCGCTCCACAGCCTCACCGCGCAGGCCCATCACGACCAGGTCGGCGAGTTGCCCGGCGAAGTCGAGGGGGAGGGCGGGCGCGCTGCCGTCCACGTGGTAGGGCGGCTCCCACACGGCCAGCTTCGAGATCGACGGGTTCACGGCCGCCGCCTCCAGCGCCAGCGCCGCGCCCGACGAGCCGCCGAACACCATGGCCGACCCGCCCGCCGCCTCGACGACGGCGGCCAGGTCCTCGATCTCGCGCTCCACCGCGTACGGCTGCGTGTCACCGCTGCCGCCGCGCCCGCGCCGGTCGTAGTTGTGAACCGTGAACCACCGCGCCAGGCCGCCCGCGATGGCGGTCATCAGCGGATGCCGCCGATCCGAGAACGCGCCCTGGACCAGGACGACGGCCGGGCCCTCACCGGACACGTCGCAGGCGATGAGCGTCCCGTCGGCCGACTTCACCGCGTCGGTCCTCATCCCATCCGGCCTCACGCGGTCGGCGGCACCAGGCACAGCACCTCCCAGTGGTGTCCGTCGAGGTCGGCGAAGCCGCGCTGGTAGCGCGGGCCGCCCTGCTGCGGGACGCCCGCCGGGGTGGCGCCGGCGGCCAGGGCCTTGTCCACCAGCTCGTCCACCTGGGCCGGGTTCTCCACGCCGAGGCACAGGATCGCCTCGGTGCTCTTGGCCGCGTCGGCGATCTCCTTGGTGGTGAACGAGCCGAACACCGGCTCCTCCAGCAGTATCACCTGCGTCTGCTCGCTGATGATGACCGACGCCATGCCCTGGGCCATGCCGAACAGGTTGAAGCCGAGTTCGGTGAAGAACTTGCTCGACCTGTCCAGGTCCTTGACGGCCATGTTGACGAAGAGCTGCATCTCCAGATCCCTTCTCGCTTTCGGTGTGCCCTCAGTCTGCTGCGCGAGGGGGCCACCGGTCTTGGATCTGGATGCCAGGCGGATTGACGACTAGCGCACGTTATGGGCCCGGCGATACTCGGCGGGCGGCATCCCGTACGCCTGCCGGAACAACCTGGAGAAATGCGCCGCGTCCGGCAGCCCCCACCGGGCGCCGACCGCGCTGACCGACCCGGCGCCCCCCGAGATCAGGTCCGCGCGGCAACGTTCGAGCCGCCGCTGCCTGATCCAGGCGGCCACCGTCGTGTTCTCCGACTCGAACAGCCGGTGCAGGTAACGCACGGAGATGTGGTGCGCCGCCGCGACGGCCGCCGGGTCGAGATCGAGGTCGCCCAGTCGCTGCTCGATGAACGTGTGCACCTCCAGCAGCAACGTCCGCTGCCGGGCGTCGGCGGGCAGCGACCGCGCCTGGTCCAGGCGCTCGGCCACGGCGGCGCCGACCAGGTCCGTCACCACGGTCGACAGCCGCGCGGCACTGCCCGGCTGGTAGGTCTCGTGGTCCAGCGCCACCCGCCGCAGCAGCGGCACGGCCAGCGCGGCGGCGCCCGACCCGGCCCCGATGGGCAGCGCGGCCAGCTCCGCCACCGCGTCGGCGGACACGGCGAGCTGGTCGCGCGGGAAGCTGAACACCGCCAGCCGCACCGCCGAGTCGTAGGCCAGCTCGTACGGCCGGGAGAAGTCGTAGATCGCGAACTCGCCCCTGCTGAGCTGCGTGTTGCGGCCGTCCTGCGACAGGCGCGGGCTGCCCGACAGCGTGAGCACCACGCGGTACAGCTCGGGGTTGTCGCGGCGGATCAATCCGGAGGTGCGGTGGACGCTGTGCGGGGTGGAGGTCTTGATCCTGCCGACGCCCACGGCGCCCAGCTTGCCGAACTCGATCTCGCCGCGTAACGGCGCGTCGGGGTCGATGCGCAGGTCGAGCGGGCCGAGAGTGTCGCAGACGATGCCGCGCCAGGCGGCGTGGCGGCGCGCCGCGGGCAGGTCGCTGGTGCGGATCAGCACGGCCATGGGCCTCGCCCCCTCATCGGCTCGGCTGCCATGCTAGCCCGATCGGGATCGGCCGAAGGAAACGCCAAATTTCCCGACATGCCGCCACTTCCCGACATGCCGTCTCTCCCGAGACGCAGCGTTCCTGCCATGCGGCGTTTTCTGACATGCGGCTTGCCTTGACATGCGGAAGCCCCGGGAACCAGCCCCGGGGCTCCGATGCGTGGGTCAGGCGCTCTGACGGGCCTCGATGGCCTGCTTGTAGAGCCGGCCCGCCCGGTACGACGACCGCACCAGCGGCCCGGACAGCACCCCGGCGAACCCGATCGCCTCGGCCTCGGCCTGCAGCTCGACGAACTCCTCCGGCTTGACCCACCGCTCCACCGGGTGGTGGCGCGGCGTCGGCCGCAGGTACTGCGTGATCGTCAGCAGGTCGGTGCCGGCCGCGTGCAGGTCGCGCATGGCCTCGACGATCTCCTCGCGCGTCTCGCCCATGCCCAGGATCAGGTTGGACTTGGTGACCAGCCCGGCCTCGCGAGCCATCGTGATCACGCCCAGCGAGCGCTCGTAGCGGAAGGCGGGACGGATGCGCTTGAAGATCCGCGGCACCGTCTCGACGTTGTGCGCGAACACCTCGGGCTTGCTGGAGAAGACCTCCTCAAGCTGCTCGCGGTTGCCGTTGAAGTCGGGCACCAGCAGCTCGACGCCGCAGCCGGGCAGCAGCCCGTGGATCTGGCGCGCCGTCTCGGCGTACAGCCAGGCGCCGCCGTCGGGCAGGTCGTCGCGGGCCACGCCGGTCACGGTCGCGTACTTCAGGCCCATCTGCTGGACGGACTCGGCGACCCTGCGCGGCTCGTCGCGGTCGTATTCCTTCGGCTTGCCCGTGTCGATCTGGCAGAAGTCGCAGCGGCGGGTGCACTGGTCGCCGCCGATGAGGAAGGTCGCCTCGCGATCCTCCCAGCACTCGTAGATATTCGGACAGCCCGCCTCTTCACAGACCGTGTGCAGGCCCTCCCGGCGCACGAGCGATTTCAGCTCGGTGTATTCGGGGCCCGTCCTCAGCTTGGTCTTGATCCACGGGGGCTTGCGCTCGATAGGGGTTTCGGCGTTACGCACCTCCAGGCGGAGGAGCTTTCGGCCTTCAGGAGCAACGGTCACCTTCTCAGCTTACGTCCGCCGCGACAGCGACCCGGTCCAGGGTCAGGAGATGAGGCCGAAGCCGCGGATCGCCCGCGCGTAGTGCGCCGCCAGCTCCTCGTCGATCCCGTCGGACTGGCCGGTGCCGAGCAGCTCCGAGTGCGGCGCGGAGGACCACACGCCGTCGGCGGTGAGCTGGAACTTGGTCAGCACCGTGCGCCGGATCGCCGACACGCTCTCGCCGCGCAGCGCCGCCGCCTGCATCGGCGCCACGTAGCCGCCGCGCCGCTCCAGCGCCTCCAGGTCGGCCAGCTCCTGCTCCGACACCACGCGCAGCGTCAGCGCCCGGTGCCTGGCCCTGACGCGGCTCTCCCCGGCGCGGGCCAGGCGGGCCAGCAGATACCGGGTGAGCAGCACGGGGCCGCCGAGCACGCGGCCGACCAGGCGGCCCAGGAAACCCGTCACGTCGTAGGCGGGGTGCACCGCCTCCAGCGCCATCGGGGTGCCGGCGGCGATCTTGTCCTCGGCGTCCGACCTGGCCTTGAGCGGCGCGGAGCCGGGGCCGATCAGGGCGTCCCGCCAGGCGTCCAGGGTGGCCAGCGCCTCGCTCACCACCCGCTCGTCACCGGTCGGGGTCCGCGCGTACGCCCTGGCCAGCAGGGCCACCCGCTGCCTGGGCGGCAGCGCGAGCCACAGCGGCAGGCCGATCAGCAGGACGGGGGTGCGCGCCAGCCCGACCCGGTCGTAGCCGGTGCGCCTGGCCAGGTCGAGCAGCACGACCTTGCCCGGCCGTTTGACCCCCACGCGGTCGGCCACCCGGTCCGCCAGCGCGTACAGCTCCGCCGCCGCCGCGCGGTCGAGCACCTCGGCGTCGGCGGGCAGGCGGCCCAGCCGGGGCCGCAACATCCAGCCGATCGCCAGGCTCACCCCGCCCAGCAGCCACGACCACACCGATCCCGGCGCACGCAGGATGATCCACCCGCCCAGCGCGACGAACGCCAGCGTCAGCAGGTGCACCACGAGCGCGAGCACAAGAGCGCAAAGACGCGTCACAAAGGCGATGGTAAGCCGGGAACGCGCGCCTACCAGATGCCGATTCGGTCAACGGCCGCCTCAGCGCCGGAGCAGATCCTCCTCGTGCAGGTCGAACGGCTCCTTGCCGAGCGCCTCCGCCAGCCGTTTCTCCGCGATCGGCATGACCTCCTCCACCACGATGCGGCGGCCCGTCTCCGCCGACAGCGAGGTGACCCCCACGTCGGGGATGCCGCACGGGGTGATGCGGTTGAACCAGCGGGGGTCGTTGGCGCAGTTGAGGGCGAAGCCGTGCATGGTCACGCCCTTCGCCACCCGCAGGCCGACCGCGCCGAGCTGCCGGTCGGGCAGGCCCAGGGCCGAGTCGCCGAGCGCCCAGACCCCGCCCCTGCCGGACACCCGCCTGGCGGTGACTCCGAAGTCGGCGCACACCTGGATCATCGCGTCCTCCAGGCGGCAGGCGAACGCCACCACGTCGGTGATCGCCACGATCGGATAGGCCACCAGCTGCCCGGGGCCGTGCCAGGTCAGGCGCCCGCCGCGATCGACGTCGACGACGGGGGTGCCGTCGGCGGGACGCTCGTGCGGGGCCGTGCGCTTGCCCGCCGTGTAGACGGGCGCGTGCTCGAGGATCAGGACGGTGTCGGTGAGCTCTCCTGCGACCCGCTTGCCGTGCACCCAGCGCTGCAACGACCAGGCCTGCTCGTAGGGGACGTCGACTCCGAGGCGGACGATGGCGAGTGCGTGGGGATCGTCCCCGGGGGTGGGGCGCATGAGCCTATTGTGCCGTTCCCTCACCCTCGAAGGGTAATCAGGGGGTCAGCAAACGTGGCTCGATCCTGAACTCCTTTACCTTTCCCGCGTCGTCGGTCTCCACCTTGTACGCGAAAGCGGCCGGCTCGACGCTCACCGCCTGGATGAACTCCGTGCCCACGTAGTGCAGGCCGACACCCTCGTCGGCGGCGTACCCGCCGGGCAGCTCACCGTCGGCCACCGACCGCTGCAGCAGCGGCCGGCGCTGCGGCTCGGAGTTGTAGTGCACCCCGCACGAGTACGGCAGCAGCGCCATCCCCTCGGCCCACACCCGCAGGTCGGGGCCGAAGGAGTCGGTGTTGCCGCCGACGTGCCAGCACAACGCGCCCGCGCTCTGCCCCGACAGCACCACCCCGGCCCGCCAGGCCTCCTCGAACGCCTCGTCGAGCCCGTGCAACCGCCACAACGCCATCAGGTTCGCCACGCTGCCACCGCTGACATAGATCATGTCCTGCTCAAGGATCCAGGCGCGTGGATCGGCCACGTTCGGCATGGGGAACACCGTCAGATGGCTCAGCTCGACATCCCAGCCCGCGAAGGCGCCGTACATCTTCAGCACCCAGTCGGCCGCGTCGCCCGTCGCCGTGGCCACCAGGCCCAGCTTCGGACGGTCCTGGCCGGTCAGGTCGAGGCCGTACCGCAGCAGCGCGCTGGCCTCAAGCTGGCCGTGGCGCCTGCTGGGACGGAACGACCCGCCCCCGATGGCGAGGATGTGCGACTGTCCTGACCGGCTCATGTCAGAGTTCTCCCAGGTGCTAGAGATTGGACGGCAACCTACAGTACGGCGCTCAAGGCCTCGTCGAGACGCGTATGCGTGAAGCGATGGCCACTCGCCGTAAGCATGGCCGGCTCCAGCCTATGGCTGACCAGCAACCCCTCGCGCGCGAACTCGCCCAGCCCCGCCGCCAGCGCGAACGCCGGAACAGGGATCGGCAGCGTGCCCCGGCGCAGCGCCTTGCCGAGCGTCCTGGTGAACTCGGCGTTCGTCACCGGGCCCGGCGACGCGAAGTTGGCCGGCCCCTCGGCCTCCGGGGTCGCCAGCACGTGCAGCGCCGCGCCCACCCAGTCGTCCAGGCTGATCCACGACCAGTACTGCCGCCCCGTCCCGAGCGGCGCGCCCAGCCCCATCCTGAAGATGGGCAGGATCCGGCCGAGCGCCCCGCCGCTCCCGCTCAGCACCAGCGACGTGCGTGCCAGGACCGTCCTGATCCCGGCCTCCCGCGCCCGCAGCGCCTCCGCCTCCCACCGCCGGCACAGGTCCGGCAGGAAGCCGTGGCCGTTGCCCTGGCTCTCGTCGACCACCCGGTCGCCGGTGTCGCCGTAGAAGTCCATGCCGGAGGCCGACAGAAGGACCCCAGGCGGCTCTGAGAGCTCGCGCAGGGCGTCCACCAGCACTCTGGTGCCCTGGGTGCGGCTGGTGACCAGCTCGCGCTTGTACGCGGGCGTCCACCGCCTGTCGCCGATCGACGCCCCGGCCAGATGCACCACCGCCTCGGCGCCCTCCAGCGCGGCCAGGTCCACGACCTGTTCGGCGGGGTTCCAGAACGCCTCGTCGTCTTTCTGCGGTGGCCTGCGCACCAGGCGGACCACCTCGCGGCCCTGCGCCCGCAGCGCCTCTACCAGGGCCGTCCCGATCAGTCCGGACGCGCCCGTCACGATGATCGCCATGAGGCCACAGTACGCCGGGCCCGGCTCCCCGCCGCCGTTCCCCACGCCGGACCCCTGCCGCGCGCCGCGCCCACCACCCCACCACCTGCGCGCCCACCACCTGCGCGCCCGCCACCCGCACGCAGCCCGCAGCCCGCTGGCCGCCGCACGCTGCCTTGCACCGCCCGCCGCGCCGCCTCGGGTCGCCGGTGCTCGCAGCACGCTGCCTTGCGCCGCCCGCCACGTCGTCTGCCGCCGTACTCCGGCGGGTGCCCTTCCAGCGCGCGAAAAGGCCGGGCGGCCCCCGTGGAAGGAGCCGCCCGGCCGATCAGACACCCGCAGGCGCCGAGTTACGCGAGCCCGAGCTGCGCCTCGAAGCGCCCCTCCTCCAGCCGACGCTTGATCGTCGTCAGGAAGCGAGCCGCGTCGGCCCCGTCCACCAGGCGGTGGTCGTAGGTCAGCGCCAGGTACACCATCGACCGCACCGCGATGACCTCGCCCTCAGGCGTGTCGATCACCACGGGCCGCTTCACGACGGCGCCCGTGCCGAGCATGCCGACCTGCGGCTGATTCAGGATCGGGGTGTCGAACAGCGCGCCCCGGCTGCCGGTGTTGGTCAGCGTGAACGTGCCGCCGGTGATCTCGTCGGGCGTCACCTGGTTGTTGCGGGTGCGCTCGGCGAGGTCGGTGATCTTGCGGGCGAGGCCGGCGAGGTTGAGGTCACCGGCGTTCTTGACGACCGCGGCGAGCAGGCCGCGCTCGGTGTCGACCGCCATGCCGAGGTTCTCCACGTCGAAGTACGTGACCTCGTTGGTCTCGTTGTTGATCGTGGCGTTCAGCTTGGGGTGCTGCTTGAGCGCCTCGACCGTGGCCATCGCGAAGAACGGGGTGAAGGTCAGCTTCACGCCCTCGCGGCGGAAGAAGTCGTCCTTCGCCTTGGCCCGGAGCTGCGCGATCTTCGTCACGTCGACCTCGACGACCGACGTGAGCTGCGCGGCCGTCTGCAGCGACTCGACCATGCGCTTGGCGATGGTCTGACGCAGGCGGCTCATCTTCTCCGTGCGGCCACGCAGCGTCGTGTCGACCTCCACCGGCTCGGGAGCGGCGGCGGGGGCGGCCGGGGCGGCGGGCGCCGCCGTCGCGGCGGCGGGCGCGGCGGCCGGGGCCTGGGCGGCGGGCTGAGCGGCGGGCTGAGCGGCTGCGGCCTGCTCGCGCTGCGCCTTGGCGGCCTCCAGGACGTCCTGCTTGCGGATCCGGCCACCCACGCCGGTGCCGTTGATGGCGTCGAGGTCCACGCCGTGCTCGTTGGCGAGCTTGCGCACCAGCGGCGTCACGTACGGGCTGTCACCCGACGGCGCGGCCGGGGCGAGCCGCGCGACCGGCTGGGCGACCGGCTGGGCGGCGTGCTGGGCGGGCTGAGCCGGGGGAGCGGCCTGCGGCGCGGGCGCCGGGGCCGGAGCGGGGGCCTGGGCGGGCTGCGCCGGGGCCGGCTGCGGGATGGAGGAGGCCTGCGGGGCGGGCTCGGGCTGCGGGGCCGGAGCGGGCTCGGGCTCGGGAGCCGGCGCGGGGGCCGCCTCCGGGGCCGGGGCGGCGGCGCCCGGCTGGCCGTTCTCGTCGATGATCGCGAGCTCGGCGCCGACCTCGACCGTCTCGTCCTCAGCGACGACGATCTTGGTGAGCACGCCCGCGGACGGCGACGGGATCTCGGTGTCGACCTTGTCGGTCGACACCTCGAGGAGCGGCTCGTCGGCCTCGACGCGCTCGCCCTCCTTCTTCAGCCAACGGGTTACCGTGCCCTCGGTAACGCTCTCGCCGAGCTGGGGCATCTGTACGGAGACCGGCATCGTTATTCTTCTCTCGCGTTCTGATCTCGAGGGCTGGACTAGTTGTGTACGTGCAGCGGCTTGCCGGCCAGGGCCAGCATCGCCTCACCCATGGCCTCGGACTGGGTCGGGTGTGCGTGGATGAGCTGGGCGACCTCTGCGGGCAGGGCCTCCCAGTTGTAGATGAGCTGACCTTCGGTGACGAGCTCCCCGATGCGACGGCCCACCATGTGGACGCCGACGACCGGGCCGTCCTTCTCGGCGATGACCTTCACGGCGCCCGAGGTGCCGAGGATCTGGCTCTTGGGGTTGCCCGCCAGGTCGTAGACCTGCTCGACGATCTCGATGCCACGCTCGGCCGCCTGCGCGGACGTCAGGCCGACCGAGGCCACCTCGGGGTCGGAGTAGGTGATGCGCGGCACGCCCGCGTAGTCGATGGGCGGCGGGTTGAGGCCGGCGATGTGCTCGGCCACCATGATGCCCTCGGCGAACCCGGCGTGCGCGAGCTGCAGGGTGGGGATGAGGTCGCCGATGGCGTAGACGCCGGGCACGGAGGTCTGGCAGTGCTCGTCGACCACGACGGCGCCGCGCTCGACGGTGATGCCCTGCTCCTCGAAGCCCATGCCCGCCGACACGGCGCCGCGGCCGACCGCGACGAGCAGCAGCTCGGCGTCGAGGGTCTTGCCGTTGGCCAGGGTGACGACCACGCCCGTCTCGGTGGTCTTGGCGCTGTCGAAGAAGACGCCCAGCTCGTACTTGATGCCGCGGCGGCGGAAGGCCCGCTCCAGCAGCTTGGAGCTGGACTCCTCCTCGGTCGGCAGCAGGTGCGGCAGCGCCTCGACGATCGTCACCTCGGCGCCGAACGAGCGGTAGACGCTGGCCAGCTCGACGCCGATGACGCCGCCGCCCAGCACGATCACCGAGCTGGGCACGCGGTCCATCCTGAGCGTGTGCTCGCTGGTGATGACGCGCTCACCGTCGATCTCCAGGCCCGGCAGCGACCTGGGGGCCGAGCCGGTGGCCAGGACGAGGTTGCGGCCCTCGTACACCTCGGAGCCGACCTGGATCCGGCCGGCGCCGACGAGACGGCCCTCGCCCTCGACGATCGTCACGCCCGCGCCCTTCAGCAGGCCCTGCACGCCCTTCCAGGCCCGAGTGACGATCTTGTCCTTGAAGGCGTGGACGCCCTGGACGTCGATGCCCTCGAAGCGCGCCTTGACGCCGTACGACTCGCTCTCACGGGTCTCGTCGGCGACCTCGGCGGAGTGCAGCAGGGCCTTCGTGGGGATGCATCCCCTGTGGAGGCAGGTGCCGCCGATCTTGTCCTTTTCGATCAGGGCGACCGACTTGCCCAGCTCAGCCGCCCTCAGGGCGCAGGCGTAACCGCCGCTGCCGCCCCCTAGGACGACGATGTCATAGGCCACAGGAAGGCTCCTTGTCGGGGTGTTCGTGATGCCGTCATCTTTTCATTTGTTTCAGATGCTCGCGTGCCGCTCTGCGAGTCCGATGAGGGTGCGGGTGATGGCGCCCGTGCCGCCCTTCGGGGTGTAACCGTACGGCTCGCCCTTGTTGAAGGCGGGACCGGCCATGTCGATGTGCGCCCAGCGCACCCCGTCGGGCACGAACTCGCGCAGGAAGATGCCCGCCGTGAGCATGCCGCCCCAGCGCTCGGGGTGGAGGTTGGCGAGGTCGGCGATCGGGGAGTCGAGGCCCTTGCGCAGCTCCTCGGGCAGCGGCATGCCCCAGGCGCCCTCGCCGGCGGCGCCGGCGGCCTCGACCACCAGCTCCCTGATGGCGTCGTCGTTGGACATGACGCCGGCGGTGCGCCAGCCGAGCGAGACGATCTGGGCGCCGGTGAGGGTGGCCACGTCCACGATCAGGTCGGGGGAGTCCTCCGCGGCGCGGGCGATGCCGTCCATGAGGACCAGGCGGCCCTCCGCGTCGGTGTCGAGCACCTCGACGGTCTTGCCGCTGTAGCTGTGGATGACGTCGGAGGGGCGCTGCGCGGTGCCGCTCGGCAGGTTCTCCGCGAGGCAGAGGTAGCCGACGGCGTTGACCGGCAGGCCGAGCCGCGCGATGCCGATGACGGCGCCGAGCACGGCCGCCGCGCCGCCCATGTCGGACTTCATCCAGTCCATGGACGCGGACGGCTTGAGCGACAGGCCGCCCGAGTCGAACGTGATGCCCTTGCCCACGAAGGCGAGCGTCTTGCCGGCCTCGGGGTGGCGGTAGGCGAGGCGGACCAGCCGCGGCGGGTTGGCCGAGCCCTGGCCGACGCCGATGAGGCCGCCGTAGCCGCCGTCCCTGAGCTGCTGGTCGTCCAGCACCTCGACGCTGATGCCCGCCTTGCCGCCCGCCTCCTCGGCGAGGTCGGCGAACTTGGCGGGCCACAGGTCGGACGGCGGGGTGTTGACCAGGTCGCGGACGAGGGCGACCGAGTCGGCCAGCACGCCCGCGCGCTCGGCCACCGCCTCGGGCTGCCCGGAGATCACCGTCAGCTCGGACACGGGGGCCTTCTGCTCGCCGTTCGTGCGGTAGCGGGCGAAGGTGTAGGCGCCGAGCAGCGCGCCCAGCGCGACGGCCTCGGCCTCCTCGGCGCTCTGCGCGGGCAGCGCGAGCGCGGCGCGGGAGGTGCCGGCCAGGGAGCGCACGGCGGCGCCGGCGGCGCGGCGCAGGCCCTCCAGGCCCGGCTCGTCGCCGAGGCCGACGGCGACCAGCAGCGGGGCGGCCACGGCGCCGAACGTCGGCAGCTTGGCCAGCTCACCGGCCTTGCCGGAGAAGGCGACCGCGCCGAGCGAGGCGGCGAGCTTGCCGCCGAAGGCGGACTCCAGGGACTCCGCGCCCACCGTGGGAACGGGGCCGTCCTGGCCGGGCCGGAAACCGACGATCAACGCGTCGGTGTCTACGGAGACTGGATCTGCTGAGTTCAGCCGCACAGTGGTCACGTAAACCGATGCTATCCACGGTTTCTGCGTACTCACAAACAGGGGTTCATCCTACAAATCCTCGGTCAGCGTCATCTGATCAATGGTGCTAGTGTCATTAGCACCATGTTGCTGACGCTCGATCTCAACGACGCGCGCCCCCTGCACGACCAGGTGGCGAGCGCCATCCGCCGTGCCATCGGCGAAGGCTCCTACCGGCCGGGCGACCGCCTGCCGCCGGCCCGTGACCTGGCCGCCGTGCTGGGCATCAACCCCAACACCGTGCTGCGTGCCCTGCGCGACCTGCGCGACGAGGGGCTCCTGGAGTTCCGCAGGGGCCGCGGCGTCAGCGTCGCCCGCCGCGCGGACGGGCGGGCCCTGCTCGTGCAGCGGGCCCGCGAACTGCTCGACGAGGCCAAGAAGTACGGCTACAGCCGCGAAGACCTCATCACCATCGTGGAGGAACTCACATGAAAGCCCGTGTCGTCGCTGTCGGGTGGTGGCTCGCCGTGGCCGCCGCGCTGCTCCTGGCGCCCCTGGCGCTGCGCGACCGGCTGCCCGACCCCCTCGCCACCCACTGGGGGACGTCGGGCAGCGTGCCCGACGGGTCGAACTCGCTGACGGGCTACGTGATCACGACCGAGGTCATCTGGGCCTCGCTGTGGCTGGTGTTCCTCCTGCTCGGCCGGGCGCGCGACCGGCGCGCGGCTCGGATGACCGCCAGCGCGTGCATGTACGGCATGGGCGTGATCCTGCTCGGCGCGAGCGTCTCGACGCTGGCCGTCAACCTCGACGCCGCCACCTGGCAGGACGCCCTGCTGCCCGGCTGGCACATCCCGGCCGTGATCGCCGCCGCCCTCGTGCTCGGGACGCTGGCCGCGTACGTGAGCAGGGGCGCCCCCGACGAGCCGTCCGGCGGGAGCGGTGCCCGGCCCTTGCTCAGGCTCAGGCCCGGCCAGCAGGCCGTCTGGGTCAGCCGGGTCGTCAACCGGTGGCTGGTCGCGATAGGGGTCCTGGCGGTGGCCGTCCTCGCGGTGACGGGCGCGCTGGCCCTCGCCGGGACGGCGTCCGGAGGCGTGCTCGCCGGGCTCGTGCCCGTCTGCGTCATCCTGCTCGTCGTCGCGATCGCCACCATGGCCGTCTCCGTCAGGGTCCGCGGCGACCTGATCACGATCGGCTTCGGCCCGCTGGGCTGGCCCGCGCGCAAGATCGCACTGTCCAAGGTCGAGTCCGCCTGGTCGGAGACGCGGCATCCGGGCGAGGTCGGCGGCTGGGGCTTCCGCGGGCTGCCGGGAAACGCCACCATCATGCTGCGCGGCGGCGAATGCCTGGTCCTGCGCTACCGTTCCGGCGGACGGCTCGCGATCAGCATCGACGACGCCGAGCGCGGCGCATCCCTCATCAACGCCCTCATCTCGGAGCGAGTCCCCTCATGAAAAGACCTCTGCTCATCTTTCTGGTTTTGGCCTTCGCGCTGTCCTGGGCGGCGGCCCTGCCCCTGTGGTTCGGGGGCGGGCTGGTCCCGCCGCAGTTGCAGGTGGCGGGCACACTGATGATGTTCACGCCGACCGTGGGCGTGCTCGGCGTGTGGGCGGTGTCGCGCACGCCGTTCCGCCAGTGGGCCAGGCAGACCGGCCTCACGCTCGGCGAGCGCAAGGGGCGCACCGGGCTGCTGGTGCTGACGGCCTGGCTGGGGGTGCCGCTGCTGACCTTCCTGGCCCTCGGGATCAGCGCCGCCGTGGGCCTGGTCACGCTCGACCTCGAAGGGCTCAGCCTGCTCAGGGCGACCTGGCAGGCGCAGGGCGTTGACGCGCCCGCCGACCTGACCACGGTGGCCGTCGTGCAGCTCGTCATCGCCGCCCTGGCCGGGCCCGTGCTGAACGCGATCCCCGCGCTGGGCGAGGAGTGGGGCTGGCGCGGCTGGCTCGTGCCCCGGCTCGTCTCCAGCGACGGCGTGCTCCCCGGGCTGCTGCTCTCCGGCGCCATCTGGGGCGTGTGGCACGCGCCGCTCACCCTGCTCGGCTACAACTACCCGCGGCTCGGCTCGTGGGCGGCGCTGGCCTTCATCCCGTTCTGCGTGGTGGCCGGGGTGGTGATGGGGTGGTTGCGGCTGCGCACCGGGAGCGTGTGGCCCGCGGTCGTGGCGCACGGCTCGCTGAACGCCATCGCCGGGGTGGCGCTGCTGCTCGGTGACGCCGCCGTGCCGCCGAACGAGTTGCTGGCCGGCATCACGGGAGTGGTGGGGTGGGTGCTGATCGGGCTGCTCGGCGCGGCGCTGCTCCGCTTCTATCCGGTACGCCCGCCGCGCCCGGCCCCGGACCCCGCCCCCGTCTCGGGCCCCGAC
Organism: Nonomuraea monospora; assembly: GCF_039531895.1. NCBI lineage: Bacteria > Bacillati > Actinomycetota > Actinomycetes > Streptosporangiales > Streptosporangiaceae > Nonomuraea > Nonomuraea monospora. The sequence goes on from NZ_BAAAQX010000019.1 coordinate 159,076, forward strand.
CCGGTCTCGGGCCCCGACCCCGTCTCGGGCCCCGACCCCGTCTCGGGCCCCGAGCGCGTTGAGGGCGCCGAGCGCGCGGAGTCGGCCTGACCCCGTTTTCAGCCGAGGATCGCGTACACCACCAGGGTCGTGGCCGTGGCCGTCTCCACGAGGGCGCCGAGCACGTCCCCGGTGATGCCCCCGAGTCGGCGCTTGGCGTGGGAGAGCAGCAGCAGGGCGACGCCGAGACCGGCGAGCAGCGCCGCGGGCGCGACCACGACGCCGGAGAAACCGCCGAGGTTCCCGACGACCGCCGTCGCCACCGCGTCCTGCGGGGAGGCGTCCCGCAGGAAGGTCGCATCCGGGCCGTAGCGCAGGCCGGGGACGGATGGCTCCGGGCACGAGGACATGCCGGTGCCGTCCAGCGGGCAGCCCTGCGTGACGATGGCCGCTCCCTCGATGAGCTCGCCGCTGCCCGGGTCGTCCCACGCCCAGATGCCCGCGCCCGGCGCGGTGAGCAGCCCGATCACGGCGGCGGCCAGCACCGCGCCGACGGTGGCGAGCCACACGACCGGTCGCCGCACGGTGCCCGCGACCATCGCGCCCAGCCCGCCGGGCCGGGCGGCGGGCACGCCGGAACGGCAGGCCCAGGTCAGCGCCAGCCGCCCGGCCACGCACGCCGTCACCAGCGCCCACGGCCCGGCGTCGGCGAGCGCCGCGACCTGCACGAGCAGCGTCAGCACCACTGTGACCACGCCGAACGGCCCGATGTCCGACTTTTTCATGATTTCGAGCGCCTGGTCGGACGGCTTGCCGCTGCCCAGCCCGTCCGCCAGATCGGCGAGCCCGTCGAGATGCAGCCCCCGCGTCAGCAGGGCCAGCGCCCCGACCGCCAGCGCGGCGCCGAGCAACGGCGGCGCGGGCACCAGCAGCACCAGCGCGGCGAGCAGCCCCAGCAGCAGCCCGACCGCCGGAGCCAGCGCCATCGCCTGCCCCGCCACCTGCCTGTCCACCCGCTCGACCCGCACGGGCAGCACGCTCAACGTGCCCAGGGCGAACCTCAGCCCGTCCATCAGCCGCATAACGCAGGATCCTAGGGCCCACTAGTGTGGCGGGATGCACGTGGTTGAACTGGAAGGCGTAGGTGTCCGGGTCGTCGGCAAAGCGCTACTGGACGGCGTCGATTGGCAGGTGGACTACGGCGATCACTGGGTGATCCTCGGCCCCAACGGCGCGGGGAAGACGACGCTGCTGTCGCTGGCCGCCGCCGTACGGCATCCCACCGAGGGCACCGTCAAGGTGCTGGGGCACCGGCTCGGCCGGATCGACCTGCGGGAGCTGCGCCGCCACCTCGGCCTGGTCGCCGAGAGCCAGCGGCTCATCGACGAGGAGCTGCTGGAGGAGGAGGGCGCGACCGCGCACACCGTTGTCCTCACCGGGCACACCGGCACCAGCGCCCCGCTCTGGGACAAGTACGGCGACGCCGAGCACGACCGCGCCCACCGGCTGCTGGCCGACCTCGGCTGCAAGGACCTCGCCGAACGCAAGTTCCGGGTCTGCTCGCAGGGGGAGCGGGCCAGGATCAGGGTCGCCAGGGCGCTCATGGCCGACCCCGCGGTGCTGCTGCTCGACGAGCCGTTCGCGGGGCTCGACCTGCCCGCCCGCGAGGACCTCATCACCGCCGTCGAGGACCTCGCCGCCACCAGGCCCGTGCTGACCACCGTCACGGTGACGCACCACCTGGAGGAGGTGCCGGCGACGACCACCCACGCCATGCTCATGCGCGACGCGCGCGTGCTGGCCGCGGGGCCGGTGGCCGACGTGCTCACCCCGGCCCATCTCAGCGACTGCTTCGGCCGTCCCCTGCAGGTGGACCGGGTGGACGGGCGCTGGTACGCCAGGGCCGCCCGTTCCTGAGGGCGGTCGTTCAGAGCTCGACGAGGCGGCCCGCGACCACCAGCGCCACGTACTCCGACTCGGCGGCCAGGCGTTCGTTGAGCCGCCCCAGCGCGTCCCTGAACGCCCGCCCGCTCGCCGTCATGGGCACCACGCCCATCCCCACCTCGTCCGACACGGCCACGATCGGCTCCGGCGCCTGCCGCCACGCCGCCACCAGGTCGTCGCAGCGGCCGGCGACCGGCGCGCGGTCGCTTTCCCAGGCGCCGTGCTCGTCGAACACCGCCGCCAGCCAGGTCCCCAGCCCGTCGATCAGCAGCGGCCCGGTCGCGGCGCGGATCGCGGCGACCAGGTCGGTGGTCTCGGCGGTGCCCCAGTGCGCCGGCCGCCGCTCCCGGTGCGTACGCACCCGCGCCGCCCACTCGCCGTCCGCTTCTGCGGCGGGTCCGGTGGCCACGTACGTCACGTGCGGCTCGGCCGCCAGCCGCAGCTCCGCCTCGGCCGACTTGCCCGACCTCGCCCCGCCCAGCAGCAGCGCGCGCCTGACCGTCCTGGACGGCTCCTGCGCGGCCCGTCCCGGTACGACGTCCAGCTCGGTGCCGTCGGGGACGGCGATCGCGCCCCACAGCCGCAGCCGCCTGGCCAGCTCCTCCTCCGACCGGACCCGGTGATCGAGCCCGACCGCCACCACCGTGGTGGCCGCGTCCACCAGCCCGGCCCGGCGTAGCTCCCCGAGGCGTTCCGGGTGGTCGAGGAGGTCGATGAGCACGAGGTCGTACCTGGTGGACTCGCCGGACGGGACAGCCTGTCCCTGGGGGAGGTACAGCAGCCGGGAGCCGTCGGGGGCGGTCAGTTCCTGGCCGCACGTCCAGGGGGGCGGGGCGGCGCCGTCCACGACGAGGCCGAAGGGGCGGCGATGGGCGGGCGGCAGGGCGGCGCAGGAGGCGCAGCGGCATCCGGGCTCCGGCCAGCCGGCGCCTCCCGCCGTACCGGTGAGAAGGACCTTCACCGCGCCGAGCGTACTGCGAGGGGATCGGGCGGCTTACCGGCCGGCGCGGCGGCGGGCGGTGACGGCCGTCCCGGCGGCCAGCAGGGCCAGCGCGCACGCGCCGCCCACGATGAGCGCGACCGGCACCCCGTCTCCGCCGGTCGCGACCGCCGCGGCGGCGGCGCCCTGAGCCACGCTCGGGTAGCCGTCCACGGACACCACCCCGCCCGCCGCGTCCACCCGCACCCGCGCGGACGCCGCGAGAAGCTGAGCAGTGGTGGCGTTCTCGGCACCCGCCACGCACGCGGGCGGCACCCGCGCGGGCGGCCGGTCACCGGGATGGGCGTCGGCCTCGGAGTCGCCGAAGTCCACCGCGAGCACCACCCGTTTGTGCCCCGACCCGGCCGTGTCCCTGCCGCACACCGTCTCGAACGCGGGCAGCTCCCCGCCGGGAGGGTCCCAGGAGGCCGAGAAGCGCCAGCCGATCACCGAGCCGTCCGGCGGGGAGTCGCCGGCCGTGGCCGCCAGCCACGCGGTCCCATCGCTCGTCCAGACGCTCCACGCGCGCGTCCCGCCCTGCTCAGGTCGGGCCGGAGGGGGTGAGGCCAGGGCCGGGGAGGGGAGACAGAGGAAGGCGGCCACTCCGAGGGCGACCCCTGCCACAACACGATACGCGCGCAGCATCGATTGACCTCCAAGCTCGGGAGTAGGGTTCCAGTGCCTGCGGAGGGTGCGCCGGCGAACCCGCGGAAAAGGAGCGTATGGCATGACATGGCGATGGCGTTATGAAAATGCAAATGGTGGTGAGGTAACCGATCGCCCTTTGCCGCGTGAGGTTTTTCCGAGCCAGGCGGACGCGGAGTCCTGGCTGGGGGAGAACTGGCGTGACCTGCTGGAATCGGGAGTTGAGCAGGTCGCTTTGCTCGATGAGGACCGCGTCGAGTACACGGGTTTGGCATTGCGTCAGGAGTGATTCCCGGATAACGGAAAACCCCTTGAGCATTCTGTGGCTCAAGGGGTTTTCGTTACTTCCGGCGCGTCACGGACGCGAAGGCGGGCTCTGCGTCTTGGCCGGGTCGCGCTCGACGGCCGAGCCGAGCACGTCGTCGATGCGCTTGAGCACGTCGGCCTCCAGCTTGACGCCGGCGGCCTTGACGTTGTCACGCACCTGCTCGGGCCGGCTGGCGCCGACGATGGCGCTGGAGACGTTCGGGTTCTGCAGGACCCACGCGATGGCCAGCTGGGCCATGCTGAGCCCCAGGTCGGCGGCGATCGGCTTGAGCTCCTGGACGCGGGTGAGCACGTCGTCGTTCATGAACCGCGCGATCATGGCGCTGCCGCTCTTGTCGGTCGCCCGCGAGCCCTCCGGCGGCTGCTGGCCGGGCAGGTACTTGCCGGTCAGCACGCCCTGGCCGATCGGCGACCAGACGATCTGGCCGACGCCCTCCTGCTCGCACAGCGGCACGATCTCGGACTCGATGACCCGCCACAGCGCGGAGTACTGGGGCTGGTTCGACACGATCCGGTCGAAGCCCATCTCGTCGGCGATCTTCAGGGCCCGGGCGATCTGGTCGGCGGTCCACTCGCTCACGCCGACGTAGAGGACCTTGCCCTGGCGCACCAGGTCGTCGAACGTCTTGAGGGTCTCCTCAAGCGGGGTCTCGGCGTCGAACCGGTGCGCCTGGTAGAGGTCGACGTAGTCGGTCTGCAGGCGGCGCAGCGAGCCGTGGATCGACTCGGTGATGTGCTTGCGGGACAGCCCGCGGTCGTTCTTGCCGGGGCCGGTCGGCCAGTAGACCTTGGTGAAGATCTCCAGCGACTCCCTGCGTACGCCCTTGAGCGCCCGGCCGAGCACCTCCTCGGCCTTCGTGCCCGCGTAGACGTCGGCCGTGTCGAACGTGGTGATGCCCTCGTCGAGCGCCGCCTGCACGCACTGCTTGGCGGCGTCCTCCTCGACCTGGGAGCCGTGGGTGAGCCAGTTGCCGTAGCTGATCTCACTGACCATGAGACCGCTGCGACCGAGGTGACGGAATTCCATGCATCAGACCTTAATCCCGGCACATGGGATGATCCGATTCGGGATAGGGTGCGCGACGTGCTGAAGCTCGTACGGTTCGCGCTCACGGCGGCCATCCTGACCGCGATCGCGGTCCGGCTGCGCCGTCGCGCCCGCATGCCCGACAAGCGGCCCGTCCCGCAGAGCCCGGCTCCCGCCGTCCGCCGTACGGGGATGGGGCTCGTGTGGGTCGCCATCGCGGCGATCGTGGTGGTCACCCTGACGGCCGCGCTGGTGCCGGGCAGCACAGGGAGGGCCACGCCGGAGCCCACCGGCCCGCCGCCGATGACTCAGGACGAGGAGAGGCAGGTGTCCCTGCGGGCGCAGACCGCCGTCCAGCAACCGCTCCCCACGCCTGCCGAGATCCCCGACCCCTCCTGCACGCCCGCGCCCCGCCCCGTGACCGTCCGGCCCGTCGATCCGAAGGTCAGGCGGGCCGTGAACCGGCAGTGGGTGCGGATCGAGCGGTGGCTGAAGGCGAACGCGCCGCGTACGTACCGGACGCTGGGAGCGCCCGGCAAGGCGCGCACGATCGCGATCGCCGAGGCGCAGATGGGCCTGGACTTTCCCGACGACCTGCGCGCCTCCCTGCTGCGCCACAACGGCTCGAAGGGGGCGCGGGGTTTCGGATGGGTTCCTTGGCCCTCCGCCGCTGCGCCGAACCTCAGCGTCCGCGAGATCAGGGACGCCTGGCGCCACATGTGCGGCCTGGACCGCACCGACCGCGGCGACGACCCCTGGGCGGAGTTCTGGAGCGGCCGGATGATCCCGTTCCTGCTCTTCTCCGACGGGGAGGACGAATCCGCGCCGTACGCGCTGGTCGACTCCACGACCGGGGAGACCGGCTGGGACGACCCGATCGCCGGCTCGGGGCCGGCGATGCCGTCCTTCTACGCGCTCATGCGGGCCGTCGCCGACGCCCTGGAGCAAGGAACTCCGGTCGAAGGCTGGCGGCCCGCGGTCGAGCGAGGCGTGCTGCGCTGGGAGAACGTGGAGTACGGCAACCCGTAGCAGCCCGCGGCTACCGCTTGGGCGGCACCGGCTTGCCTCCGGGCAGCACCTGCGGCGGCGGGAAGCGCAGCTTGCGGATCTGCAGCGCCCGCATGGCCGCGTAGAAGCCCACACCCTTGACGCTCTCGTCGGGCAGCTTCTCCGCCACCAGCTTCTTCACCTTCCACGACACGTAGACCGAGGTGAAGAGCACGCCGATCATCATGATCGGCCAGCCGATCGTGACGACGTAGCCGAGCACCTGAGCCCGGATCGCCATCGGCCAGGGAACCCATGTGGCCAGCAGGATGACTAGCGAGAACGGCAGGAAATACTGGCTCGGCAGCCGCCGCGAGTCGACCCAGTCGCGCGCGAACTTGCGCGCCGGGCCCTTGTCTCGAACGGGAAGATACCGCTCGTCACCTGCGAGCATGCCCTGACGGGCCCGATCGCGCTCGGCGGCCTGCTTGGCCCGCATCTGCCTGTACGCCTCTTTGCGGTCTTTCGGCGCGGAGACGTACTGGCGCCGCTTGCCCTCGGCTTCACGGCGCTTGGGTGTGGGACGACCTTTACCCTGGGGCTTAGGATCGTCAACGGGGACGGGGGTGTCGTCCACGGAGGTCTGGGAACGGCGTCGCAACACGCGTCAACCCTACCTGGAGTGCAACTTAGTGACGCCCCCGTGCGTTATGCGTAGGGTAATCCCAAGGCGGCTGCGCTGCATTTGGGATTGACACCAGCACGACCTAGAAGGGGACGGCCGACGCGCATGAGCGTGATGAAGAGACTTTCGATGATCTTCAAGTCCAAGGCCAACAAGGCCCTGGACAAGATGGAGGATCCGCGCGAGACCCTTGACTACTCCTATCAGCGGCAGCTCGAGCTGCTGCAGAAGGTGCGTCGTGGGGTGGCCGACGTCGCCACCTCGCGCAAGAGGGTGGAGCTGCAGATCAACGGTCTTGAGAACCAGGCCAGGCGTCTGGAGGAGCAGGGCCGCAAGGCGCTGTCCGTGGGGCGCGAGGATCTCGCCCGTGAGGCGCTGCAGCGCCGGTCCAGTCTGCAGACGCAGATGGCCGACCTGAAGGTGCAGCACGACAACCTGCAGGCCGAGGAGGAGAAGCTGACGACGGCTTCCCAGCGGCTGCAGGCCAAGGTCGACTCCTTCCGCACGAAGAAGGAGACCATCAAGGCCACGTACACCGCCGCAGAGGCGCAGACGCGCATCAACGAGGCGTTCTCCGGCATCTCCGAGGAGATGGGCGACGTCGGCCTGGCGATCCAGCGCGCCGAGGACAAGACGGCGCAGATGCAGGCCCGTGCGGGCGCCATCGACGAGCTGCTGGCCAGCGGCGCGCTCGACGACTTCAGCGGCACCCGCGGCGACGACATCCAGGCCGAGCTCGACCGCATGGGCGGCGGCATGGACGTCGAGCTGGAGCTGGCCAGGATGAAGGCCGAGCTGGGCCAGGGCCCGGCGCCGAAGTCGGCGATCGAGCAGGGCCAGCCGCAGCAGCAGGCCCAGCCGCAGCCGCAGGCGCAGCCCCAGCAGCAGGGCGGCACCCAGCAGTACCGCCAGCCTGGGGAGGGCGCATGATCGTCAGGATCATGGGCGAGGGTCAGGTGGAGATCTCCGCCGACGACATCTCGGTCCTCAACGAGCTGGACAGCGAGCTCGAGGCGGCCATCGAGGCCGCCGACGAGAAGGCCTTCAGGGTCAAGCTGCACGCGTTGCTCGACAAGGTGCGCCACGTGGGCAAGGCGCTCCCCGACGACAGCCTTGAGCCGTCAGAGCTGATCCTTCCCCCCGCGGACGCCTCGATCGAGGAGGTCCGGGAGATGCTGGGCGACCAAGGCCTCATCCCGGGCTGATCGCGTGCGTACGCGGTTCGCGTCCGACCGTGGCCTGACCAGCCGCATGGTCGTGACGATGTTCCTGCTCGGGCTGCTCTACGTGGTGTTCGTCGGCGTCCTGATCGCCCTGGGCGTGCGGGCGCTGACCGTCCTGCTGCTGGCGGGCGGCCTGCTGCTGGTGCAGTACTTCCTGTCCGACCGCATCGCCCTGTTCGCGATGCATGGGCGGGAGGTCTCCCCGCAGGAGGCCCCGGAGCTGCACGGCCTGATCGACCGGCTGTGCGCGCTGGCCGATATGCCCAAGCCGCGGGTGGCGATCGCGGATTCAGACGTCCCCAACGCGTTCGCCACCGGCCGCAACCAGAAGAAGGCGGTCGTCTGTGTGACGACCGGCATCCTGCGCCGCCTGGAGCCACAGGAGCTCGAAGGCGTGATCGCTCACGAGCTGTCCCACGTCGCCCACCGCGACGTGGCCGTCATGACGATCGCCTCGTTCCTCGGGATCGTGGCGGGGCTGATGACCAGGTTCGCGCTCTACTCCGGGCTCGGTGGCCGCCGCAACGGCGGCCAGGGAGGGCTGCCCGTCGGCGCGATCGTCCTGCTCGTCTCCGTCATCGTGTACGCCGTCAGCTTCCTGCTCACCCGCGCCCTGTCGCGCTACCGCGAGCTGGCGGCCGATCGGGCGGGCGCCCTGCTCACGCAGCGGCCCTCCGCCCTGGCCAGCGCGCTGACCAAGGTGAGCGGCGAGATGGCCAGGATCCCGACCCGCGACCTGCGCGAGGCGGAGCCGTTCAACGCCTTCTACTTCGCCCCGGCGCTGGCCAACAGGCAGAGCGTGGCGAACCTGTTCTCCACGCACCCGTCGCTGGAGCGCCGGCTCGAACAGCTCTCCGACATCTCACGCCAACTCGGAAGGGGCTGAGCACGCACATGGGCTGGCTCGACGCGCTGCTGGGCCGGTCGAAGCCGGTCAAACCCAACCTCGACGCGCTGTTCGCGCTGCCGTCGGCGGCCGTGACGCTGCAGGCGGCGACCGGGCTGGCGCCCACCGGTCTCGGCTCCGTGGCGTTCAGGGCCGCGGAGGGCGGCGCCTTCGCCACGGCGGAGAGCGACGCCAAGGCGCTGCTGGGCGAGCGCGTCGAGGAGTCCGACGACGGATACGGCTACACCTGGCTGCTGGTGCGCCGCACGCCGGAGTCGCTCGGCGACCTGGTCACCGAGCTGCACGCGGTCAACTCCACGCTGGAAGGGGCCGGGTTCGGGCCGTCGCTGCTGTGCTCGCTGGTGTCGTTCGCCGACCCGGACGGCAAGCGGCTGGCCGTCGTGTACCTGTACAAACGCGGCACCTTCTACCCGTTCGCCCCGCTGCCGGGGCAGAAGCGCGACAACCCGCTCGAACTCCAGGCCAGGGGCGCTCTGGAGGGCGAGCTGCCGTTGGAGAAGGACCTCAGCCGCTGGTTCCCCGTCTGGGGCGCTCCAGGTCTCTGACCGGGGCACTCATCGGCTCCAGTGACCCATGGTGATCTAATTGTCACGTGGAGCGAAGGTTGTTCGTGCTCGCCGCCGGCGCGTTCATCGTGGCGGCGGTGCTCGGCAGCGCCTGGGTGACCGGCCAGTTCACCACGCCCACCGTCGACAGGACCGAGGGGTACGTCAGCGAGCTCGCCGCCGTCGACCAGCCGTGGACGCGGCTGTTCCGGATCAGCGACGTGCTGTCCGGGGTGGCCTGCCTGGCCGGGGTGGCCCTGGTGCCCAGAACTTCCCGCGAGCGTTCCCAGGAGCCTTTCCCGGAGCGTTCCCGGGAGTGTTCCTGGGAGTGGGCGGGCTGGCTGGCGCTGGCCGCGTTCGGGCTGCTCACCGCCGCGGGCGGGCTGTTCCCGCTGGACTGCGCCGCGCTCAGCGACCCCCTGTGCGGGCAGCGGGGGACGTCCCCCGCGCACGTCGCGCACGCTCTGACGCGGGTGCTGGGCACGGGGGCCGTGCTGTGCGCCATGGTGCTGCTCAGCGCGCGGTGGGGGGCGCGGGCGTCGTGGCTGTTCACCTGGCTGACCCTGGCCGCCACCCTGCTCACCGTCGTCACGCTGGTCGTCGGGCGCGGGGTCGGGCTCGCGCACCGGGCTCAGCTCACGATGGTCGCCGTCTGGCTGGTGTACGTCGCGCTGCGGCTGCTCGTCGCCGACGAACCCGACGAGACCGGGCCCCGGATCGCGCCCGGGCGGCTGGGCGGGGTGGGCGGCGCACGCGTCCGCGCCGATGACGCACCCGCCTGGAGCGGTGACGGTGACGGCGGGGCTGAGCACGCGTCGGCTGCCTGTGCGGGCCACGTAGAGACAGGCGGCGGAGGTGGGGAGCCGCACGTCGTGGTGCAGGGTGAGGGGCCCGCGGTCCTGATCACGGCCGGGCTCGCGGGCGCCTGGTTCCACTGGGACGCGGTGGCGGCGCGGCTCGCCGCAGGCCATCGCGTCATCCGGTTCGACCGGCCAGGGCTCGGGCTCAGCCCGTGCGCGCCCGTCCCGCCCACCCTGTACGGCGAGGCCGCCCGCCTGGCCGCGCTGTCGCCCGCACACCCCCAGCAGGTCACACTCGTCGCGCACGGGGTGGCGTGCTGGCACGCGGAGGCGTTCGCCAGGCTGCACCCCCTCTGCCTGGCCAGACTCGTGCTGGTGGAGCCGGCCTGCGCAGGCGAGCGCCGGCCCCTGCCGTTCGCCGGGACCGCCGGGAGGTGGCTGCCCGCGCTCGGCCGCACCTGGGGCGCCGCCGCCCTGGCCCGCCTGACGGGCCCGCCCGCCCACCGTCTGCTCGCCGGGGTGCCCGACCCGTCTGGGGTCTACGGCACGGGCCGGGTGCTGGCGGCGGTGGCGGGGGAGTGGCTGGCCCGGCGTCGCATGGCGCTCGACCTGCGTACATTGCGGGCCGAGAAGCCGTTCCCTGACGTGCCGGTCACCGTGCTCAGCTCCGGCGATCCCGACGGGTGCGTGGAGCGGCTGGCGGGCGAGCTGGGCGCCGAACACGTCCACCTGCCGCAGACCGGCCCCCGGCTCCAGCTCCGCGCCCCGCAGGCCGTCGCCGACGCCGTCGCACCAGCCTGAGCCGCACTCCGCAGACCGGCCGTCCACGCCTGCGCCCGCCCAGGTCGCGTCCGCCGCTCGGATCGCGCGCCGCCCGCCGGATCGCGTGCCTCTGGGTGGGCTGCGCTGCCCGGGTCGTACGGTGCTCGGTTCGGGTGCGCCGTCGGATCATGCGCCCTGCGCGTCCGGTGTGCCGCCCGTGGCACGCCGGCGTCCGGGGAAGGTGGCGCCGCTGGGGTCACGTGCGCCGCTGGGTCACGTGCGCCGCCTGGGTCGCGTGCGCCTTACGTGCGCTGCCGGGGTCGCGTGCGTCGACGCCGTTACCTGAGCCCGCCGCCGCGTGCCCGGTGGGGTGCCTTGCGTGAACACATGACGGATCCCCGGACCAGCCACCACAATGGCGGGAAAGACGCCATATAGGGGAGTCGCCAAATGCCGGACCTCGCGGCCCTGAGGCCAGGGGACCCCGCGACGGTGGGTGAGTACAGCCTGGCCGGGCGGCTGGGCGAGGGCGGCCAGGGCATTGTCTACCTGGCCACGGGCCCCGGCGGCACGAAGGCGGCGCTCAAGCTGTTGCGCGCCGACCTGGCGGGCGACGCCGAGGCGTCGGAGCGTTTCGTCCGTGAGGTGGCGATGGCCAGGCGGGTGGCGCCGTTCTGCACCGCCCAGGTTGTGGAGACGGGCCTGTTCGGCGGCCGGCCGTACATCGTGAGTGAGTACATCGACGGCCCCACCCTGACCGACGTCGTACGCGAGCAGGGCCCGCGTTCCGGCACCCCGCTGCACCGGCTGGCCATCGGCACGGTCACCGCGCTGGTGGCCATCCATCAGGCCGGGATCGTGCACCGCGACTTCAAGCCGTCGAACGTGCTGCTCGCGCCCGACGGCCCGCGCGTGATCGACTTCGGCATCGCCAAGGCGCTCGACCTGAGCTCCACGCTCACCGGCGCGGTGATCGGCACGCCCTCGTACATGGCGCCGGAGCAGCTCACGGAGTCGGGGCCCGGCCCGAAGTCGGATCTGTTCGCGTGGGCGTGCACGCTGCTGTTCGCGGCGTCGGGGCAGGCGCCGTTCGGGCAGGACAGCGTGCCGGCGGTGGTCAACCGGATCCTGCACGCCGAGCCCGACACCTCCTGTTTGACCGATCCCGCCCTGCGCGCGCTGGTCACGGACTGCCTGGCCAAGGATCCCGCCCGGCGGCCGACGTCGAGCGAGGCGCTCATGCGCCTGCTCGGCCACGTCCCGGCCGCCGCGCCCGTGGAGCCTCCCGGTCTGGGCACGCCGCCGCCCGCCGCCGCCTCGGGCCTGCTCAGAGAAGGCACGGCCGCAGCCGCCCAAGGCACGTACGGGCCCGCCGCAGGCACGCACGGGGCCGCCGCAGGTTCGTACGAAGGGGACGCAGGCTCGTACGAAAGCGGAGCCGGCACATATGGAGGCGCGGCGGGTGCGTACGGGCTGGCGCCCCACCCTCAGGGCCAGGTCACGCGGCGGGCGGGGCGCGGGCGTACCGGGTGGGTGGTCGCCGGTGGTGTCGTGGGGGTGCTCGTGCTCGCCGCGGCGGCCACGTTCGCCGCCGTACGCCTGTCGGGGATCCCCGAGCGCACCACGTCCCCCACCCCGAGCAACGCGGCGATCACCACCGCCCCGGCCCCGCCCGCCGGCCGCCCGCTCACCCTGCCCGGCACGTCCGTGAAGCTGGAGGAGCGCGACGGCGACCCGATCAGGCTCGCCTCCTACACCGTGGACAGCGGCAAGCGCCTCTACGTCAGGAAGTTCGCCACCGGACAGTTCGCCCCCGACCTGCGCTACTTCGAGTACGCACTCGACCCCGCGACCAACATGGCCCTGGGCACCGACGTGGACTACAGCGCCGACCTGTACTCCACCGTGTCCATCGTCGACCACGTCAGCGACAGGAGCCGCGTCGTCCCGCTCAGCCCCAAGCCGATCTTCCCCACCACCCCCCGCTGGTCGCCGGACGGCAAGTACGGCCTGGTCACCCTCTACAAGGGCAGCGACGGAGACTCGGCCGAGTACGGGTTCGGCATCATCGACGTGGCCGCGGGGACGGGCCGGGCATTCGAGATCGGCGACGCGGGCGCGGGGGAGTGGCGCTTCTTCTGGGACGCCGGCGGCCGATCCGTGGGCACCTGGACGGGCGGCCGGATGCGCTTCTACGACCTGAACGGCAAGGCGGTGCGCACCCTGTCCGGCGTGGGCACGCCCGTGTGGGTGGAGGGCGACGACGTCTCGCCGTCCGGCACCCGCTTCCTGGCGCACTGCACGCCGGCGGGCACCGCGCTGTGCGCGAGGACCACCTCGGGCGGCGACGCGCAGCCGATCAGGATCCCGGTCACCAGCAACCGGCTGATCGGCTGGTGGGACGACGACCACCTGGCGGTCTGGCGCAGCAGGGGCGCCGGGTACGAGGCGGTCGTGGTGGACCTGTCGGGGCAGGTCGGCAGGGTGCTGGCGACGGCGCCGGAGAAGGCCGAGTTCGACAAGATGGGCTTCCGGTTCAGCCGGGTCTCCCCGTGACTTCGCGCGCCGTTCTAGGATCAAGGCCTGAGGCATCCCGGAGGGAGCTGGGCCCGTGGACATCACCGTGAGCGGCGAGGGCTCCGTCCTGGTCGCGCCCGACATGCTGCGGCTGCACGCGGGGGTCGAGGTCCGCAGGGCCTCGGCGGGGGAGGCGTTCGCCGCCGTGCGGGCCGCCGCGGCCCGGCTGGCGGAGGCGCTGAGGCAGGTGGGCATCGCGCCGGACGACATGTCCACGGCGGAGCTGTTCCTCGGCCCCGAGTACGAGTCCTACCCGAAGGTGTCGGCGTACCGGGCGGCGCAGGGGCTCCAGGTCGTCGTCCGCGACCTCGGCCAGGGCGACCAGGTCATCGACACCGTGGTGGGGGTGGGCGAGGAGGCCAGGCTGCACGGCGTGGCGTTCGAGGTGGCCGAGCCGGGTGAGGCGCTGGCGGAGGCCAGGGTGAAGGCGTTCAGGCAGGCCGCGGCCAAGGCGGCCCAGTACGCCGAGCTGGCCGGCCGGCCGCTGGGCCGCGTGGTGGAGGTGCAGGAGGTGACGGGTGCGCCGCCGGTGCCGATGCGGCAGATGATGGCCGCCGAGACCATGGCGGCCGGGGGCGACGCCTCGATCAGCCCCGGCCGCCAGAGCCTAACCGTGCACGTGCGGCTCGGCTACGAATTCGCCTGACTCAGGCGGCTACGGCAGGGCCAGCATGCGGTCGAGGGCGACCTTGGCCCAGTGGGTGGTGTCGGAGTCGACGGTGATCTGGTTGACGACGTCGCCCAGCACCAGCGACTCCAGCGCCCACACCAGGTGCGGCAGGTCGATCCTGTTCATGGTGGAGCAGTAGCAGACCGTCCGGTCCAGGAACGAGATGTTCTTGTCGGGGAAGGTCTGGGCCAGCCGCTTGACCAGGTTCAGCTCGGTGCCGATGGCCCAGCTCGACCCGGCGGGGGCGGCCTCCAGCGTCTTGATGATGTGCTCGGTGGAGCCCACGTGGTCGGCCTTGAGCACGACCTCGTGCCGGCACTCGGGGTGCACGAGCACGTTCACGCCGGGGATGCGCGCGCGTACGTCGTCCACGGACTCGGCCGTGAAGCGGCCGTGCACCGAGCAGTGGCCGCGCCACAGGATCATCCTGGCACGCTGGAGCTGCTCCTGGGTCAGGCCGCCGTTGGGGCGGTGCGGGTTCCACACCACGCAGTCGTCCAGCGACATGCCCATCTCCAGCACCGCCGTGTTGCGGCCCAGGTGCTGGTCGGGCAGGAACAGCACCTTCTGCCCCTGCTCGAACGCCCAGTCGAGGGCGCGGCGGGCGTTGGAGGAGGTGCAGACCGCGCCGCCGTTCCTGCCGCAGAAGGCCTTGATGTCGGCGCTGGAGTTCATGTACGTGACCGGCACGACCTGGTCGGCCAGCCCGGCGTCCTCCAGGGCTTCCCAGCATTCTTCGACCTGGTCGAACGTGGCCATGTCGGCCATCGAGCAACCGGCCGCCAGGTCGGGCAGGATCACCTTCTGGGCGTCGGTCGTCAGGATGTCGGCCGACTCGGCCATGAAGTGCACGCCGCAGAAGACGATGAACTCCGCCTCCGGCCGCGCGGCGGCCTGCTGCGCGAGCTTGAAGGAGTCACCCGTCACGTCGGCGAACTGGATGACCTCGTCACGCTGGTAGTGGTGCCCGAGCACGAACAGGCGGTCGCCGAGCGCCTGCTTCGCCCTGCGCGCGCGGTCCACCAGCTCGGGGTCAGAGGCGGGCGGCAGCTCGCCGGGACAGTCGACCCCCTTCTCGCTGTGCGGATCGGCGCCCTGACCGAGGACGTAGAGCGGCAGTCCAGTCTGGGTAGCCATGGCCAAACCCCCTTATCGTCGCTTTGACGATACTCATCATGACACATGGCCTCCCGTGGTTATTCCGGGGGAGTGCGCCCCGGGAATGTGTGGCATCGCCCAGGTGTTGGTAGCGTCATTAGTAGGACGTCGGAAACAGACAGCCGGGTTAGGGAGTCAGCAGATGACGGTTGAGAGCAGCGAGACCACGGCACAGGGCCTGATCCTGACTGACGCGGCCGCCGCCAAGGTCAAGAGCCTGCTCGAGCAGCAGGGCGAGGAAGGTCTGCAGCTGCGGGTCGCCGTGCAGCCGGGAGGTTGCTCCGGCCTGCGCTACCAGCTCTTCTTCGACGACCGTTCGATGGACGGCGACGTCGTGTCGGACTTCGGCGGTGTCAGCGTGGTCACCGACCGGATGAGCGCCCCCTACCTCATGGGCGCCTCCATCGACTTCGTCGACACGATCGAGAAGCAGGGCTTCACGATCGACAACCCCAACGCGACCGGCTCGTGTGCTTGTGGAGACTCCTTCAACTAGGGCTCGACCGGCGCTCGAGGCAGGTCCCGTTCGCTTTGTGCGAGCGGGGCCTTCGCGTATTCTCGTGGGGCCCTTTGGCCTGCTGACAACGAGGAAGAAGAATCCCGTGCGCATTGCCGTGACCGGCTCAATCGCGACAGACCATCTGATGACCTTCCCAGGGAGCTTCGGCGATCAGCTCATCGCCGAGCAGCTCGACAGGGTGTCACTCTCGTTCCTGGTCGATGATCTCCAGATCCGTCGCGGCGGCTGCGCCGCGAACATCGCCTTCGGAATGGCCTGCCTCGGTCTCAACCCGATCCTCGTGGGCGCCGTCGGCAACGACTTCGCGGACTACCGCTCCTGGCTGGAGCGTCACGGCGTGGACTGCGACTCCGTGCACATCTCCGAGACGCAGCACACCGCCCGGTTCCTGTGCACCACCGACGAGAACCACAACCAGATCGCCTCCTTCTACACCGGCGCCATGGCCGAGGCGCGGCTCATCGAGCTGCAGCCCGTCGCCGCCCGCGTGGGCGGGCTCGACCTGGTGCTGATCAGCCCCAACGACCCCGACGCGATGCTGCGCCACACCGAGGAGTGCCGCCAGCGCGGCATCCCCTTCGCCGCCGACATCTCCCAGCAGCTCGCGCGCATGGCGGACGAGCAGATCCGCCAGCTCGTCGACGGAGCCGCCTACCTGTTCTCCAACGACTACGAGAAGGGGCTCATCGAGCAGAAGACCGGCTGGTCCGACGAGGAGATCCTCGGCCGGGTCGGCGTCCGGATCACCACGCTCGGCCCCAAGGGCGCCGTCATCGACCGTCAGGGCGAGCCGTCCATCCAGGTCGCCCCCGCCCCCGAGCGCGGCAAGGCCGACCCCACCGGCGTCGGCGACGCCTTCCGCGCCGGCTTCATGTCCGGCCTGGCCTGGGGCCTGTCGCTGGAGCGGTGCGGGCAGATCGGCAACCTCACCGCCACGCACGTGCTGGAGCGGGTTGGTGGGCAGGAGTACGAGCTGGGGCAGGCGTCCTTCCTGGAGCGTTTCGGCGCCGCCTACGGGGCCGACGCCGCCGCCGAGATCGGCGAGCACGTCCGCTGCTACCACGCCTGAGCAGGCCTGAGCACGCCGCGAGCATGCCGGGACGGGCGGCCACGTGCGGTGCGACCGCGTCTGAGCACGCCTGAACACGTCCGAAGGCCGTCCCCCAGGAGTACGGGGGACGGCCTTCGGGCGTGCGGCGGTCAGTGGAAGGCGTAGACCCGGTGCACGAACTCGGCGAGCTGGTCGTCGGGCAGGTGCCTGGCCAGGTCGGCCTCGCTGATCATGCCGACGATGTGACCGTCGTCCATGACCGGCAGCCGCTTGATCTGGTGCTCCTCCATGCGCGCCAGCGCCTCCTCCACGGTGGCGTCCGACGGGACCCACACCAGCCCGGTGGCCAGCTCACCGGCCGTCACCTGGGCGGGGTCGTGACCGGCCGCGACACACTTCACGACGATGTCGCGGTCGGTGATGATGCCCGTCACGCGGTCGTCGGGACCGCACACGGGCAGGGCGCCCACGTCGCTGTTGCGCATCATCTGCGCCGCCCGGTCGAGGGTCTCGTGCGCGTCGATGCACTCCGCTCCCGTGCTCATGACGTCGCGGGCGGTCTCGTTGGGTTGTCCGCTGATCATGGCTTTCCCCTGCATGTCGATGGACTCGTACGGGAACCCCTACCCACCGTGCGGAGCTGAATCGGGGATTTGCGGACGACCGGAAATCAGTAGTTCCGCATGACGTGGATCGCCCAGCCACCGCCGGGCAGCTCGTACGACCCGACGTGCCGGTGCGACTTCAGCCTGCACCACGCCGGCACGTCCGTGTACGCCGCGGGATCGTCGGCCAGCACGGCCACCACGGCGTTCAGCGGGACGTAGTTGATCTGCTCGGCGAGCATGATGATCGGGATCGGGCACTTCTTCCCGAGCGCGTCGATCGTCAAAGCCGGCTGCGTCACCTCTGTCATGCGACTCCCGCGTCCTGGCGGATGCGGCGCACCAGATCGGGCAGCACGGCGAGGAAGGAGTCGACCTCGGCCGCGGAAGTCCCCCTGGGTAGCGACACCCGGACATTCCCATGCGTCAGCACGCCCATCGCCTCAAGGACGTGCGATGGACGAAGCGTACTAGCGGTGCACGAACTTCCGGACGATACGGCGAATCCGGCCTTGTCCAGCTCCGTGAGCAGCGCCTCCCCGTCAACGTACAGGCACGAAAAGGTCACGATGTGCGGCGCCCGGTCAACGGGGTCGCCGATGACCTCCACGTCCGGCACGATCTCCGGGACGGTCCGCCTGATCCTGTCGACGAGCCGGGAAAGCCTGGCCTGCTCCTGCTCGGCCTCGGCCGCCGTCGCGCGCAGCGCCGCCGCCGCGGCGACGATGGCGGGCACGTTCTCGAAGCCGGGCACCCGCCGCCGCTCCCGCTCGTCCTCCGGCAGGTACGAGCGGAACCGCGTGCCCTTGCGCACCACCAGCACGCCCACCCCGGCGGGGCCGCCCCACTTGTGCGCGCTGGCCGTCAGCGCCGACCAGCCCTGCGGCGGCGGCATCCGGCCGGCCGTCTGCGCCGCGTCCACCAGCAGCGGCACACCGTGCTCGCGGCACGCCTCGGCGGCCAGTTCCACCGGCTGCAACGTGCCCACCTCGTGGTTGGCCGCCTGGAGGCAGGCCAGAGCGGTGCCGGGCCGCGCCACCGCCTCGGCGAACGCGTCGAGATCCACCCGCCCGCTCAGCGCCACGCCGACCGTCTCCACCGTGCCGCCGTCACGCTCGTGCACCTCGCCCGCGTGCAGCACGCTTGAATGCTCGACCGCGCTCGTCACGAGATGGCGTCCGGCCCTGCGCCTTCCGTGTAGGGTGCCGAGGACGCCGAGATGCACGGCCTGCGTGCCGGACGAGGTGAACACCACCTCGTCGGGGCGCGCGCCGAGCACCTCGGCCACCTCCGTGCGAGCCTGCTCAAGCAGCAGGTGCGCGCGGCGGGCCTGGCCATAGAGTCTCGCGGGGTCGGCCCAGCCGGTGTCGATCGCCGCCACCAGCGCCTCGCGCGCCTCGGGGTGAAGCGGTTCGCTCGAAGCCGCGTCGAAGTAAGCCACGAGACTCATCGTCCCACTTGCGGCGCCACCGAGGGGTCGCGCGGTGGGGCGAGGCCCCTGCACGCTAATGTGTCTGCTTGTCAGTCTGTGCTTGATGCAGAAAGAGCAATACGAGCGCCCAAGGGAAAGACTCTTGGGCTTCATCTGTGGGGTAGGCGATCCGTGAGTCCGACTCGCCGTACGACGCGGCGTTCGTTGGCCCGGCGCAGGGTGCCGCGCGCCGCCGCTTTGGCGTTGCTGCTGGCCACTGCTACGGCGTGTGCTAATGACGTCCCCGAGGCCAACTGGTCTCGCGGCCTTCTTCCCGACCACATCACCGAGCAGGGCGAAATCGTCCAGAATCTGTGGAACGGGGCCTGGATCGCCGCACTCGCCACGGGTGCCGTCGTCATCGGCCTGATCATCTGGGCGTGCATCTTCCACCGCAAGCGCAGGGCCAAGGCAGAGCTGCCGCCGCAGGTTCGTTACAACCTGCCGATCGAGATGCTCTACACCTTGATCCCGCTGGTGATGGTGTCGGTGTTCTTCTTCTTCACCGCCCGCGACAGCGAGGCGCTGGCCCGCGTCGACGGGAACGCGCCGGTCAAGGTGAAGGTCGAGGCCTTCCAGTGGAGCTGGCGCTTCACCACCACGGTCCAGGGCAAGGGCACCAAGCCCGTCGCCGGCGTGCCGGTGAGCGACTACAAGGCCGGCCCGCAGCTCGTCCTCCCGGTGAACACGAAGGTCGAGTTCGACCTGCAGACCGACGACGTCATCCACTCGTTCTGGGTGCCGGAGTTTCTGTTCAAGCGGGACGTCATCCCGGGCATCCCCGAGGGTGACCCCGGCCGGAAGTTCCAGATCACGACGCTCAACAAGCCTGGCGTCTACGCCGGCCGCTGCGCCGAGTTGTGCGGTGTCGACCACAGCCGGATGTTGTTCTCCGTGAAGCTCGTTCCGCAGGCTGAGTTCGACCAGTACGTCGCGACCAACCAGGCTGGGAGTGCCCAGTGACCGCCATTCACGAACCCCTGACGACCGCGCCGGTCCGGCCCACGGGAAGCCCCAAGGGTCAGATCATCGCCAAGTGGCTGTCCTCGACTGATCACAAGATCATCGGGCACATGTACTTGATCACGTCGTTCGCCTTCTTCCTCATCGGCGGCGTGATGGCCCTCGTCATGCGGGCCGAGCTGGCGCAGCCGGGGCTGCAGTTCACCAGCAACGAGCAGTTCAACCAGCTGTTCACCATGCACGGCACGATCATGCTGCTGATGTTCGCGACGCCGCTGTTCGCCGGCTTCGCCAACGAGCTGATGCCGCTGCAGATCGGCGCCCCCGACGTGGCGTTCCCGCGGCTGAACATGGTCAGCTACTGGCTCTACCTGTTCGGCAGCCTCATCGCCGTCTCCGGCTTCTTCACCCCGGGCGGCGCGGCCTCGTTCGGCTGGTTCGCCTACACGCCGCTGTCCAACGCGATCAACTCGCCCGGCATCGGCGGCGACCTGTGGATCATGGGTCTGGCGCTGTCCGGCCTGGGCACGATCCTCGGCGCGGTCAACTTCATCACCACGATCATCTGCATGCGGGCGCCCGGCATGACCATGTTCCGGATGCCGCTGTTCACCTGGAACATCCTGCTCACCAGCATGCTCGTGCTGATGGCCTTCCCGGTGCTGGCCGCCGCGCTGCTGGCGCTGGAGTCCGACCGCAAGCTCGGCACGCACATCTTCGCCTCCGACAACGGCGGCGCGCTGCTCTGGCAGCACCTGTTCTGGTTCTTCGGCCATCCCGAGGTGTACATCATCGCGCTGCCGTTCTTCGGCATCGTGACCGAGGTCATCCCGGTGTTCAGCCGCAAGCCGGTCTTCGGCTACATCAGCCTGGTGGCCGCGACGATCTCGATCGCCGGTCTGTCCATCACGGTCTGGGCGCACCACATGTTCCCGACCGGGCAGGTGCTGCTGCCGTTCTTCTCGTTCATGACGTTCCTCATCGCGGTGCCCACCGGGGTGAAGTTCTTCAACTGGATCGGCACGATGTGGCGCGGCCACCTCAGCTTCGAGTCGCCGATGCTGTTCTCGGTCGGCTTCCTCATCACCTTCCTCCTGGGCGGTCTGACGGGCGTCATCCTGGCCTCGCCGCCGCTCGACTTCCACATCAGCGACACCTACTTCGTCGTCGCCCACTTCCACTACGTGGTCTTCGGCACCGTGGTGTTCGCGATGTTCGCCGGGTTCTACTTCTGGTGGCCCAAGTTCACCGGCAAGATGCTCGACGACAAGCTGGGCAAGCTGCACTTCTGGCTGCTGTTCATCGGCTTCCACACGACGTTCCTCGTCCAGCACTGGCTGGGCATGGCCGGTTTCCCGCGCCGTTACGCCGACTACAGCCCGGCCGACGGCTTCACCGACCTCAACCTGCTCTCCTCCGTGGGCGCGTTCGTGCTGGGCGCCTCGACGCTGCCGTTCTTCTACAACGTCTGGAAGACCTGGCGCAGCGCGCCCAAGGTCACCGTCGACGACCCGTGGGGTTACGGCAACTCGCTGGAGTGGGCCACGAGCTGCCCGCCGCCGCGGCACAACTTCACCTCGCTGCCGCGCATCCGGTCCGAGCGTCCCGCGTTCGACAAGCGGTTCCCGCACGCCACCGCCAAGTCCGACCACCCGGAGGTTGAGTCCTGATGAAGGTGCAGGGATGGTTGTTCCTGCTGTGCGGCGTCTTCTTCGCCGGCGTGGACATCGCCTACTGGTTCTGGACGAAGGCCGCCACGGGCAAGGGTGAGCCGGTCGGCACGACCGCCATGGCCATCTCGGTCGGCTTCGCGTTCATGGTCGGCTACTACCTGATGTTCACCGCGCGGCGCATCGGCGCCCAGCCGGAGGACAACAAGCAGGCCGAGATCAGCGACGGCGCGGGCGAGCTGGGCTTCTTCAGCCCGAGCAGCTGGTGGCCGCTGTTCCTGTGCCTGGCGGCGGCCTTCGCCTTCGCCGGGTTCGTGATCGGCTTCTGGATGTTCCTGATCGGGGTCTTCCTCGTGATCATGGCCATGATCGGGTTCGTCTTCCAGTACTACAGGGGTCACTTCTCGCACTGACCCGCACCTGCCTGGAGCGGGCGTTCTCCCTTGGGGGAGGACGCCCGCTTTTTGGTGTTCTTTGCCAGTGTCCGGATGTGGTGATTCAACCACTCAGGGTAATAAAGGAGGCAGAAGTGGCTCGATCGTGGACGAGGGAGTACTCGTGGGGCGCGGAGCGTATGGAACGGCCGGCCTGCTGGCCCTGGCGCTGCTGACAGCGTGCTCGGCGGGCCCCGCCGAGAAGCCGAACGGGGTCGCCATGGCAGGCGGGGCGCGTGGCGCCCCTGTAGGCGTCTCTCCGGCGGACAAGAGCGCGAATGTGCCCACGGACCAGCCCGTGGTCGTGTCGGTCCACGGGGGCAGGCTGAAGAGCGTCCAGGTGGACGGCGGCAAGGCCGGCCCGCTGCGGGGCGTCCTCAGCTCCGACGGCTCCCGCTGGCGCAGCGTCGGCACCGCCAGGCCAGGCACCTCCTACACGGTCACCGCGGTCTCCCTGGACACCTCGGGGCGGTCGCTCGAGACCAGGAGCGCGTTCACCACGGCCAAGGGCGACAAGGTCTTCGACATCGAGACCATCACCCCGAACAAGGACGACACCGGTCTGACCGTCGGGGTCGGCATGCCCGTCATGATCGCCTTCGACAAGCCCGTCGCCGACCGGATCGCCATCGAGCGCAACCTCACCGTGCACAGCTCCAAGCCGGTCGAGGGCGCCTGGCACTGGTTCGACAACCAGCACGTGGACTTCCGTCCCGAGAAGTACTGGCCCGCCCACACCAAGGTCCGGGTCGAGGCCAACCTGGCCGGAGTGCGCGGCGCGCCCGGCATGTACGGCAAGCGGAACGTCCGCGTCGACTTCAAGATCGGCCGCTCGCAGATCACCAAGGGCAGCACCGACGAGCACGTCCTCGTCGTCCGGCGCAACGGCAAGAAGATCCGCACCATGCCGATGAGCGCCGGGCAGGGCGGGCAGTGGAAGTACTACACGACCTCGGGCATCCACCTGGCCATGTCCCGCGAGCCCGTCACCGTGATGACCTCGCCGGGCATCGGGCCCGGGTCGGCGGGGTACTACCGGCTCACCGTCTACAACACCGTGCGGATCTCCAACAGCGGCGAGTACGTGCACAGCGCGCCGTGGTCGGTGGGGTCGCAGGGGAACTCGAACGTCAGCCACGGGTGTGTGAACATCAGCCCGGACAACGCGTCGTGGTTCATCAAGAACACGTTGATCGGGGATCCGATCATCATCACGGGGACGCCGCGGAAGCTGGAGCCCACCAACGGGTGGGGGCACTGGCAGGAGAACTGGAGGCAGTGGCTCAAATGGAGCTCGCTGAAGGCGGGGCCGACGCTGGCGCTGCGCTGAGAGCCTTCTGACGGCCCTCCACGTGCCGCGCCGCCCGCCGCCCCGCGACCTGGCCACGCGCCGGCCACCACACGCGCCCGCCGTCCGGCACCTCGCGCCTGCGTAGGCTGAGCGGCCGTGCCCTGAGCGGTCGTGCCACGAGCGGTGCCTGTGCGCGCCTCAGCGGCGCGTGTGGGGTGCGTGCGCGCGTTCGGTGATGCGCGTGTGCTGAGTGGCGGGCGGCGTGCGCGTGCAGCGTACGGGCGTGCGCGTGTGGCGTACGGGTGCGGCGCGGGCGTGCGTGTGCGGCGTGCGCCAGCGGCGCGGGGCCGGGCTCCGGAGCGGTGCGGAGCCCGGGACGGCCGGGTGCCGTCAGGACGCGGGCCGGAAGGACCCGCTGGCCTCGATCCACCGATCGAGCACGGCCGCCGCGGCCCCGGAGTCCACCGCCTGCACCGCCCGCGCGTACCCGTCGATCATCGCCGAGTCGAGATCCTCACCGGGCCCGTTGAGCGCCACCAGAGCGGCGGCCGCGTTCAGCAGCACGGCGTCGCGCACGGGCCCGGTCTTGCCGCGGACGAGGTCGTGCACGGCCTGTGCGTTGAACGCCACGTCACCCCCGCGCAGCGCGCCCACGTCGGCGCGCGGGATGCCGAGCACCGCCGGGTCGAACGAGGTCTGGGTCGCGGTGCCGTCCTTGACCACCCAGACGGTGGAGGTGGCGGCGATGGTCAGCTCGTCCAGGCCGTCGTCGCCGCGGAAGACCAGGGCGGAGACGCCGCGCTCGGCGAAGACGCCCGCGAGGACCGGCAGCATGCCGGCGTCGTAGACGCCGATGGCCTGGGCGGCAGGGCGGGCCGGGTTGGTGAGCGGGCCGAGGAAGTTGAAGATCGTGGGAACGCCGATCTCCTTGCGCGTGGGGCCGGCGTGGCGCAGCGCGGGGTGGTAGACGGGCGCGAAGCAGAACGCGATGCCCGCGTCGCGCGCGACCTGCGCCGTCTGCTCGGGCGTGAGGTCGAGCCGGATCCCGAGGTGCTCCAGCACGTCGGCGGCGCCGCAGGAGGAGGAGGCGGCGCGGTTGCCGTGCTTGACGACTCTGGCGCCCGCCGCGGCGGCCACGACGGCGGCCATGGTGGAGACGTTGACGGTGTGCGCCCGGTCGCCGCCGGTGCCGACGATGTCGACCACGGGCCCCTCGACGGTCAGCGGCGTGGCCAGGTCGAGCATGGTGCGGGCGAGCCCGACGACCTCGGCCACGGTCTCGCCCTTGGCGCGCAGCGCGATCACGAAGCCGGCGATCTGGGACGGCGTCGCGGCGCCGGACATGATCTCCCGCATCGCCCAGGCCGACTCGTCGGAAGTGAGGTGCTCTCCGGACAGGAGAGCGGAAAGCAGGGTGGGCCAGGTCGTCCGGGAGTCCATGGGCACCTACTTAGCGTTGAGACGGGTGGAGTTGCGGCGGCGCATCAGGTCGGCCACGGTGTCGGCCAGGACCATGGGCTCCAGGGGCTGCGACACGACCGCGTCGGCCTTGGACCAGTCGGCCAGCCAGCGGTCGTCGCGCCTGGCGATGATCAGGCAGATGGGCGGGCAGTCGTAGACCTCGTCCTTGGCCTGGCGGGAGACGCCCATGCCGCCGGCGGGCTGCGTCTCGCCGTCGAGGATCGCCACGTCGATCTCGCCGGAGCCCAGCCACTGGTGGACCTTGGGCTCGGTGGCGCACTCCACGATCTCCACGAGGGGTACGTCGGCCGCGGGGCGCCTGCCGATGGCCTGGCTCACCTCGGCCCGGGTGGCGGCGTCGTCGCTGTAGACGAGGACCTTCATCTTCTCGTCGGTGCTCCCAGTGGACATCGGTCGCGCTCACTATCAGTCGAAGCGGTATGGTCACCTGGGATCGTACCGGTGTGCCGGGATGCATACCCAGGGCACCATGCCTGGTGGGTGTTATGCGGCAATTATCCCAGCTTGGCTACCGGTTTGGACCTGCTAACGGGGGGTCGTGCGCCGGACCGACCACCGGAGCCGCAATAATGCTGCCCGTGGCGACAGCATCCGCAATAACTTCGACGACGACAGCACAGTCGTACCGCAGACCGAACCTGGTCAGTGTGGGCACGATCGTCTGGCTGTCCTCTGAGCTCATGTTCTTCGCGGCGCTGTTCGCGATGTACTTCACCATCCGGTCGGTGAGCGTGGGCAAGGGCCTCGAGTGGGGTCCTTCACTGCACCAGGCGGGCATGGAGCTCGCCGAGGGCGCTCACCTGAACATCCCGTTCGCGACGGCCAACACGATCATCCTGGTTCTGTCGAGTGTGACGTGCCAGCTTGGTGTGTGGGCCGCGGAGAAGGGGCAGGTCGGCAAGCTCCGCTTCTGGTACATCGTCAGCTTCCTGATGGGCGCCGTCTTCGTCGCCGGTCAGCTGTACGAGTACATGGAGCTGGCGTCAGAGGGCGCGACCTTGTCCGCTAACGCCTACACCTCGGTGTTCTACCTGACGACGGGCTTCCACGGCCTGCACGTGACCGGTGGCCTGATCGCGTTCCTGTTCATGCTGGGACGCACGTACGCCGCGAAGCGCTTCACGCATGAGCAGGCCACCAGCGCGATCGTCGTGTCCTACTACTGGCACTTCGTAGACGTCGTCTGGATCGGTCTTTTCGCGACCATCTACATCATTCGTTAAGGAACGGGATCTCTGTGACTAGGATCACCGCTTGGCGGCGGCATCCCCTCGCGAGATATGCCGTCCTGATTTTGGCGTTGGCGCTGGTCGGGATGGTATACGCCGCCTTTGTCCAGGCGGGTAAGCCTGCCGACGCGGCATTGGCGACAGGCAAGGTCGATGACGTGGCCGAGGGCAGGAGCCTGTTCGAAGCGCACTGCATGAGCTGCCACGGCACCAACGCGCAGGGCACCCAGACGGCGCCCACGCTCATCGGCGTCGGCGCCGCGGCCGTCGACTTCCAGATGAGCACCGGCCGCATGCCGGCCGGCGCGCCCGGCCCGCAGGCGCCGCGCAAGCCGCTGGCCCCCTGGGTCAACGAGACCACGACGCGGCAGATCGCGGCCTACGTGCAGTCGCTCGGCGGCGGCCCGCAGGTCCCGCCCGCGGAGCACGTCGACGCCAAGCTCGGTGACGCCGGCAAGGGCGGCGAGCTGTTCCGCGCCAACTGCATCCAGTGCCACAACTGGGTCGGCGCCGGTGGTGCGCTGACGCAGGGCAAGTACGCGCCCAACCTCAACGAGGCGACGCCGACGCAGATCTACGAGGCCATGGTCACCGGTCCGCAGGCCATGCCGGTCTTCAACGACACGACGATCACGCCCGAAGAGAAGCGCAGCATGATCGCCTACATCACCCAGGTGCGCGAGCAGCGCGACCCGGGTGGTTTCGGCCTCGGCCGCATTGGCCCGGTCACCGAAGGTCTCGTAGCGTTTGTGGTGGGCATCGCAGCCCTCGCACTAGCCGCCATCTGGATCACCGCGAAGAAGCGACAGAAGTCATGACAGACAACGAGCACGAGATCGAGCAGCCGGATGAGCGCGTGCCCAAGCGCGTCATCGGCACTCCCGCACCGGGCACCTCGATGCTCGGCACCGCGGAAACGGCGGAGGCCGACCAGGAAGTCCCCGGCGTGACGCTGCAGGACCCGGCCAAGGCCCGCAAGGCCGAGAAGATCGTGGCGCTCTGCTTCACGATCACGTTCCTCGCGGCCATCGCGTTCATCATCTCCTACGTGTACTTCCAGGTCGGCAGCCCCGAGGCGACGGGCACCTCCAACCTGGCGCTGGGCAGCTCGCTCACCATCGCGATCCTGGGTCTGGCGGTCGGCATCGTGATCTGGGTCCGCCAGATCATGCCGAAGTACTCCCTGATCCAGGAGCGCCACCCGATGGCCTCCGACGAGCGCGACCGCGACGTCGTCGCGGAGACGTTCGTCCGGGGCGCCAACGAGAGCGGCTTCGTCAAGCACAAGCTGCTGCGCCGCACGCTGCTGCTGGCGGCCGCGCCGCTCGGCCTCGTGCCGCTGGTGCTGCTGCGCGACCTCGACAACAGCCGGATGCCCGGCGCTCGGTTCAACGACGAGCTCAGGCACACGGTGTGGGGCGAGAAGAACAAGGAGGGCAAGCCGCTCAGGCTCGTCGTCGAGGGCACCGGCCAGCCCATCAGGGCCGCCGACTTCAACTCGCCCGGCGGCATCCTGTCGGTCGTCCCCGAGGGCTACGAGCACGATCTGAACGCGCTGGCCAAGGCCACGCTGATCCTGATCAAGTTCCGTCCTGACGAGATCAAGGGCGGCACCAGGCTCAACTGGACCCACGACGGCATCGTCGCGTACTCCAAGATCTGCACCCACGTGGGCTGCCCCGCCGCACTCTACGAGCAGAACACCCACCACATCCTCTGCCCGTGCCACCAGTCGACGTTCGACGCCGCCGACGGCGCCAAGGTCATCTTCGGTCCGGCCGCCCGGCCGCTGCCGCAGCTGCCGATCTCCGTCGACGCCGAGGGCTACCTCATCGCCCAGGGCGACTTCGAGGTGCCGGTCGGTCCCAGCTACTGGGAGCGCGGTGACGCGGAGGCCGCGGCAAGGGAGAAGGGAGGCCAGGCATGAGTGAGCTGAAGGCCGTACCGAAGGCCATCGCCGGGCCGTCGAACTTCCTCGACGAGCGCCTCGGCGGCGCCAACGCACTCAAGCGCAACCTGCGCAAGATCTTCCCTGACCACTGGTCGTTCCTGCTGGGCGAGATCGCGCTCTACTCGTTCGTCATCCTGCTGCTGACCGGCACGTTCCTGACGCTCTGGTTCAAGCCCAGCATGATGGAGGTCGCCTACGACGGCTCGTACGCGCCGCTCAAGGGCGTCATGATGTCCGAGGCCTACGCGTCGTCGCTGGAGATCAGCTTCGACGTCCGGGGTGGTCTGCTCATCCGGCAGATGCACCACTGGGCGGCCCTGCTCTTCGTGGCCGGCATGATGGTCCACGCGCTGCGGGTGTTCTTCACCGGCGCGTACCGCAAGCCGCGCGAGATCAACTGGATCATCGGCGTGCTCCTGCTGACGCTGGCGCTGGCCGAGGGCCTGACCGGCTACTCCCTCCCCGACGACCTGCTCTCCGGCGCCGGTCTGCGGATCACCGAGGGCGTGGCGATCTCGCTGCCGCTGGTGGGCACGTACATCACGTTCTTCCTGTTCGGCGGGGAGTATCCGGGCGAGGACGTCATCGCCCGCTTCTACTCGCTGCACATCCTGCTCATCCCGGGCATCATCCTGGCGCTGGTCACGGCGCACATGGTGCTCATGTGGGTGCAGAAGCACACGCAGATGCCGGGCAAGGGCCGCACCAACCAGAACGTCGTGGGCGCCCCGTTCTACCCGGCGTTCATGCTCAAGGCCGGCGCCTACTTCCTGTTCACGCTCGGCGTGATCAGCGGCCTGGCCACGTTCACCCAGATCAACCCGATCTGGCTGTTCGGCCCGTACACGCCGGCCGACGTGTCGGCGGGTTCGCAGCCCGACTTCTACATGGGCTTCCTCGAAGGCGCGCTGCGCATCATGCCGCCGTGGGAGATCAACCTCTTCGGCACGTCCCACGCGGGCACGCTGCCGCTGAGCGTCATCATCCCGGCGCTGGTGCCGATGGGCATCATCATGACCGGCCTGGCGCTGTACCCGTTCCTGGAACGGTGGGTGACCGGCGACAACCGCGAGCACCACATCGCCGACCGCCCGCGCAACAACCCGCACCGCACCTCGATCGGCATCTCCGCGATGACGTTCTACGGTGTGCTGTGGCTGCTCGGCGCCAACGACGAGATCGCGGCCAACTTCCACGTCAGCCTGAACCACACGACCTACGCGGGCCGTGTGCTGATCTTCGTCGCGCCGGCGCTGGCGTACCTGATCACCTACCGCATCTGCCTCGGCCTGCAGCGCTCCGACCAGGCGATCATCTCGCACGGTGTGGAGTCCGGCGTGATCAAGCGCCTGCCGCACGGTGAGTTCATCGAGGTCCACACGCCGCCGTCGGACGACATCGAGGCGCACATGCGCGGCAAGGAAGCCGTGCCGATGCTGCCGGTGGGCGAGGACACCTCGGGCATCCCGCCGAAGGGCATGCGCGGGCCGCTCGGCAAGCTGCGCGGGCGCATGTCCAAGGCTTACGGCGGGGAGAAGATCCCGCTGGAGGACGGGCACGGGCACGAGCACGATGACGAGCACGCCGCCATCGGCAGTGGTGGGGGCGAGGACCGCAGCATCACGCACTGATCCTGACGCCACACACCGCGGGCCCGGACGAGAAACTCGTCCGGGCCCGTCGGCGTTGCCGCCCTCGTTCGGCCGGCCCCATGGGGCGAGGCGAGCGCGGCCTACGGAGTCATGGCGTGCGGCGCGATGGACGGTGGCGTGGCGTGCGAGGGCGGTGCGCGGTGGCGCGATGCGCTGGGGCGGTGGCGCGGGGCGTGGCGGCCGGTGGTGTGGCGCACGCGGGGCCAGGGCGGCGGCATGCGGTCAGCGCTGTGACGCACGGCGGCCCTGGGCGGGGTGGGCGCGGGCCGTAAGAGGGCGGTCAGTCGGACTCGGGGAAGCCGATCGAGAAGGCCGCGTCCAGGTCGTGCTTGGAGTAGGCGCGGAAGGCGATGTGCGTCTCGGTGTGCAGCACCCCGGCGACCTTGTTGATCCGCCCGGGCACCACCTCGGCGATCTCCTCGTACGCCGCGACCCGCACCATCGCCAGCAGGTCGTACTCGCCGGTGATGGAGTAGACCTCGCTGACCCCCTCGATCTCGGCGATCGTCTGGGCGACCTCCGGGATCCGGTCTACCTCTGCATTGATGTGGACGATAGCCGTGACCATGTATCAACTCTATCGTTTCACCTCAAAGGTCGCCCCTCCCGAGGGCGGCGTTGGTCGAGATGCCGGTAAGCGAGGTCAATGCGAGCCTTGTGCCGGCCCGCGCCGTGCACCGGCAGGCTCCATTCGCCGTCCACCTCCACCAGCCGCAGCCCCGGCGACTCCAGCCAGCGCAGGATGCACTCCGTCTCCTCGGCGCTGGCCGCGGGCACGGGGCCGGGGCCGGGGATGACGACCTCGGCGGCGGCCTTCAGGGAGGCGACGAAGGCGGTCGGATGGGTGCCCTTCGGCATGACCCCGGCCGCGGCGAGCCGACCGTAGCGGACCACGTGGATGTCCCAGCCGCCGCCGAAGGCCGGGCTGGCGGCCACGAGCTGCGGGATGCGGGTGATGGCGCTGAGCCGCTGCATGCGCGCCGCCGTACGGACGAAGGAGGCCAGCCGGTCACGATCGACCGACGCCTCCTCGTAACGCTGCTCGACCGACAGGCGCTCCATACGGGCCGACACGGCGCTGAAGACGGGGGAGGCGTCGAGGGTCATGGCGCGGCGGGCGCTCTCGACGTGGACGGCGTACTCCTCGGGGCTCTGCCTGCCCTCGCAGGGCGCGCCGCAGCGGCCCATCTCGTGCAGCACGCACGCCGCCCGCCTGGTGCGCAGCGTGACCGGCTGGGTGCACTGGCGCAGCGGGACGGCCTCGTGCAGGGCGATGCGGGCGTCGTCGGCCTGGCGGGTGCTGGTGAAGGGGCCCAGGTAGGTGGCGCCGTCGTCCTTGACCTCGCGCACGATCGACAGCCGGGGGAAGACGTCGGTGGTGAGCTTGAGCCACACCATCTTCTCGGGGAAGCGGGAGCGGCGGTTGTAGCGCGGCTTGGCGCCGCCGATCAGGCGCAGCTCGCGCACCTCCGCCTCCAGCGCGGTGGCGCAGACGATGTGGCGCACCCGCTCGGCGATGCCGATCATCTCGCGGATGCGGGGGCGGGTCTCGCCGGCGGTGAAGTAGGAGCGCACGCGGTTGCGCAGGTTGGTGCTCTTGCCGATGTAGAGGACCTCGCCGCGCTCGTCCTCGAACAGGTAGACGCCGGGGGCGTGCGGCACCGACTCGGCGAGGTGGCGCTTGCGCTGCTGCTCGGGGGTGGGGGCGCGGACGAACGACTTGAGCTCCTCCAGCGTGTGCACCTGGAAGGACCCGGCCCGCTCGATCAGCCCGTGCAGCACGTCGACCGTGGCCCTGGCGTCCTGCAGGGCGCGGTGGCACGGCTCCGTGGGGCTGCGGAAGAACCTGGCCAGGGTGGCCAGCTTGGCGTTGGGCGTCTCGTCGCGGGTCAGCACGCGCCTGGCCAGATCGACGGTGTCGACGACCGGGTTGCCCGGCGGGGGATAGCCGAGCGCGGCGCACGCGGCCTTGACGAAACGGGTGTCGAACCCGGCGTTGTGCGCCACCAGCGTGGACCCCCGGATGAACTCCAGGAAGCTCGGCAGCACCGACTCGATCTTGGGTGCGGCCATCACCATCGCGTCGGTGATGCCGGTCAGCACGGAGATGAACGGCGGGATCGGCCCCCCTGGGTCTACCAGCGTCGAGAACTCGCCGAGCACCTCGCCCGCCCGCACCTTGACCGCGCCGATCTCGGTGATGGCGTCCTCCGCCGGCGAGCCGCCGGTCGTCTCGAGGTCGAACACGACGAACGTGACTTCGCTCAGCGGCGTGCCGAGCTCGTCGAGAGTGCCTTGTACCGCGTCCACGAACCAAGACCATAGAGAGAACGACCGACAGGAACGAGTAAGCACCCCTCTTGATCCTTAGTTACCCTTCCCTTTATGTCCGCGGGAAGACTTGCCGGCCGATATACCCTGCTTCGTCCGCTGGGCGCGGGCGGCATGGGAAAAGTGTGGCTGGCCAGGGACGAGATGCTTGATCGCGACGTCGCGGTCAAGGAGCTCACGCTGCCCGAGGGGATGTCCGACAAGGAGCGCCACGACCTGGTGACCAGGGCCGTGCGCGAGGCGCAGGCGATGGCGCGGCTGCGCCACCCGGGCATCGTGGCGCTGCACGACGTGGTCGTCGAGCACGAGCGGCCGTGGCTGGTCATGGAGCTGCTGCGGGGCCGCACGCTCGCCGACACCGTGCGCGAGTTCGGCCCCATGCCGCCCGAGTACGTCGCCAGGATCGGCGCCGACGTGCTGGAGGCGCTGACGGTCGCGCACGCCCAGGGCATGCAGCACCGCGACGTCAAGCCGGGCAACGTGTTCCTGACCGAGAGCGGCCGGGTGGTGCTCACCGACTTCGGCATCGCCAGGCAGGAGGGCCAGACCACGATCACCGAGCAGGGGCTGACGATCGGCTCGCCGGGGTTCATCGCGCCCGAGCGGCTGGAGGGCCAGCCCGGCGGCCCGGCCAGCGACGTGTGGTCGCTCGGCGCGACGCTGCACATGGCGCTGAGGGGCGCGCCCGCCTACGAGGGCTCGGCGGCCCAGCGCATCCGCGCCACGCTGACGCAGCCGGTGCCGCCCGTGCAGGGCGAGCTGGGGCCGGTGGTGACCGCGATGATGGCCTACCAGCCCGCCGCCCGTCCCGACCCGCGCGTGGCCGTGGAGGTGCTGCGGCAGGTCGCGGCGGGCCGTCCCGCGCCGCGGCTGCCCACCGGCGCCGAGGTGACGGCGCCGGTCAAGGGGCGCCGCCGGGCCGTGCTCTGGATCGCCGCGGCGGCGGTGGTGGTGCTCGGGGGAGCGGGCGCGACGGGGTTCGTGCTGATGAACCGCGGCGCGGGCGCCGCCGGCGCGTTCACCGTGCCGATGGACGTGTGCACGCTCATCGCCCCGCAGGCGGTCGGCGGGCTGCTCCGCACCCAGCAGCCGCCCGCGGGCAAGCCCGACTCCGACGAGGCGGGCCCCAAGTGCGGCTGGCCGCTGCAGGGCACCGGCGTGGGCCTCCAGGTGCAGCGCGACTCCGACACCGTGGACCCCTGGTCCATGACCGAGGCCTCGGCGCGCAGGCTGTTCACGAACCAGCAGCGCTACTGGGCCAAGTACGACACCATCGACTGGAACTGGCCCGAGATCGGGGTGACCAAGTCGACGCGGGCGACGCGCACGCCGGTGCGCCAGGTCGCCGGCGTCGGCGAGGAGGCGTTCGGCTTCGAGCTGAAGGGGCCGTCGGGCCGCCTGGTCTCGGCGCACGTCTACTACCGGCTGGCCAACCTGGTGGTGAGCGTCGAATACACGACACTGTCCGACAAGCCGACCGACGAGGACATCAAGCAGGCGGCCCTGAAAGCCGCGCAGGCGAGCGAGCAGGCGTTGCGCGATGCCGGGTGACCTCTACCTGCT
Source organism: Nonomuraea monospora (assembly GCF_039531895.1). NCBI lineage: Bacteria > Bacillati > Actinomycetota > Actinomycetes > Streptosporangiales > Streptosporangiaceae > Nonomuraea > Nonomuraea monospora. The sequence continues at coordinate 192,504 of NZ_BAAAQX010000019.1, forward strand.
GGCGGGCCGTTACCGGCTGATCGAGCGGCTCGGGCAGGGCGGCGCGGGCACCGTGTGGCGGGCCATCGACGAGATGCTCGACCGGCAGGTCGCCGTCAAGCAGGTGCGCGTGCCCGACGGGCTGGACCAGCGGGAGCGGGCGGAGTTCGCCGACCGCGCCATGCACGAGGCCAGGTCCGCCGGACGGCTGCGCGACCCGGCCATCGTCCTCGTGCACGACGTGGTGCTCGAAGGCGGCCAGCCGTGGATCATCATGGACCTGACCACCGGCCGCTCCCTCGACAAGGTGATCAAGGAGCGGGGGCCGCTGCCGCCGGGCTTCGTGGCCGCCGTCGGGCTGCGCGTGCTGTCGGCGCTGGAGGTCGCGCACGCGCACGGCCTGCTGCACCAGGACGTCAAGCCCGCCAACATCCTGCTCGACGCCGACGGCTCCGCCATGCTCACCGACTTCGGCATCGCCGCGCCGATGGGCGGCAGGGGCGACATGTTCGGCAGCGCGGGATCGCCCGGCTACATGGCTCCGGAACGGCTCAACGAGCAGCCGTCGGGCCCGTCCGCCGACCTGTGGTCACTCGGCGCGAGCCTCTATACGGCCGTGGAGGGGCGCGCGCCGTTCGAGCGGGCGCTGCCCGCCGCCGTCGCCGCCGCGGTGCTGCTGCACGAGCCGCCGTTCCCCGCCAGGGCCGGGCGCGAATTGGGCGGCCTGCTCATGGCCATGCTCGCCAAGAACCCCGCCGCCCGTCCCACCGCCGCCCAGGTCCGCCAGGTGCTGAGCGGGCTGGCCGGCCCGGGCGCGGCCCCCCAGCGCCCCGCGCGCAGGCGCAGGTGGTGGCTGCTGCCCGCCGTGCTCGCCGCCGTCGTGGCGCTGGGCGCGGGCGGCTGGTACGCCGCCGCCGCGCTCGGCGGCAAGGACATCGGCCGGTACGCCACCGCGCCCGACCCGTGCACCCTGCTCACCGACGCCCAGGTCACCGGCTTCACCAAGAGCAAGCCGGAACGCAGCCTCACCCGGCCCGGCGAGTGCCAGTGGCTCGTCCGCGAGAGCACGTACCCGGCACGCCGCCTCATCGTGCGCGTCTGGGCTGAGCAGCCCACCCGCGACCTCGACGGCCCCGCCGTGGCGCAGCGCCGCTTCGCCAGCGAGAAAAGCACGCGCGCCGCCGCCGAGGGCGTCAGCCAGCGGCAGGCGTACGGGCCCATCCGCGAGGTCCCCGGCCTTGGCGAGGCGGCGATCAGGCAGAACGGCTTCAAGTTCTACCTCGACTCCGACCAGAGCGGCATGGCCGACAGCATCCTGCTCCTCCGCACGAGCAACCTGCTCGTGGAGGTGGTGTGGCACCGCGAGGACGTGGACGTCGAGGCCGCGCCCGGCAAGTCGGCCGAGGCGGTGGCCGACCCTCAGACGGCTGTCGCGGCGGCCCGGATGATCGTGGCGGCGCTGGCGAAATGACCTGTAACCGTCGAAGATGCTGCAAGCAGCTTGCAAGGGGTGTGACTACCATGTCTCCCCGCAAGTCAGGGCAACCCCAGGAGTCCCAGTGAACCCCGGTAGCGAGTCCGAGCCGCCCACCACCCCTCACCAGGTGCCAGGCAGCGGGTTCGGGCCGCCGGGGCCTGGAGCGTCGCCGGGCATGCAGCCGGGTCAGGGCCTGCCACCGGGCATGTGGGCGGGGCCACCGCAGGGGATGCCGCCTGGTGGCCCGCCGGGGATGCCGCCGGGGATGCCGCCTGGTGGCCTGCCGGGGATGCCGCCCGGGACGCCCCCCGGAATGCCCCCTGGGATGCCGCCGAACGTGCCGCCCGGCCTGCCCTCGACCATGCCCCCCATGCCGCAGCCCCCGTCGCCGCGTCGCCCCGCCTGGCTCCTGCCCACGCTCGCCGCCGCCCTCGTCGTGCTGGTCGCGGCGGGTGGCGTGGGGGCCTACTTCCTGTACGGCGGCGTCTCCGGCGGCCCGGCCCCGTCAGGCACCCGCTCGTCGTCACCCGCCCAGCAGCCCGGAGCCGCCGCGGCACCCCCGGACGTGTGCGCCATGCTGCCCAAGGAGGAGATCGAGCGGCTCGTGCCGGGCGCGACCGTGGCCAACTCGTCCAGGGACGGCGACTACACGGTCAACTTCGGCTGCAACTGGATCAACCAGCGCATCTCGTTCGGCGAGTTCTGGCGCAGCAGGGAGATCGACGTCAAGGTCGAGCAGCACAAGGGCGAGGGCGTCAAGACCGGCCGGGCGATGGCGCAGACGTCGTACGAGATGGAGTACCGCGGCGGCAAGTACGGCGAGACCGCCAAGCCGTCGCTGGACCCCGACGAGAAGGAGTACGTCTCCCAGGTCAAGGACGTGCCCGGCGTCGGTGACGCCGCGTTCGCGCAGTACACCTGGCGCCGCGACGGCAAGCTGCTCTGGTACGCCTACGGCACCGCGTACGCCCGCGTCGGCGACATGACGATCAAGGTCAGGTTCCAGGCGAGCCAGCAGCGGAAGGACGCGGAGATCCTGTCCAACGAGAGCACGAAGGCCGTCACGGAGGAGAACGCGATCCGCGAGGTCAGCGGGCTGATCGGGCACTTCGCCAAGGGGGTCGCGGCCTGGCAGGCGCAGCACCCCGGCGTGCTGGCCAAGGCGCAGCCGACGGCGGCGGCCACCGTCTCGCCGACCGCCACCGCGACGCCCTCACCCACCGTGCTCGCCTCCTTCCCCGCCGACTGCCAGGCCGTGACGGAGACGGCCGCAAAGCTGGTGCCCGAGCCCACGACCCGCGCGCGCGGCACCTCCGTCGGCGACGACAACCAGACCGAGTGCCGCTGGCTCAACCGTGAGCTGTCCGGCGGCCCGGGCATCATCAAGATCCGCAGCGCGCTGATCACCGTGCACCGCTTCACGAACCGGGCCGGCGAGGTGGACGAGCCCGCGGCCAAGGCGTACTACGCGAGCGCGTACGGGCGTACCAAGAACACCGCGAAGTCCTCCATGGGCGGCATCACCTGGGGCGCGGTCATCGACGTCAAGGGGATGGGCGACCAGGCGTACCAGCAGTACGTGGAGACCGAGGGCCGGGAGATCTCCGCCTCCAGCGGCTCCGTCACCATCCGCGAGGGCTCGTTCGTCGTCACCGTCGATTTCTCCGGACACCAGCGGCCCGAGGACGAGGCTGTCAACTCGCCGAAGGTGGAGCTCATGCCGCAGAAAGAAGCGATGACGGGCTCGCTCACCCTGGCCAGGGCCTACATGGAGAAGCTGGCGGCCGGCAACTGACCGGGCGGGCTTCCATCCCCCGCCTATCGTGACCCTGACTCATGATTTGCGGGAACGGTTAATGCGGCTGCAACCCGGTTGCAAGCGGGACAAATACGGTTATGTCTGCAAGCACCTGAGCCGCGCGATCATGTTTGTCCAGTACAGGGGCATGGGCAAACCGTGGGGGATCACGCGGCTCATTGCTTTTCCCGGACAAGGAACGGCTCCAGCAGGCCGGGGACAGCCTGCGCGGCCATCTCCAAGCCGTCGCCGCGGCCCACGTCCACCACCTCGTAGTGACCCCTTCCCGCCGCCGTCGTCGCCGAGACCGTCAGCAGGCCGGAGCGCCGCTGGAAGAACGACTCGGTGATCGTCCAGCCCGCGATGCCCCTGCGGTCGAGCGCCACCGTGCGCCGCACCACCGCGCCTCTCCTGGACACCAGATGACGGGGGCTCAGCGCGTGCCCGAGACTCGCGGCACTCGCCACAGCCAGCCACATCCCGTACGCCAGCACCGCCACGGGCACCAGCCACACCCAGCCCCCCACCCAGGCGTCCACCCACCCACTCACCAGCGGCCACGGCCCCTCGCTGCCCCCGCCGGTCACCAGCGTGGGGATCGGCCAGGTGACCAGCCCGACGACCAGCGCCGTGGCGAGGGCCGCCACCATCGCCCGCACGAGCCGCCTGCGCCTGGCCGCCGCCGGATGCGTCACCAGGGCAGGCACGCCGTCATCGGCGATCGTGGCGCCGGGGCGCGCCGCCGACGCGGCCACGCCGCCACCGGTGTTCGTGGCGCCGGGGCGCGCTGCCGACCTGGGCACGCCGTCATCGGCGAGTGTGGCGCGGGATTGCGCCGCCGACACGCCGCCACCGGTGTTCGTGGCGTCGAGCTGCGCTGCCGACGTGTGCACGCCAGCACTGGTGTTCGTGGCGCGGGGTCGCGCTGCCGACGTGGGCACGTCGGCGCCGGCGATCGCGGACGCCACCCGCATCGCCAGGGCGTGCGGCATCGGCGGGGTGAGCGCCGCCGCGTCCTCGCTCTCGTCGTCGGCGCTCCTGCCCAGCCCGGTGGCGACGGACCTGAGCCGCGCCGCCCCCGCCAGCCGCAGCAGCAGCGGCTCATGAATCTCCACCCCACGCAGCCGTCGCTCCTCAAGCGTCAGCGACCGGGTGGTCAGCAGCCCTCTGCGCATCCGCAGCCGTCCGGGCTCGCGCTCCAGCCGGTACCGTCCCCACGACTCGGCGAACAGCAGCACCGCGCCGAGCACCCCCACCACCACGTTGACCCCCAGCACCAGCGGGACGGTCACCAGCGGCTGCCCCACCAGCCACTCCCACAGCCCCGTCGCCAGCCGCGTCGTGAACGACTTCAGCCCGAACGCGTCGAGCGCCTTGTACAACGCGCCCATCACCACCGCCGCACCGGTGAACGTCCACACCGACAGCGGCGCGTACCTGATCCACGACCAGCTCAGCTCCGCCAGCGGCCCGTCACCCGCCTGTTCGGCCGCCTCGCCCTGGTGCAGCAGCACGTGCCGCAACGCCTCGGCGTCGTGCCTGGTCAGCGGGTCCAGCTTGAGCTCCGCGTCCTTGTCCGCGTGCTCTCCCGTGCCTACCTTGACCACCGTCAGGCCGAACATCCTGTTCACCGGGTCGGCGCGGAGGTCCACGCTGCGGACGCGGTCGCGCGGGATCGAGCGGTGCTGGCGGACCGTGATGCCCGAGCGCAGCTCCAGGCGTTCGGGAGTGAGGCGCCAGCGCGTGGTGCGCAGCCTGAACACGTCGTACGTGACCACCGCGGCGACCGTCACGAGCGCTGCGGCCACGCAGGCGGCCACCATCGCGGCAGGGGGCCAGTCGCGGCCCAGCAGAAAACGCGCCATCCCGGCCGTGACGCCCGCCACGATCGCCAGCGACTTGACGCCCGACGCCCACAGGCTCCGCCGCGCCAGCCCCTCCCACCCGCCGCCGCCACTCCCCACCTCCGCCACGCTCACCTCCGCACGGGGTGCCGTCCCTTGGCGGGAAGTCCACCCAAAAGCCCCACCCTCCGCCCGGCCCACCTCGCTCTCCGCCCAGGCCGCCTCGCTCTCCGGTCGGTACGCCCGGCTCTGCGGCGGCGATGCCTCGCTCTGCGGCCGGGACACGCGGCTCTCCGGCTGCGACCCCTCGCTCTCCGGCCGGAACGCCCCACGGACCGGCCGGGCCGCGCCGCTGCTCGCCCCGGAAGCGCCGTTCTCCGGATGGGCAGGCCCAGAAGCGTCGCTCCCCGCCGTGGGCGGGCCGCCGCCCGGGAGCCTGCCGTGCCGTCCCACCGGGCAAGCCTCTCCCTCGTACGAACTCACGTGGCATCCCCCGCAGTAGCCTGAGTGATTGCGGTCAGCCGCTCGGCCAGCTCGGCCGCCACCTCATGATCGAGGGCCTCGATCTTGACGGCCCCCGCCGACGACGCCGTGGTCACCGTGACGTCCGCCAGCCCGAACAGCCGCTGCACCGGCCCCCGCGCGGTGTCGACCCGCTGGATCCTGGACATCGGCGCCACCCGCCAGGTGTGCGTCACCCACCCCTTGCGCGTGTAGACCGCCTGGTCGGTGACCTCCCACCGCTCCACCCGGTACGCGGCCCGCGGCGCCGCGACGGCCAGCGCCAGGCAGCCCGCCGCGAACACGGTCACGACCGCGCCCAGCAACGCGGGCCGCTCCGTGAACAGCCAGTACGCCGCCACGGACGCCCCCGCCACCGGCACCATGAGGATCAGCCACTGCACCGTCCACCACGCCACCGCCCGCCGGTCGACCTGGTGGCGCGGCGGACGCAGCCTGGTCGCGCTCATTCGAACCCCTCCGTCCTCTCCCCGGACGCCCGGTCCATGGACTCGGCCACGGCCACCAGCGCGAACCCGAGCACCCCCATCACGATGGCCGCGAACACCTCATATCCCTTCAGAACCGGCAGCAGATTGACCACGAGCAGGTCGTGCGCCCACCGCCACCAGCCGAGCAGGCCGTTCACCAGGCCGCCGACGCCTTGCAGGATCAGCAGCCAGCCGAGCACCTTCAACACCGCTTGCATGCCGTCCAGCCTCGCGCGGGCACCCGGCCGGCCGCGTCGTCCGTTGGTCTCGGCAGGCATCGACTTTGGTCGCTGTCGTCGTACCGGTTGGAGGGCTTAACCTCGGTGAACGTGACGGAACTGCGGGGAGACGGCGCCGCCACCCACGAATACCGGTGGGCGCTGCCGTCGGTGCTGCTCGGCGACGGGCGTGCGGGCGGGCGCGTGCGGCGCTCGACGCGCGACTGGATCGTCGACTTCCTCCTGTTCCTGTTCGCGTGCGGCCTGACCTTCCTGTCGCTGATCGAGCTGGAGGCGCAGCGCCAGCCGGAGCCGCTGGTGCTGATCGAGCAGGTGGCGGGGGCGCTGGCGTGCGCGGGCGTGTGGCTGCGGCGCAGGTGGCCGGTCGGGCTCGCGGTGGTCACCTGCCTGCTGTCGTCCTATCTCGACCTGGTCGGCGGGGCCTGCGTGGTGGCGATGTTCACGGTGGCGGTGCACCGTCCGATCAAGATCTCCGGGCCGATCACACTGCTCGGCTTCGTCACCATCGCCCCGTACGTGGTGCTCCGGCCGCAGAGCGACGAGGAGCGCGCCTGGGCGCTGGCGCTCGGCGTGGCGTTCACCCTGACCGTGTTCGCGTGGGGCATCGTGATCAGGGCCAGGCGGCAGCTCATCTGGTCGCTGACGCAGCGCGCCGCCGACGCCGCCGAGGAGGCCAAGCGGCTCGAACGTGAGCGCATCGCGCGGGAGATGCACGACGTGCTGGCGCACCGCATCTCGATGCTGAGCCTGCACGCGGGCGCGCTGGAGTTCCGTCCCGACGCGCCGCCCGCCGAGATCGCCAAGGCGGCCGGGGCGATCCGCACCAACGCCCACCTGGCGCTGCAGGACCTGCGCGGGGTGATCGGCGTGCTGCGCCACTCCGCCTCCGACGACGACGGTGGCGGCGGTGCCTGCGGTGACGGCGGTGACGGCATGGTGCCGGAGCGTCCGCAGCCGACGCTCGCCGACCTGCCCGCGCTGGTCGAGGAGTGCCGGCACGCGGGCATGGACGTCCGGCTCGACCTGCGGGCGCAGGGCGCGCCCGAGGGGCTGGGCCGCAACCTGTACCGCATCGTGCAGGAGGCGCTGACCAACGCGCGCAAGCACGCGGGCGGCGCGCCGGTGACGGTCCTGGTCGAGGGCGCGGCGGGCAGGGCGCTGTCGGTGGAGGTGCGCAACCCGCTGGGGGTACGCCATCCGCTGGGTGTGCGGCACGGGGGGCGCATCCCGGGGGCCGGGGCGGGGCTGATCGGGCTGACCGAACGGGCGGAGCTGGCGGGCGGCACGCTGGAGCACGGCGCGACGCCGGAGGGGGAGTTCGTGGTGCGGGCCTGCCTGCCGTGGCCGGTGGAGACCACCACGGAGAAGGACGACGACTCATGAGCGTTGACGGCGACACAAAGACGGAACGCAAAGACGGGACAGCGCATGGCCGTGGACGGCGACGCAGGAGGCGGGCGGCGCATGGTTGTTGACGGCGATGCGAGAGGCGGGCGGCGCATGGCCGTTGACGGCGACGCGAGGAGGGGGACGACGCATGGACGTTGACGGGCGGCCCATCAGGCTGCTGATCGTGGACGACGACGCGATGGTGCGGGCCGGGCTGTCGATGATCCTCGGCGGCGTCGCCGACATCGAGATCGTCGCCGAGGCGGGCGACGGCTCGGAGGTGCCGCCGCTGGTGGGCGCGCACCGCCCGGACGTGGTGCTGATGGACATCCGGATGCCCGGCATCGACGGCCTGACCGCCACCGAGACGCTGCGCCGCGCCCCCGAGCCGCCGGAGGTGGTGGTGCTGACGACGTTCCACGCCGACGCGCAGGTGCTGCGGGCGTTGCGGGCGGGGGCGGCGGGGTTCCTGCTGAAGGACATCGCGCCGGGTGATCTCGTGCAGGCGGTCAGGAAGGTGGCGGCGGGCGAGCCGATCCTGTCTCCGGCGGTGACGCGGCAGCTCATCACGCACGTCTCGGACGGCGGCGGGGCGGGGGACCGGGGCGAGCGCGCCAGGAGGCTGCTCGGCCGGTTGAGCGAGCGGGAGCGGGAGGTGGCGACGGCGGTCGGGCAGGGCAAGTCCAACGCCGACATCGGGCGCGAGCTCTACATGAGCGTGCCCACGGTGAAGGCGCACGTGTCGCGCATCCTGACCAAGCTGGGCCTCAACAACCGGGTCCAGGTGGCGCTACTGGTCTACGACGCCGCCTCGTAGCCGGTCAGTGAGGGCCGGTCAGGAGTTGTTCGATGGTGGCCCGGTGCAGCACCAGGTCGTCGGGGTCGTCCGGCATGGGCTGCTCCCCGAAGTGGATCCTGCGCTGCCAGACCCTGGCCATGATGACCCCGTGCCGCAGCGCCGCGTACATCTCGTAGAAGTCCAGGTCGCGCGGCTCGTAGCCGGTCAGCTCCCGGTAGGTGGCGCAGACGTCCTCACGCCGCATGAAGCCGGGCATGCCGGGCAGTCCCGCACCGGCCGTGATGTCCTGGAAGAAGCGGTGCAGGAAGATCATCCACGACACGTCCAGCTCGCGCGGCCCGATGGCGGCCATCTCCCAGTCGAGCACCGCGACCGGCTCGAAGCCCCGGTACATGACGTTGCCGATCCGGGAGTCGCCCCAGGTCAGCACGTCGGGGCCGGGGTCGTCCGGCCAGTGCGACTCCAGCCAGTCGAAGGCCCGCTCCAGCAGCGGGACACGGTGCTTGCCGTGCGCCCACTCGTAGTAGGCGCGTTGCGCCTCGACGTGCGCGCGCAGCCCGGCGGCGCCGAACGGGGCCAGCTCGTCAGGGGTGAAGGCGGTCTGGTGCAGCGCCGCGATGACGCCGACGGTGGCGTCCTGGAGCCGCCGCTGGTCGGCGGGGGAGGCGTCGTGCAGCCAGCCGCCGAACGTGTACGGCATCACGTCGGGCGGCACTTCGCCGTCGGCCCGTTCCATGACGAAGAAGGGCGTGCCCAGCGGCCCGGGGTCGGGCTCGAACCACAGGGCCCTGGGCGCTGGGATCCCAGCTTTTTCCCTGGCCAGGCGCATTATCTGGAACTGGGCCCGCAGGTCGTACGAGGGGAAAACCGGAACGGCTTCCACCGCAGGTGCGAGCCTGGCCACGCAGCGGGTGGCGCGCCCGTCCCAGGTGGCGGTGAAGAACAGGGTCTCGCTTGACAGGCCGTTTTCCGACGGTCTGGACATCTCGGACACCGTGGCGCTCGCCCCGACGCGGGCGCGGAGCCAGACGGTGGCGCGTTTCCGCAGTTCTTCCAGGTCACGGGTGGAAGTGCGCAGCTGTTCCGTCACAGGGGGCCTCCCGGTTGGACATGTGCCCTTCGACAGTCGTATACCCCCTAGCAAGCGCTTGTCCATATACAGGTGGCCGTTACGGTCAGGTACGCAGCAGCCGTACCCTTGTCTGAAAGGGCATGTCACGAAGGGACAAGTGGGATGAGTTCAGCGGGTGAAGGCCTGTCTCGCCCGCTTCCCGAGCAGGTGCGGCTCAATGTCGTGGATCTGGCCTCCCAGGTCCTCGGTTCGATGCCCGCTGCCACCATCCCGCCGCCGCTGCGCGGCATAGCCAAGTTCGACCCGCGCAAACGGGCCAAACTGGGCGGTGCGCCCATCGCGGCGCAGCTCGAGAACGACAAGAAGTTCCGCGAGATCGTCGCCGAGTCGGTGGCCGCCGGCTGGCCCGAGCTGGTCGCGTCGCTGGCCGAGGGCAACGTGCCGCCGGCCGCCGACCCCGTGCTCGTGGCCGCGGCGGCCTATCTCACCCGGCCGCCGGGCTGGGCGGAGATGATCGAGACCGCCCGCGCCGACCTGGAGCAGTCGGCGGTGGCCGCCGAGGACCTGGAGCGCGAGGAGACGGTCACCCGGCTGCGCGAGCAGCTCGCCGCGCAGAAGAGCGCGGCCAAGGAGGAGGCCGACCGGCTGCGCGAGCAGATCAAGGCGGCCCGCGCGGAGAACTCCGACCTGCGCCGCAAGCTGCACGACGCCCGTGAGCGGGCCAAGGCCGCCGCCCGGCGCGCCGAGGAGACCGAGCGGGCGGCCGAGGAGACCAAGTCGGCCGCCACGGCCGCGGGCAGCGCCGGCGAGTCCGAGCTGCGGCGGCTGCGCGAGCGGCTGGCCGACGTGGAGAAACAGCTGGAGGCCTCGCGCCGCGCCGCCCGCGAGGGCAGGAGCATCGAGGACGCCCGCATCCGGGTGCTGCTCGACGCCCTCCAGGACGCCTCGGCGGGGCTGCGCCGCGAGCTGGCCCTGCCCACCACCATCAGCCGCCCCGCAGACTCGGTCGCGGCCGTCACCGGCGAGCGGCCGAACGTGCGCGGCGTGCCCGCGCGGGCCCTGGCCGACGACGACCCGCAGTTGCTCGACCAGCTCCTCGCGCTGCCGCAGGTGCATCTGATCATCGACGGCTACAACGTCACCAAGACCGGCTACGGTTCCCTCACCCTCGCCGACCAGCGCACCCGGCTGATGACCTCGCTGGGCGGGCTGGTGGCGCAGACCAGGGTCGAGGTGACCGTGGTGTTCGACGGCGCGGAGCTCAACGCGCCCGTGCAGGTGGTCGCGCCGCGCGGGGTGCGGGTGCTGTTCAGCGCGCCGGGGGAGATCGCCGACGACCTCATCAGGCAGCTCGTCCGCGCCGAGCCGCCCGGCAGGGCCATCGCGGTGGTGTCGTCCGACCGCGAGGTGGCCGAGTCCGTCAGGCGGATGGGCGCCAGACCCGTTCCGTCTGGTTTGCTGCTGCGCAGGCTAGGCCGCGCATAAATTACGAATTGGTAGGTTTGGTGCTACCCCGCCTGCCACTTCTGTACTATTTCGCCCCAGGTGTAATCCCTGGGAGGCGATACAGTGAGGTTTGGCCGGGTGCCGATGGCCGCGGGTCTCGCGTTCGGGCTGGTGCTGTCCCCGACGGGGGCCGCTCTCGCTGATCCTCGTCCCACCTTGGCGCAGGCCAAGGCCAAGCTGGAGAAGCTCAACGACAAGGCCGACAAGGTCGTCGATCGCTTCAACACGGCCAACGAGCGCTACAAGAAGGCCAAGAGCACCTACACCAAGCTGAACGACAGCTACAAGCGCAAGCTGGAGACGGTCGCGGACCTGCGCGCGCAGGTCATCGGGATGGCCGTCGAGAGTTACAAGCTCGGTGAGGACGTCACCTCCTGGCCCGGCCTCTTCAACAGCAACGACCCCAACGCCATGCTCTCGGGCTGGGCGGTCGCCGGGCAGCTCTCGCAGGAGCGCGCCGAGAAGCTGGCCGCCTTCGACCGTGAGAACAAGGGGCTGAAGGTCGAGCGCGACAAGGCCGAGGTGGCGCTGGACGACGCGGAGAAGGAGCGCGACTCCGTCGAGAAGGAGCGCGCCGAGATCCGCAAGCTGATCGCCCAGCAGAAGAAGCTGCTGGACAAGCTGGGTGCGTACAACCCCGGCAACCCCAACAGCACGGGCATCAAGTACACCGGGTCGGCCTCCGGCAGCGCCGCCGCGGCGCTGCGGTTCGCGTACGCGCAGGTGGGCAAGCCGTACATCTACGGCGGAACGGGGCCGCGCGGCTTCGACTGCTCCGGCCTGACGCAGGCGGCCTGGGCGGCGGCGGGAGTCTCGCTGCCGCGGACGACGTGGCAGCAGTGGGCGTGGGGGGCCAGCCGCAAGGTGTCGCTCGACGCGCTGCAGCCCGGCGACCTGATCTTCAGTGAAGGGCTCGGACACGTCAGCATCTACGCGGGTAACGGGCAGATCGTCCACGCGCCGCAGACCGGCGACGTCGTCAAGGTCGTCAAGCTCTCCGCCTACGGCCGTTCCCTGGTCGGAGCCATCCGCCCGTAGTCGCGGAGCCCGTTTCGGCCTGCTCTCGCGCGCATTTCCGGCCATCTACGATTCGGCATCGTAGATGGCTTTTCCATGCGCGGGAGCGCTCCCAGTGGCGTGGCTCACGTTTAAACCGTGTCAAATGTGACTTAGGTGACAATTGACGCCTGACAACCAGGCCGATCCGGAAGTGTGAGCAGGGTCACATTATGGTAACAGAACCTGGTGTTCCAGCAGGGGTTTCCGTCTTGACTGACCTCCCTATCTGATCTTTACAACCTGACTCACCCTTTGCCGATCCTTGACCTTTCGGCGTACCTTCTGGCGTCGTCGCGGTGCACAAGCCATGTCGCCGCGAACCCGCATCGGTCCCTCCCGATGTGAGACAGATAAAGATCCGCCGGCCGCTCCCCCGAGCATCCCCACATCATTCGATCGGGGCACGCGGCCTGCCGAATCCGTGCAGCCAGGAGCACGGAGCCGGGGACCCAGCGATCCCAATTCCCCAAGGGATCAGGGGTGAATCGGCGCGCCCATCGCGCCGTAGGGCGACTTCCACGCCCGAATCCGTCAGCTAACCCGGTAGGCGTTCGTGGAAGACACAAGGAGCAATCCTGTCTAATCCCCTGCAGAACCCCCGCCTGTCCCGCCTTGCCCTGAGTGGCGTAGCACTCACGATGACCGTGACGGCCGGAGGTCTGATCCTCCATGCCCCAACGGCTCAGGCGGAGACGACGAGCGAAGCGGCCACTCTGACGACGGTGAAGGCGCGAACCACCGCCAAGACGTCCCAGAAGGCCACGACGGCCCAGCTAAAGGCCGCCAAGCTCGCCCGGCAGAAAGCGAAGGCCCGCAAGGCCGTCGCCGTGGCCAAGAACCAGATCGGTGACCCGTACCGGTACGGAGGCACAGGGCCTGGTTCGTTTGACTGCTCCGGTCTCGTCCAGTTCGCCTGGAAGAAGGCCGGCGTCAAGCTCCCGCGCGTGGCGAGCAGCCAGTTCGCCCGCACCAGACAGAAGGTCTCCTGGCGCAACCTGAAGCCCGGTGACCTGATGTTCTTCAGCGGGCTCGGCCACGTGGGCATGTACGTCGGCAAGGGCAAAATGATCCACTCGCCGCGGACAGGTGAACGGGTACGCATCGACAAGCTGAGCGGATGGCGCCGATCGTCCTTCGTCGGCGCAGTTCGTCCCGGCATGTGAAGAAGCCCCGTCCGGATTCTTGGAGTATTTCCTGGATTCGGACGGGGCTCTCGCACGTCCGGCGCCCGCACGCGGGCAGGGGCACTACGATCGGGCATCGTGTTCGAGCAGGTGAGCCGGCGAGCCGTGGTGGCGGGCCTCCTGCTCCTCGTTCCCGCCGCCGCCACCCCGCTGCCGGACGCCCCCATCCTCCCTCCCGAGCTGCGCGACCTGTGGCCGGGGCGGCGCACGGCCGTCAGCCGCGGAGGCCGCGCCACCGTCGTGGCCCCCGCAACCGTCGCGGCCCCTGCAAACGTCGTGGCCCCTGCAACCGCCCGGCGCGAACCGCTCGACGAGCTGGCGCGCGGGGCCGACGCCGCGGGCGCGCGGGTCTCGGCCGTGCTCGGCAGGCCCGTACGCCCCCTGATCGTCCTGCCGGAGTCGGATCGCGACGCCGCCCGCCTGGCCGGGGCCGCACGGCTCGACGGGCTGGCCGCCGTGGCCGACGGCGGGCGCGTGATCGTCGTGCCGGAGGCGTTCGCCACGCTCAGCCGCATCGGCAGGGACGTGGTGCTGACCCACGAGCTGACCCACGTCGTGGCCGGCACGGAAGGGCTGCCCGTCTGGCTGTACGAGGGTTTCGCCGACTACGTCGGCTACCGCGACGCCGGACTGCCCGTGAAGACCGCCGCCGCCGAACTGGCCGCCGAGGTGCGCGCCGGACGGCTGCCGAACGCTTTGCCCGGACCTGCGGCTTTCGCGGCGGACGGGCGCGACCCGGACCGGCTCGCCCGGGCGTACCAGGAGGCCTGGCTGGCGTGTCGCTTCCTCGCTGACCGCTTCGGTGAGGGGACCCTGGTGTGGCTCTACCGTGCGGCCCGGGCCAGAGGCGTCGATCAGGCGCTCGCCTCGCTGGGGCTCTCCGTCGCCATACTGACGGCACGGTGGCGCGCGTACGTGCGGGATCAGCTCGGGTGAAGGGGAGGCAGATGAGCGATCGAGAAGACATCGGCGACGCGACACGGGAAGAGGAGGTGACGGACGGGGCGATGGCCGCCGTCTGCGCGGCCGGCCATCCGGACGAGGACGCGGCAGGCGGCGAGCGCGCCGGTCCCCGGGAGACGGCGGCGGCATCGGAGACGGCGTTCTCCCCGGAGCCGGTGGCACCGGAGACGGTCGCGTCGGCAGGCGGGGCCGGGGGCGAGCGCCGGGCGGAGGCGGCGGAATCGGAGGACGCCGCGTCCACGCGCCCGGCGGCCATCGCGCTGATCCTCCTGGGCCTGGTGATCCTGGCCGTGACCGCGTTCAGCACCCCTTGGCAGGTCCTGTCCGGCGGCCCGCCCGACCCGGCGCGCGACTTCAGCGCCGCCCAGCTCGCCAGGGCGCGGGCGTTCGACGCGGCCACCACCCTGCCGAGCTACATCGCGCTGGCCCTCACGATCATCATCGCGGGCATCCTGGTCGCCACCCCGTTCAGCGCCAGGGTGCTGGGCAGGCTGAAGGGCCCGTGGTGGGTGCGGGTCGTCCTCGGCACGCTGGTGATCACCGCGCTGGTCGAGCTGGTCAGGTGGCCGCTCGGCATCTGGGTCGAGACGATCCTGCGCGACTTCGGCCTGTCCACGCAGGACTGGGCCGCCTGGGCGGGCGACCGGCTGAAGAACCTCGGCGTGGAGGCGGTGCTGCTCTGCGTCATGCTGCTGGCCCTGGTGGCGCTGGCGCGCAAGGTGCGGCGCTGGTGGATCCCGGCCGCGGTGGGCGCGTTCGCGCTGACGGTGGTGACGTCGTTCGTGTATCCGGTGGTGTTCGAGCCGCTGTTCAACGACTTCTCCTCCATGCGGGAGGGGCCGCTGCGCACGAACCTGCTGGAGATGGCCGAGCGTGACGGCGTTCCGGTCGAGGACGTGCTGGTCGCCGACGCCTCGCGGCGCACGACGGCGCTCAACGCGTACGTGTCGGGCTTCGGCGCCACGCGCCGCATCGTCGTCTACGACACACTGCTGCAGGCTCCGCAGCGGGAGGTCGAGCTGGTCGTGGCGCACGAGCTGGGGCACGCCAAGCACGACGACGTGCTGTACGGCACGCTGGTCGGCGCGCTGGGCGCGGGCTTCGGCGCGATCGCGCTGTTCCTGCTCATCAGGCCGCTGCGGCGGCGCACCGGGATCGCCTCGATCGCCGATCCGCGGTCGGTCGGCGTGGTCATGGGTCTCATGACGTTCGGCTCGCTGTTCATGGGCCCCGCGCAGAACGTGATCAGCCGTCACATCGAGGCCAGGGCGGACGTGCACGCGCTCGACCTGACCGGCGATCCGGCCATGTTCATCGCCATGCAGAAACGGCTCGCCATAACGAATATTTCCGACTTGTCGCCGGATGCGGTGGAATATGTCCTCTATGCCTCCCATCCCTCCGGCCCCGAGCGCATCGCGATGGCTCGCGCATGGGCGAAGCTGAACGGCGTCCCCGAGCCGTGACCCCACCCGTGCGCCCGGCCGACGGCAGCGTGCTCATCGTGACGAACGACTTCCCGCCCAGGCCGGGCGGCATCCAGTCGTTCGTCCACGGGCTCGCGCTGCGCACGCCGGGCGTCACGGTCTACGCCCCCGCCTGGCCGGGCGCCGAGGAGTTCGACCGGCGCCAGCCGTTCAGGATCGTGCGGCACCCGACGCGGCTCATGCTGCCCACCCCGGCCGTCGCGCGCACGGCGGCCGGGCTGGTGGCCGAGCACGGTGTCAGGACCGTGGTGTTCGGCGCGGCGGCGCCGCTGGGGCTGCTCGCGCCGCGCCTGCGCCGGGCGGGCGCGCGGCGGATGGTGATGCTCACCCACGGCCACGAGGCGTCGTGGGCGAGCTCGCCCGGCTTCCGCGCGGTGCTGCGCAGGATCGGCGGGCACGCCGACGTGGTGACCTACCTGGGCGAGTACACGCGCCAGCGGCTGGCCTCCGTCATCCCGGCGGGCAAGCTCGTCCGGCTCGCGCCCGGCGTGGACGTCGCCCAGTTCCACCCCGCGACGGCCGGGGCCGAGCTGGGCCTGGCCGGGCGGCCGGTCGTCGTGTGCGTGTCACGGCTGGTGCCGCGCAAGGGCCAGGACCAGCTCATCAGGGCCTGGCCCCAGGTGCTGCGCTCGGTGCCCGAGGCGGTGCTGCTGCTGGTGGGCGGCGGCCCGTACAGAAAGAAGCTGGAGCGGCTGGCGGCCGGGCACGAGTCGATCAGGTTCACCGGCACCGTGCCGGCGGCGGAGCTGCCGGGCCACTACGCGGCGGCGGACGTGTTCGCGATGCCGTGCCGCACCCGGCTCAGGGGGGTGGACGTGGAGGGGCTCGGGATCGTGTTCCTGGAGGCGTCCGCGACCGGCCTGCCGGTGGTGGCGGGCGCGTCCGGCGGCGCGCCCGACGCGGTCAGGCCGGGCGAGACCGGCCTGGTCGTGAACGGCGAGGACGCCGGCGAGGTGGCGCAGGCCATCGTCGAGCTGCTCACCGACCCCGACAAGTGCCGCAAGATGGGCGCGGCCGGCCGCGACTGGATCACCCGCGAATGGGCGTGGGACCAGGTGGCCGCCCGCTTCCACCAACTGCTCTAGCCCTTCGTGGAGCCGAGCGTGAGCCCGGCCACGAACTGCTTGTGCAGCAACTGGAAGACGATCAGGGTCGGCAGCGCCACCAGCATCGAGCCGGCGGCCAGCAGGTTGTAGTCGGTGAAGAACTGGCCGCGCAGGTTGTTCAGCGCCGAGGTGACGGGCAGCTTGTCGCCCGACGACATCAGCACCAGCGCCCACAGGAAGTCGTTGTACATCCAGGTGAACTGCAGCGTGGCCAGCGCCGCCAGCACCGGCCGGCACAGCGGCAGCGTCAGCCGCCAGTACCGCTTCCACACCCCCGCCCCGTCCACCAGCGCCGCCTCGTTGATCTCCTCGGGGATGGTGCTCATGAAGTTCGCCAGCACGAAGACGCAGAAGCCGAACTGGAACGCCACGTGGATGAGGATCAGCCCCAGGTAGGAGTCGTAGAGCGACTGCGAGTCCGACAGCCACGCCGGCAGCGGGACGAGCGTGTAGAGCGTGTACAGGGGCGTGATGAGCACCTGCGGCGGCAGCAGGTTGCCCGCCGTGAACACGATCAGCAGCGTCCTGCGGCCCGGGATGCGCAGCCGTGCGATCGTGAACGCCGTGAACGAGGCCAGCAGCAGCACCACCGCCACCGCAGGCAGCACGATGATCAACGTGTTGAGGTAGTAGCGGGGCAGCTCGGCCTGCGTCCACGCCTGTGCGTAGTAGTCGAGCGTGAGGTGCTCGGGCCGCGAGACGTACCCCAGGCGGGCGGTCTCCTCGTACGGGCGCAGCGACGCGTACACGGCCAGCAGAAGCGGCAGCAGCCAGCCCAGCGCCACCAGCAGGAGGAAGGCGTGCAGCAGGACCCGCAGCGGCCGCACCGGGCGCCGCGACGGCGCCCGCCGCGTCTGGGCGGGGGGAGCGGAGGCGGGAGCGGTGAGGGTCATCGCTGCTCCCTGAACATCTGCGACAGGTACGCGATGATGAACCCCATCGAGATCACCAGCAGGATCACCGCGATCGCCGAGCCGAACCCGATCCTGCTGGCCTCGCCCACGATGTTCTCGGTGACCAGCACCGACAGCAGCTCCAGCCCGTTCCTGCCCTTGTTGATGGCGTAGACGATGTCGAACGCCCGCAACGCCTCGATCACCGTGATGACCAGCACGATCACGTTGACCGGCCGCAGCGTCGGGAACACCACCCGGAAGAACGCCTGCCGCTCGTTCGCCCCGTCGATGGCCGCCGCCTCCTTCAGCGCCGGATCGACCGCCTTGAGCCCCGCCAGATAGATGATCATGACGTACCCGGCGTGCCGCCAGCCCGCCGCCACCATGACGACCCAGACGTTGATCGAGCTGTCGCCCAGCCAGTCCACGCTCAGCCCGGTCACCGCGTTCAGCACGCCGTAGTCGGAGGAGTAGACGAGCTGGGCGATGAAGCCCACCACGGCCAGCGACAGCACGACCGGCATGTAGAGGGCGCTCTGGTAGAAGCGCGACAGCCGCAGCCGCCGGTCCAGCAGCACCGCGCAGAACAGCCCGAACGGCGTCGCGACCAGCCCCAGGAAGCCCAGCCACAACACGTTGTTGCGGACCGCCGACCAGAACGGCGGGTACTCGGCCGACAGGTCGTGGTAGTTCCGCCCGCCCACCCACTCGATGGGCCCGATCCCGTTCCAGTCGGTGCCGGACAGCCAGACGGAGGCCAGCGTGGGCCCCCAGATGACGCTCACGTTGACGGCGATGGCCACCCCCAGCCCGATGACCAGGACGGTCACGTCGCGGGCGGAGTAGCGACGGGTCTTGACGGCCATCAGCGGAAGATGTTCGCCTTCTGCTTCTCGATGCTCACCAGCAGGGGGTCGATCTCGTCCGGCTCGCTGACGAACGACTGCAGCGACGGGATCATCACCGTGGAGGCGAAGTCGGGCCGCGTGTCACGGTCGAGGAACTGCGCGATGTGCGTGGCCTGCGACACCAGCTCCGCGCCGCGCTTCTGCAGCGCGCTGTAGCCGGAGGTGTCGGCCTTCGAGCCCGCCGCCAGCGTGCCGGGGTCCAGCTCGGTGGCGACGTCCTGCGAGGACGGCTGCGCGAAGTGCTTCAGCAGCGCCTTGGCGCCCGCCACGTTCTTGGCCTTGGCGGAGATCATGTAGCCGTCGATGGGGGCGTCGATCGAGTCCGTCCCGTAGGTCGGGTTGATCTCCGGGAAGGTGAAGAAGTCGAGGTCGTCGCGGTCGGCCTCGGGGAACTGCTGGGCGACGAACAT
The DNA here is from genome assembly GCF_039531895.1 of Nonomuraea monospora. Classification (NCBI taxonomy): domain Bacteria; kingdom Bacillati; phylum Actinomycetota; class Actinomycetes; order Streptosporangiales; family Streptosporangiaceae; genus Nonomuraea; species Nonomuraea monospora. The sequence continues at coordinate 211,612 of NZ_BAAAQX010000019.1, forward strand.
GCCGAGCAGGTACATCCCGGTCTTCTTCTGCGCCAGCGACTGCCCCGCCTCCTGCCACGTGCGGCCCAGCGCGGCGGGCTGGTGGTACTGCATCAGCCCCCGCCAGGTCTCGAACACCTGCTTGACCTTCGGATCCGTCCACGACTCCTTGCCTGCCATGAGCGCGATGTGGAAGTCGTAGCCGTTCGTCCGCAGGTTGAGGATGTCGAACGTGCCCATCGCCGGCCAGCCGTCCTTGTCGGCGAACGCGATCGGGATCAGCCCGTCGGCCTTCATCTTCCTGGCCAGCGCGGTGAACTCGTCCAGCGTGGCCGGCGGCTCGTAGCCCTTCTCCTGCCAGACGCTCTTGCGGTAGAAGACCGCCCACGGATAGTAGGTGAACGGGATGAAGTACTGCTTTCCGTCCACGCCGGTCGACTGGTCCTTGAACGCCTGCGTGTAGTTCCCGCCGATCTCCTGCCAGACGTCGGAGATGTCCACGGCCAGCCCCTGCTCGGCGAAGAACTGCATGCGGTAACCCGCGAACCAGGTGAACACGTCGTCGGGCGTGCCCCGCAGGTAGCGGTTGATGTTCTCCTGGAACGTGTTGTGATCGACCGTGTTGATCTTGGTCGTGGCCTGCGCGAAGCTCTTCACCACCGTCTCGAGGGTCTTCTTCGGGATCTCGTCGGAGGCGTTCGAGCCGATCGTGACCGTGCCCAGCTTCGCGCCCGGCCCGCCGCCGGGCGCGGGGGCCGGTTCGCCGGAGCCGCATCCGGCCAGGACCGCCGGGACGCCGAACGCGGCGGCGGTGCCGAGCAGCAGATGGCGGCGTGAGATCGGCGGCCGTTGGTTCATGGTGGGTTCCTCCTTGCCGGACCCGTCAGAATCCCCCGAGTTCGCTCACCTTCCCCCATCGAAAAGCCAACATTTCGGACTGTCAACGCTCGAAACCAGGCCTCCACCGGTTCGCGACCTAGCCTGGCGGTATGAGCTCGACGCGGCGCAGCGTCGCCGAAGCCGCCGGGTTAGTCTGGCGCGCCGGCCCGATCCGGGCGGTGTGCTACGCGTCCGTCACCCTGGTCCAGGCCGGCCTGCCCGTCGCCGTCGCCTGGCTCACCAAGCTCGTCCTCGACGACCTCGTCCGCGGCGCCCCGCTGAGCGAGCTGGCGGTCCTGCTCGTCCCGATGGTCGCCGTCGGGGCAGCCATGGCCGTGCTGCCGCAGCTCAGCGCCTACCTCGGGGCCGAGATGGGCAGGCAGGTCGCGCTGCGCGCCCTCGACCGCCTCTACGTCGCGGTCGGACGCTTCATCGGCCTCGGCCCCTTCGAGAACCCCGCCTTCCTCGACCGGCTCCGCCTGGCCACGCAGGGCGGCCAGATGGCCAGAAGCCTCGTCAACAGCGCCTTCGACCTCACCAGGACCGCCCTGACCCTCGGCGGCTTCCTGGCCTCCGTCGTCGTCATCTCCCCGCCGATGGCCGCGGTCGTGCTGGCCGCCGGCGTCCCCGCCCTCGTCGCGCAGCTCGCGCTGGCCAGGCGGCGGGCCAGGATGCTCTGGGACACCGCACCCGTACAGCGCCGCGAGTTCTTCTACTCCCACCTGCTCAGCAGCGTCGAAGCCGCCAAGGAGGTGCGGCTGTTCGGCCTGGGGGCGTTCCTGCGAGGACGCATGCTCGACGCCCGCAGGTCCGTCAACGCCGCCGAACGGGACCTGGACCGCAAGGACCTGCGCACCCAGACGGCACTCGAACTGCTCGGCGCCGTCGTCGCCGGAGCCGGCCTGGTCTGGGCCGTCCTCGCCGCCAAGGACGGCACGATCACGATCGGCGACGTGTCCATGTTCATCGCCGCCATCGCGGGGCTGCAAGGCGGGCTGGCCGCGCTCGTCGGCGGCATCGCCGGCTCGCTCCAGTGGCTGCTGCTGTTCGGCCACTACGCCGAGATCGTGCACGCCGAACCCGACCTCCCCATCGCCGCCCACCCCGCCCCCGCCCGCCCCCTCACCACCGGCGTCGAGCTGCGCGACGTGTGGTTCCGCTACGCCGCCGACCTGCCCTGGGTGCTGCGCGGCGTCACCCTCACCATCCCGTACGGGCAGGCCGTCGCCGTCGTCGGACTCAACGGCGCGGGCAAGAGCACACTCGCCAAACTGCTGTGCCGCTTCTACGACCCCGAGCGCGGCTCCATCCACTGGGACGGCGTTGACCTGCGCGACCTCGAACCGTCCGAGCTGCGCGCCCGGCTCGGCGCCGTCTTCCAGGACCACATGACCTACGACTTCAGCGCCCGCGACAACATCGCCGTCGGCGACCTGACCGCCCTCGACGACCTCGACCGCATCCGCGCCGCCGCGGCCAACGCCGGCGTGGACGAGGCCATCATGAACCTGCCCGAGGGCTACGACACGGCGCTGACCCGGATCTTCATCATGGCGCTCAAGCCGTCCAAACCGCCGCCCACCGGGGTCGTGCTGTCGGGCGGGCAGTGGCAGCGGGTGGCGCTGGCCAGGGCCTTCCTGCGCGACCACGCCGACTTCATGATCCTCGACGAGCCCAGCTCTGGCCTCGATCCCGAGGCCGAGCACGACGTGCACCTGCGCATGCGCCGCTACCGCTCCGACCGGACCAGCCTGCTGATCTCGCACCGGCTGAACGCTGTGCGGGAGGCGGATGTGATCGCGGTGCTGGTGGATGGGGAGGTGGTGGAGCTGGGTGGGCACGAGGAGTTGATGGCTGCCGGTGGGACGTATGCGCGGATGTTCCGGGTTCAGGCGAGCGGCTATCAGGAGCACTCACCGGACGTCCTCTGAAGGTGTCGCCAGGTCACGGGCAGCTCGTGGCCTGGATCCGGGGGGCGCAGCGCATCCACCCGCCTGACAGTGAACTCCTACGACGGCTGGGTGGTGGGAGTGAGGAGGGCGGGCCTGTGTAGGCCCGCCCTCGGAGGGGTTAGTTGACGTCGAGGTTGCGCTGAATGGAGACGAGGACGCCCAGCATCTCCTGCTGGAGGGTCAGCATGGATTTGTGTGAGGACTCCAGGGCGTCGAACCGCTGGTCGACCGCGTCGAACTTGGTTTCGAACTTCGTGTCCATCGCGTCGAGTCGCCTGTCGATGCCGTCGAACCGCTTGTCGACCGCGTCGAACCTGGCCTCGACCCTGCTGTCCAGCTTCTTGACCCGGTTGGCGACGTCGTTGATGCGCTCGGTCAGATCCTGAGCCAGCTCGATCTGGTTTGCCCTGATCTGCACCAGCTCGTTGTGGATCTTGGTGGCGAACTCAGTCCCGGAGTCCTTGATGGTCATGGAAAGTTCCCCTAACGTTAGGCGAGGGACCGGGGATTTTCCGCATCTCCGGTCCCGTTCTTTGCGACGACAATACCCCGGAATTGACCGTCTGTAAGCGGGAATCGAAAGGAGATTCCCCTGCTCAGGCGGCACAAATGGGACCCAATTCGGAATAATCCTCTTATTCTCTGGAGGCGTCGCGCACCCTGCGCGCGGTAAGGTAATCGCCGAGAGTAAAAGGCTGATTTGTGCCGGGAGGGCGTCGCATGAGGATCGGGGCGTTGTCGCGCGAGACCGGGGTCAGCCCCCGCCTGCTGCGTTACTACGAGGAGCAGGGCCTGCTGACGTCGCACCGCGGCGAGGGCGGCCACCGCCGCTACGACACGGACGCCCCCGTGGTCGTCCGCCGCATCCGCACGCTGCTCGCCGCCGGCCTGCCGACCAAGGTCATCAAGGACGTGCTGCCGTGCGCGTCCGGCTCGGGCGAGGTCCTGGACGCCTGCACGCTGGGCCACCTGCGCGACCGGCTGTCAGGCCTGGAGGAGCAGCTCGCCGAGCTGCAGGCGACCAGGGACAGCCTGGCCGCGCTCGTGGCGACCACGGAGGAAGAGGCGACGAAGCAGAAGGCCGCCTGAAGAAGCAGAAGCCACCTGAAAACCGGAAGGCCTGCCGCTCGGGGTCAGTGCCCGCCGTAGAGGTCGTCGATCTCCTTGGCGAAGTCCCGCATCACCAGGTTCCGCTTGATCTTGAGCGTAGGCGTGAGATGCCCGCTCTCCTCAGTGATGTCCGCGTCCAGAATCACGAACTTCTTGATCTGCTCAGCCTTGGAAACCGTCAGGTTGGCCCGATCCACCGCCCCCTGGATCTCGGCCTGCACCTGAGGATCGCCGCGCAGCTCCGCCACCTTGGCCCCCGCGGGGACGGCCTCAAGGTCGAGGGTGATCAGGGCCGCGACGAACGGCCGCCCGTCGCCCACGACCATGGCCTGCGACACCAGCGGGTGCGCCCGCAGTGCGTCCTCCAGCGGCCCGGGGGCGACGTTCTTGCCCGCCGCCGTCACCAGGATCTCCTTCTTGCGCCCGGTGATCCGCAGGTAGCCGTCGGGGTCGAGCTCGCCGATGTCGCCGGTGTGGAACCAGCCGTCGGCGTCGATCACGTCGCCGGTGGCCTCGTCGTTCTTCCAGTAGCCGGGGAAGACGTTGCGGCCCTTGGCCAGGATCTCGCCGTCGTCGGAGATGTGCAGGGTGACGCCGGGCAGCGGCTTGCCGACGGTGCCGATCTTGTTGGCGCCCGGCATGTTGACGGAGACGGGGGCCGAGGTCTCGGTGAGGCCGTAGCCTTCGAAGACCTCGATGCCGACGCCGCGGAAGAAGTGGCCGAGCCGGTCGCCGAGGGCGGAGCCGCCGCAGACCGCCGCCGAGAGCCGGCCGCCGGTGGCCGCGCGCAGCTTGGCGTACACGAGCTTGTCGAACACGGCCCGCTGGAGCCGCAGGCCGAGCGGGGCGCCGCCGGAGCTCTCGGCCTTGCTCCAGGCGACGGCCACGTCCACCGCGCGGGCGAAGATCTTGCCCTTGCCGCCCGAGATGGCCTTCTGCTCGGCGCCGTTGTAGACCTTCTCGAACACGCGCGGCACGCCCAGAAGGAACGTGGGCTGGAAGTCCTGGAGGTCGGGGGCGACGTTCTTCATGTTCGGGGTGTGTGCCATGACGGCGCCCGCCTCGATGAGCACGACCTGGATCATGCGGGCGAAGATGTGCGCCAGCGGCAGGAACAGCAGCGCGGCCGGGTCCTTGCGGGCGAACAGCGGCTCCAGCGGCCCGCGCAGCACGTTGAGCGCGGTGAACAGCAGGTTGTCGTGGGTGATGCGGCAGCCCTTGGGGCGGCCCGTGGTGCCCGAGGTGTAGACGACGGTGGCCAGGTCGGCGGAGGTGACGGCCTTCCTGCGCTCCTCGACGTCGGCGGCGGAGACGTCGCCGGTCTCCAGCGTGCCGTCGACCCGCCACAGCGACTTCAGCTCGGGCGCCGCCTCCCTGACGGCCTCCTCGTGCCCGTCGAGCTCGACGAACGCCGCCTTGGCGTCGCTGTCGCGCAGGATCCACCTGACCTGCTCGACGGAGGACGTCTCGTAGATCGGGACGGTCACCGCGCCGACGGCCCAGATGGCGTAGTCGACCAGCGTCCACTCGTAACGGGTGCGCGACATGAGCGCGACCCGGTCGCCGTGCTCGACGCCCGCCGCGATGAGCCCCTTGGCCACCTCGACCACCTGGTCGCGGAACTCGGCCGCGGTGACGACGGGCCAGCCCGTGCCGACCTTGCGGCGCATCACGACCGCGCCCGGCTCCTGCTCGGCGCGCCGGAAGACGGTGTCGGCCAGGCCAGCGGAGGCGGGCACGTCGACCAGGACGGGGACGCTGTACTCGCGCACGAACTCAACTCCTCTTCGGGGACCGCCTGGACGTTACCGCCTTAAGTTACGCGCCGGTAGCTCCGTCATTGAGGCGTTATGAAGGGCATTTCCCACGCTAGCAGCCGTCGCCCGCCCGTACGCGCACCGAGATCGGCCGATCCGGGCGGGCTTAGGATCTCCCCATGAGGGTCCATGTCGTCAGTGACGTCCACGGCAGAGCCGACGCTCTGGCCGGCGCGGCGGAGGGCGCCGACGCGCTGATCTGCCTGGGCGATCTGATCCTGTTCGTCGACTACGACGACCACGCCCAGGGCATCTTCGCCGACCTGTTCGGCGCGCGGAACGCCGCGGAGTTCATCGCGCTGCGCACGGCCAAGCGGTTCGACGAGGCCAGGGCCATGTCGGCGCGGCTGTGGGCGTCGCTCGACGGCGATCCGCGCGAGCACATCGAGCGCAACGTGCGCGCCCAGTACGACGCCCTCTTCGCCGCCATGCCCACCCCGGCCTACCTCACGTACGGCAACGTCGACCTGCCCCGCCTGTGGGCCGACTACCTCAGGCCCGGCCACCAGGTGCTCGACGGCGAGGTGACGGAGATCGGCGGGCTGCGCTTCGGCTTCGTGGGCGGCGGGCTGAAGACCCCGTACCGCACCCCGCACGAGATCACCGACGAGGAGTACGCCGCCAAGGTGGAGGCGGTCGGCGAGGTGGACGTGCTGTGCTGCCACATCCCGCCCGCGCTGCCCGAGCTGCTGTACGACGTGGTGGCGCGGCGGTTCGAGCGCGGCAGCGAGGCGACGCTGGAGGCGATCAGGCGCACCCAGCCGCGTTACGTCCTGTTCGGCCACGTGCACAACCCTTTGCGTGCGCGGGCCCGCGTGGGCCGTACCGAATGTGTGAACGTGGGCCATTTCCGGGGGAAGGGCGTGCCGTACGTCCTCGAATGGTGATCTGACCGCCGTCGTGCAGCGGTCCGCCGCGGTCGGCGGTTTGTGCACTACGGTGGTCGCATGTCTGATCGCACCACTTCGAGCATCACCATCGGCGCCCCGCAGGCCGACGTGATGGCGGTCATCGCGGACTTCCCCTCCTACCCGGAGTGGGCCGGGCAGGTCAAGCGCGCCGAGGTCCTCGACACCGACACCGAGGGCAGGCCGCGGACGGTGCGGTTCGTCCTGGACGCCGGCCCGATCAGCGACACCTACGCCCTCGCCTACACCTGGGCGGGCGACGACGTGCACTGGCAGGTGGCCGAGCCGGGAAAGATGGTCTCCGACCTCCGGGGAAGTTACCGGCTGGCCGGCGCGGGCAGTGGCACCGAGGTGACGTACGAGCTGACGGTCGATCTCAGCGTGCCCATGATCGGCCTGATCAAGCGCAAGGCGGAGAAGGTGATCGTGGACACCGCGCTCAAGGGCCTCAAGAAGCGCGTCGAAGGCCGCTGAGTTGAGCCCGCGGGTCCTGCTGTTCACCGGCAAGGGCGGCGTCGGCAAGACGACGGCCGCCGCGGCCACCGCCACGCTCGCCGCCGGTCGCGGCCTCAAGACGCTCATCATCTCCACCGACACGGCGCACTCCCTGTCCGACGCGCTGGGCGCGGAGCCGGGGGAGATCGCGCCGGGCCTGCACCTGCACCAGGTCGACACGCAGAAGACGCTGGAGCGCCACTGGGGCGAGCTGCAGGACTACGCCAGGGGAGTGCTGGCCGAGCTGGGCCTCGACCAGATCACCTCCGAGGAGATCACCGTCCTGCCGGGCGCCGAGGAGCTCATCGCCCTGCTGGAGCTGCGCGAGCACGCCCGCGAGCACCGCTGGGACGTGATCGTCGTCGACTGCGCGCCCACCGCCGAGACGCTGCGCCTGCTGGCCATGCCGGAGGCGCTCGACTGGCACGTCAGCCGGCTGATGCCCGTCGGGCGCAAGCTGGTGCGGCTGGTCGCGCCGTTCGTGCGCAGCGTCGCCCGCGTGAGCGCCCCCGGCGAGGACGTGCTGAGCGCGGGCGAGCGCTTCCACCGCGGCCTGATGGAGGTGCGCGAGCTGCTCACCGGCGACCACGCCTCCGTGCGCCTCGTGCTCACACCGGAGTCGGTGGTGCTCTCCGAGGCCAGGCGCACGCTCACCTCCCTCAGCCTGTACGGCTACCGCGTCGACGCCGTCATCGCCAACCGGGTCTTCCCCGACGGCGGCGCCGACGAGTGGCGCGCCGGCTGGGTCGAGGCACAGTCGCGGCTGCTGGCGGAGGCCGAGCAGTCGTTCGCGCCGCTGCCCATCCACGTCGTGCCGTACCTGCCGGCCGAGCCCGTCGGCAAGGAAGCCCTGGCCGCCCTGGGCGCCGCGCTGTACGGCGAGGCCGACCCGTTCGCCCCGCACGCCGTCGAGCCGCCGCTGCGGATGAGCGCCGACGAGCTGACCCTGGCCCTGCCCGGCGCCGATCGCGGCGACGTGGACCTGGCCCGCAAGGGCGACGAGCTGATCGTCACCGCCGGGCCGTACCGCAGGATCCTGGCGCTGCCCGTGGCGCTGGCCCGCAGGCGGATCAGCGGCGCCGAGCTGCGTGACGGCGTGCTGCGCGTGCGCTGGCACACCGACGGGAGCCCGCCCGCGGCGGCGGGGTCTGCACTACCGTTCGACTCGGGGAGCGAATCCGCGACCTGAGGAGTTGAACATGGAGGAGCGAGACCCCACGAGCCAGGGAGGGCCAGGATGACCGAGAGCCAGGACAGAGATCCGCTCGGGACCGTCGCCGACGAGGCGCGCAAGCTGTTCGACTCGATCCAGGGGCGGGCCACCCGCCAGGTCGGCAGGAGTGTGTTCAACTCCTTCACCGGCGGCGGGCGCAGGGAGCGCGACGTCTGGGAGGAGGCCGTCTCCGAGCCCCACGACGAGTACATCTGCCGCGCCTGCCCCGTCTGCCGGGCGATCGCGGCGCAACGCGAGTCGGGCGGCGACGTGACGGGGCACCTCATGGCGGCGGGCGGCGAGCTGTTCGCCGCGTTCAGGGGCGCCATCGACGTGCTGAGCAGGCCTGCCCCGCGCACCAGCAGGCCGCGCGACGACCAGCGCGACACCCGGCGCGACGACCGGCCTGAGGGCGGGCGCGACGACGTGGAACACATAGATCTGAACTAGGGAGACACGGGGCATGCTCACGATCGGTGTCGACATCGGCGGGACCAAGGTGGCCGCCGGCGTGGTCGACGACAATGGCGAGATCGTCGAACACACGCTGAGGCCCACCGCCGCCGACCGCCCCGACGTGGTCGCCGAGACGGTGGCCGACGTCGTACGCGAGCTGTCCAGAGACAGGACGATCGAGGCCGTCGGCGTAGGCGCGGCGGGCTTCGTGGACGAGACCAGGTCCGTCGTCCGCTTCGCCCCGAACCTCGCCTGGCGCGAGGAGCCGCTGCAGAAGAAGATCAGCGACCTGGTCGGCCTGCCGGTCGTCATCGAGAACGACGCCAACGCCATGGCGTGGGGCGAGACCAGGTTCGGCGCGGGCAGAGGCCAGTCGCACGTGGTCTGCCTGACGCTCGGCACCGGCATCGGCGGCGGCATCGTCATCGACGGCGCGCTCTACCGCGGCCGCTGGGGCATGGGCGCCGAGCTGGGGCACATGCAGGTCCTGCCCGGCGGGCGGCTGTGCGGGTGCGGCAACATCGGCTGCTGGGAGCAGTACGCCAGCGGCCAGGCCCTGGTCAAGGAGGCCAGGGAGATCGCCGAGGCGCACCCCGGGCGGGCCGCCACGCTGCTGGGGCTGGCCGATGGCAAGATCGAGGGCGAGGAGGTGACCGAGGCCGCCCGGCTGGGCGACGAGGCCTCGCTGGACGCCTTCCGCAACCTGGCCGACTGGCTCGGGCAGGGCATGGCCGACCTGGCCGCCGTGCTCGACCCCGGCTGCTTCATCGTCGGCGGCGGTGTCTCCCGGGCCGCCGACCTGTTCATCGACCGGGCCAGGCAGGCGTTCGCCGAGCGGCTCACCGGGCACGGGCACCGGCCGTTCGCCGAGATCAGGCTGGCCGAGCTGGGCGCCTCCGCCGGCGTCGTGGGAGCGGCCGACCTGGCCAGGCAGCGCTGAGCGCCGCATCCGGCGATCAGCGCGTGACGGTCAGGGTCGGGACGTACAACCTGCACGGGCTGCGCGACAGCGTGCCCGCGCTGACCAGGGTCATCGCCGCCGCGCGCGCCGACGTGCTGTGCGTGCAGGAGGCGCCCAGGTTCGGCCGCTGGCGGGCCAGGCGCGCGGCGCTGGCCGCCGCGGCGGGCCTCACGGTCGCCACGCCGGGCAGGGCCGGCGGGGTGGCCGTGCTCGTCGGCCGGCGCGCCCGCGTCCTGCACGCCGAGAGCCACGCGCTGCGCGGCTTCCTGGGTCTGGAACGGCGGGCGCTGGCCGTCGCCGTGGTGCAGGCCGAGGGGGCGCGGCTGGCCGTCGGCTCGCTCCACCTCGACCTCCACGAGGCGGCCAGGATGCACCACGCCGCCGAGGCCGTGGCGCTGATGGAGGACGTGGCGGCCAGGCACGGCGCCGCCATCGTGCTCGCCGGCGACGTCAACGAGCATCCCCACCGGCCCGCCTGGCGTTACCTGGCCGGACGGCTGGCCGACTGCTACGCCGTGGCGCCCAAGGGCGACGGGCTGACGTTCCCCGCCGCGCAGCCGTCCGCACGCATCGACGGGGTGTTCGCCGCGCGCGAGGCGCGTGTCGTGTCGTGCGGGGGAGTGGACGCCGCGATCGCCGATCTCACCGGGGCCAGCGACCATCTCCCGGTCGTCGCAGAGTTGCGAGTTGGGCACTAGCGGGCAAGACAGGCTCTCCAGCCCGTAGCATTTCCTCATGACTCGTCGCTCTCAGCGGCGTGCGCTTTCCTTGATCTTGGCGACGTCCGTGGCCTGGACGCAGGTCACGCCCGCCGCGCATGCCGATCCCCGCCCCGCGCAGATCGAGGCGTGGCAGCAGTCGACCAGCGTGCGGCTGCAGGCCGACGGCTCGCTCTCCGACGTGCTGGCGATCTCGCCGGGCGACGTGTGGGCCGTGGGCCAGCAGGAGATCTGGGACGTCTGGAAGAACCGCGGCACCATCCGCCACTGGAACGGCAGCCGCTGGAGCGAGATCGGCATCCGCGACAACACCGCGGCGGGCAACCTGCGCGGCCTGGCCGCCGCCTCGCCGTCGGACGTGTGGGCGGTCGGCGACGGCCACGACGGGGTGCCCTACCTCGCGCACGGCGACACGGCCGGCTTCGACCGGGTCAGGCCGCTCTGCCCGCCGGCCGGCTCCGACCGGGTCAGGCCGCCCTGCCTGCGGGCCGGCGACTGGCTGGGCGGCATCGACACCAAGTCGGGCAAGGTCGTGGCGGTGGGCAGCCGCGAGAAGAACGCGCTGATCGTGACCGGCCAGGGCAACGACTGGACCGTCCAGGAGATCGAGGACAAGGGCGCCCTGTACGCGGTGTCCGGCGGCTTCGCGGTCGGCGACACCGGCACGGAGCCGCTGATCGCGCACTACTCCGGCGGCACGTGGAAGTCCATGCCGCTGCCCTCCATCCCCGGCGGCTACCTGCGCGACGTGCAGGTCGACAGCTCCAAGCGGGCGCTGGCCGTGGGCGGCGTCTACCGCGGCCCCGGCGAGATCACGCCGCTCGCCCTGGTCTGGAACGGCAAGCGGTGGCGGGAGCTGCGGCTGCCGCCATCCGAGGCCAGGCTGTACGGCGTGACCGGCGACGGCAAGGGGCGCTACTGGATGACCGGCTACGACCCCTCCCGCGCGGCGGAGCCGTTCATGCTGCGCTGTGAGAAGGGCGAGTGCGAGACCATCAGGGGCGGCACCCAGCAGGGCAGGAGCAGCGTGCGGCTGCAGGCGGTGGCGTACCTGGCGGGCAAGAGCACGGTGTGGGCGGTCGGGCACGCCGTCGACACCAAGGACCGCTACACCGACGTGGTGGAGTCGTTCGCGCCCAAGGTCACCACCGCGAAGTCGTAGGTTCCGCTGCTCAGAGCACGGCGCCGTCGTCCCAGCCGGAGTCGTTGGGCGGGCCGTCGCCCATGCGGACCACCAGTGCCACGAACCCGCCGATGAACGCCGCCACCGCGGTGAACAGCGCCCACCCCTCCATGTGCCAGCTCGCCATCGCCGCGACCAGCAGGTAGGCGGGGCCGCCGAACAGCCCCACCCACGCCAGCTTGGTCGGCAGGTCCAGCTTGGGCAGCGGGGGCGGCGGCGGAGGCTCGAAGTGCCCCTCGTCCTCCTCCTCGTCGCCCCCGCTCTCCCGTGGTTCGTCGTCGTCCGGGGAGGTGTCGTGCGCGGGCTCGTCCTCCGGGGGTTTGACCACCCGGCGGGTCGGCTCGGCGGGCACGTTCTCGCTGTCCGGCCATGGCTGATCGGCCGAGTCGCGCTCGGCCGTGTCGTTGAAGGACGCGACGATCTGCCGCCAGACCTCGTCCTCGTCACTCTGGGGCGTCACCTAGATGGGCCTCTCCGCAGCGATCGCGACTTCCCCCTGGGTGCGATCAGTCCCTCTGCAAGGGTACCGAGGCATGTGTCCGGATGAAGTCGAGGCTCCCGGCAAAGATCCTGTCGGCATCGTTGTCAAGCGTCGCAACATGGTAGCTATCGGTAAGCTCCTCGATCGTGGCCTGCGGGACCTTCGCGCGTATGATCGCGACACTCGTCGGCTTCACCACGTGGTCCTCCGTGCTGTGGAAGACCAGCAGCGGTTGTGTCACCTTCGCCAGGTCGGCCTGCACCAGCGACCACAGCCCCGGCAGCGAGGCCGCCGCCTTCACCGGGGTTCTGGAGTAGGCCAGCTCGCGCACGCCGGGCTTCTTGACGTCGTTGGCGACGCCGGGCACCGACGGCACGAACCATTTCAGCAGCGGAGCCAATCTCATCAACGGCACGTCGTTGGCGATCGAGGGGTTGACCACCATCACACCCCTGATCGCGGAGCCGTGCACCTCGGCGAGTCGCAGCGCCAGGCAGCCGCCGAGCGACAGCCCCGCCACGAACACCTCCGCGCACCGGCCCTGGAGGTCGGCGAACGCCTTTTCCACCTCGGCGTACCAATCGTCCCAGCGCGTTCTGTTCATTTCCTGCCACTTGGTGCCGTGTCCGGGCTGACGGGGGAGCGAGACGCTGACCCCGTGCCCGGCCAGGTACTCACCCCACGGCCGCAGGGACTGCGGCGTGCCGGTGAACCCGTGACACAGCAGCACGCCGATCTGGCCTGCTTCGTGGTGGTAGGGCTCAGCGCCTGGCATGAGCGGCATAACAGCTCCTCTGTGCCGTTTCATTCCGGCAATTTCCGCCGGAACGGCCCGATCGTCGCACGTTCTGGGGTATTTGTGCGAGAGCTGATGTAGGAGCATGGCAGTCGGGATGGGAAGATGACTCTGCCCGCTGCTGACAATGCCCGCCGACGAGAAGTGCGCAGGAAGAGGTGCCAGGGTGTTCTACTGGGTGGTCAAGGCCATCTTGGGGCCGTTCCTCCACCTCATCTTCAGGCCGTGGACCGAGGGCGCGGAGAACGTGCCGAAGCAGGGGCCCGCGATCCTGGCCGGCAACCACCTGTCCTTCGCCGACCACTTCTTCGGCCCGCTGCAGATCCGCCGCAAGGTGATCTCCCTGGGCAAGGCCGACTACTTCACCGGGCGCGGCATCAAGGGCTTCTTCACCCGGCTGTTCTTCAGCGGGGTCGGCACCGTGCCGATCGACCGCTCCGGCGGCAAGGCCAGCGAGGCGGCACTGCGCACCGGGCTGCGCGTCCTGCGCGAGGGCAACATCCTGGGCATCTACCCCGAGGGCACGCGCACGCCCGACGGCCGCCTCTACAAGGGCAAGACCGGCGTGGCCAGGCTCGCCCTGGAGTCGCGGGTGCCGGTGATCCCCTGGGCGATGATCAACACGTACGAGATGATGCCGCCAGGGCGGCTGCTGCCCAAGCTGGGCATCAGGCCCGGCGTCAAGTTCGGCAAGCCGCTCGACTTCTCCCGCTACTACGGCATGGAGGACGACCGGCTGGTGCTGCGCGCCGTGACCGACGAGATCATGTACGCGCTGATGGAGCTGTCGGGGCAGGAGTACGTCGACAAGTACGCCGCCAGCGCCCGCGTCGAGATGGAGCGCGCCGCGCGCGCCGCCGCCTCCTCGGGCTCCTCGGGCAAGAGCGAGTAGCGGCCGGAGGGTCACGCCGAGGCCGGATGGTCACGTCCAGGCCGGAGGGTCACGCCGAGGAGCGTAAGGCCTCCTCCGTCTTGCGCATGGCGCTCGTCATCGTGCGCAGCTCCTCCCGGCTGAGCCGGTCGATCAGGTACGCCCGCACCACCTCCACGTGCCCCGGCGCCACCTGCTGCAGGCAGCGCACGCCCGCGTCCGTCAGCACCGCCAGCACGCCCCGCTCGTCGGACGGGCAGGTCGCCCGCTCGACCAGCCCCGCCTTCTCCAACTGCGTGATCTGGTACGTCAGCGCGCTCTTCGACACCACGACACCCCTGGCCAGCTCCGTCATGCGCATCTGGCGGCCAGGCGACTCCGACAGGACCACCAGGATCTCGTACTGCGGGTGAGTGAGGCCGGCTTCGGCCTTGAGCTGCTCCTCGATACGCCGCTCAAGCAAGTGGGAGGTGGACACGAAGGCGCGCCATGCCGCCATCTCGGTCGCGTCCAGCCATCGGGTGTCCGTCACCGATTCAGTGTACTGTCGTTCGAATTTGAACAAATCACTGCTAGAGTCGTTGTTCAAATCTGAACAACCATCGAGGGAGTCCGTATGGTGGATCAGGCGCGTCCCTTCGCCCTGCTGCTGGCGAGGGTCGCCATCGGGGTGATCTTCCTGGTGCACGGCTATCAGAAGTTCGCGACCATGGGGATCGCGGGCACGACCAAGTTCTTCGAGTCCGTCGGCATCCCGCTCGCCGGCCTGGCCGCGCCCGCGGTGGCCGTGCTGGAGGTCGCCGGCGGGCTCGCCCTGATCCTCGGCGTCGCGCTACCGATCGCGGGCACGCTGCTGGCCCTCGACATGCTGGGCGCCATCGCGTTCGTGCACGGGGCCAACGGGCTGGCCGGTGAGGGCGGCTACGAGTTCGTGCTGGCGCTGGCGGCGGCGAGCCTGGCCGTCGGGTTCACCGGGGGCGGGGCGCTGGCCCTCGACCGCGTCCTGACCCGCCGCCGCGGCGCGACCGCCACAGCGACCGCCTAGCCTCTCGCCGCGCTGTGGTGCGGGTGTCTGGAGGCGGGGAATGGCGGTCGGGCGTGGTGGTGGCCGCCTGGGGGTGACGTGCCGGCCGAGCGTGGTGGAGGCCAGCCCGTCGCCGCGCGCTCGCGCCCTGCCCGCGCCTGCCACCCGCACTCCGCCTCACACCCGCGCCGTGCGTTGCGCTGCGTCGCGTGCCGTGCGGTGCAGTGCGGTGCCGTGCCGTGCCGTGCGGTGCCGTGCCGTGCGGTGCCGTGCCGTGCGGTGCCGTGCCGTGCGGGGTGCCGTGCCGTGCGCTGCACCGTGCCGTCGCGTCGCGCCGTGCGTCGCATCGCGTGGTGCCGTGCGGTGCCGTGCGCCGTGCCGTGCTTCGCGTCGCGTCGTGCCGAAGCCTGTGACGCGGCGTGGTCAGGCGGGCCGGTCGGGTGTGTGCCCCGCCGCAGCAGGGTCGAGGGCCGCGCGGACGCGTTCGCGTAGCCATGCGTGGGCCGGGTCGGCGTCGTAGCGCGCGTGCCAAGCCTGCGAGATCGTCATCTCCGGCAGCTCGAACGGCAGCGCGAACGTCACCAGCCCGAGCGCCTCGTACATCGGCCGGGTCAGCGCCTGAGGCGTCATCCCCACGAGCCCGGAGGCGCGCACCGCCAGCAGCATCGCCCCGAAGGTCGGCACCGAGCCCGCCACCCGCCGCGTCAGCCCCTGAGCGCTCAGCAGCGCGTCCACGGGCCCGGAGGTGCGCCCCCGCCGGGTGGCGATCACGTGCTCGTACGCCGCGAACCGCGCCGCCGTGACCGGCCCCCCGTCCAGGATCGGGTGCCCGGGCCGGACGACGCCGATGGCCCGGTCGGTGGTCAGCGGCTCGGTGCGGATCTCCGGCGCGGGGTCCTCGATGACGGTCACCTCCAGGTCGGCGCTGCCGTCGCGCAGCGCCTGCTCGTCGCCGTGCCCTTCAGGGATGAAGTGCAGCCGCACCCCCGGCGCCGACCGGCTCACCTCGGTCAGCAGCGGCACGCTCACCGCCGTGATGACGGCGTCCGACGCCAGGATCACGAACCGGCGCTCCAGCGTGGCCGGGTCCGGCTCGCCGGGCGGCGTGAACACCTTCCTGGCCGCCTCCACCAGCGTCCGCACCTCGCTCTGGACGGCCAGCGCCCGTGGCGTGGGCACCATCTGCCGCCCCGACCGTACGAGCACGGGGTCGCCCATGGCCTTGCGGATGCGTCCGAGCGTGCGGCTCATGGCGGGCTCCGACAGGTGCAGCCGCCGGGCCGCGGCCGAGACGCTGCCCTCCTCCAGTAGGGCGTCCAGGGCGATCAGCAGGTCGAGGCTGGGTTGCGTCTGGCGCATGTATCACCTGCAAAAGATGCATTTGAGGTAAGGGCTGGGCCGAGTCTACGGTGAATGCCGCGGGAGGCCTCCGCTCGTCCCATCACCCATGACCTCGTCGGGGGTTTTCGCATGTCCACAGTCACCCTGGAAGCCGGGCGCGCCGCCCGGACCCGGATCATGGCCGTCATGGCCGCGTCCGTGGTTCTCGCGGTCGCCCTGGTGGCCGCCGTCAACCTCGCCATCCCCACGCTCGCCGCCTCCGAGCTGCGTCCCTCGCAGGCGCAGATCCTCTGGATCGTGGACGCGTACGTCATCGTCTTCGCCTGCCTGCTCATCCCCGCCGGCGCGGCAGGCGACCGGTTCGGCCGCAAGGGGGTGCTGCTGGCCGGGCTGGGCGTGTTCGCGGCGGGCTGCCTGGCGGCGGCGCTCGCCCCGGACGTCGGGACGCTGATCGCCGCCAGGGCGCTGAGCGGCGCGGGCGCGGCGATGGTGATGCCGGCGTCGCTGGCCATCACGGTCGGCGTGTATCCGGCGGCCGAGCGCGGCGCCGCAGTGGCCGCCTGGACCGCCGCGACCGGCGCCGCGGGCGTGATCGGCAACCTGGGCGGCGGGCTGGTGATGCAGTACCTGCCGTGGCGGGCGCTGTTCGGCGTGCCGGTGCTGCTCGCCGCCGTCCTCGCGGCGCTGGTGGCGGTGCTGGTGCCGCGCATGCCGCGGCACGCCGCCAGCCTCGATCTGCCGGGCACCGTGCTGCTCACGGCCGCCTCCGTTGCGCTGCTCACCGGCATCATCGAGGGGCCGGAGGCCGGCTGGGGGAGCGGGCTGGTGCTGGCGGCGTTCGGCGTGGCGGCCGTGCTGTTCGCGGTCTTCGCCGGGCACCAGTTGCGCTCCGCCGCGCCGCTGCTCGACCCCCGGTTGTTCGCCGCGGCGCGGCTGCGGGCCGGGACGCTCGGCGTGGCCGTCACGTTCTTCGGGCTGTTCGCGCTGTTCTTCGTCAACGCCCGTTTCCTTCAGGAGGCCAAGGGGTTCTCGCCGCTGCTCACCGGCGTGGCCATCGTGCCGCTCGTCATCCCGATGATCGTGCTGTCGCGCCTGGCGGGCCGCTTCGCGCGGCGCCCCGCCGTGATGGCCGGGCTCGCGGGGAACGTGGCGGGGCTGGTGCTGCTGTCGTTCGCCGACGGTGACATGCCCTATCCGGTGTACGCGATCGGGCTCGTGATCATGGGTGCGGCCATGGGGCTCTGCCTGCCCGTGCTCTCGTACGAGATCATGGCGGCGCTGCCACCCGAGCGGGCCGGGCTCGGCTCCGGGCTCAACAGCGCCACCCGCGAGCTGGGCAGCGCGATCGGGGTCGCCGTCATGGGGACGGTGATGACCACGTACGGGATGGGCGCCGGCTACCGCGTCGTGGCCGCCGTCGTCCTCGCCGGAGCGCTGCTGACCGGGTGGTGGCTCAGGTCAGACGCGCGCGGATCTGCCTGATGTGCTCAGGCGTCGTACGGCAGCAGCCGCCGATCAGCGACGCGCCCGCCCGCTGCCACTCCTGGGCGGCCAGGCCGTACTCGACAGGGTCGGCCAGGCCGCGCCAGCGGCGGGCGGCGGCGTCCCACGACTCGCCCGAGTTGGGGTAGACGACCACGGGCAGGCCGTCCGACAGGCAGGAGATCAGGCCGGGGATGTGGCGCGGCGCGGTGCAGTTCGCGCCGACCGCGACCACCTGCGGGCTGCCCGCGAACAGGGCGGCCGCCTCGCGGATCGGCGTGCCGTCGTTGAGCCGCTCGCCGTCGCGGCACGAGAAGCTCACCCACGCCTTCACCCCCGGCGTGCGGTCCAGCAGCGCGGCCAGCGCCCGCGCCTCGGCGACGGACGGGATGGTCTCGCAGGCCAGCAGGTCCGCCCCGGCCCCGGCCAGGATCTCCCAGCGCGGCAGGTGCCAGGCGTACAGGCCGTCCTCGTCCAGGTCGTAGTCGCCGGTGTACTCGGCGCCGTTGGCCAGGTACGCGCCGTACGGGCCGACCGAGGCCGCCACCAGCCCGCGCCCGGCCTCGTCGCGCGCCTGGGCGGCCAGCTCCACCGACAGCCGGATCAGCCGCTCGGCCTCCGTCACGTCCAGCCCGCGCCGCGCGAACCCCGGCAGCGTCGCCTGATAGCTGGCCGTCGTCGCCACGTCGGCGCCCGCCGCGAAGTAGTCGGCGTGCGCGCGCCTGATCAGCGCGGGCTCCTCCAGCAGCAGCCGCGCCGACCACAGCGCGTCGCTCAGATCCGCGCCGAGCTCCTCCAGCCGCGTGGCCAGCCCGCCGTCCAGGACAAGTGTCGTCACTTATCCAGCGTACGGGGCGGCCGGAAATGCGCGGATGACATGGTCGAGCAGGTGCGGGGTGTGCTCGGGGGCGTCGATCGTGAAATCCGCCCGGCGTGCCAGCTCGTCGCCCGTCTCCCCGTTCGCCACCGCCACCCGCACACCCAGGAACGCCGGATCCCGCTCCTCCCGCCCGCGCAGCGCCTCGAACGCCCGGCCGTCGGACAGGTCGTCGCCGAAGTACCAGGCGCGGGTGAGCGCCTCCGTCTCGCGCTCCACCAGCGTCCCCTTGTCGCCCTCCACCGGGGGCCTCAGCTCGACCACCATGCGCCCGTACTGCTCCCGCAGGCCCAGCTCGGCCGCCTTGGCCGAGGCCCACCGCTCCACCGCGCCGCGCAACGACGGCGACGAACGGTAGTGCAGCGCCACCATCAGCGCCTTGTCCTCCACCAGCACCTCGCCCGGCAGCTCCCGGGCCGCGTCGGCCGTCACCCGGGCGATGACCGGAGCCCAGGCGCCCGCCTCCGCCTCCGTGCGCACCCGGCCGTCCACGACGGTCTGCATGCCGTACAGGCCGAACAGGCTCAGCCGCGGCATTGCGGGGAAGCGGTCGCGCAGGAACGCGGCGGGGCGGGCCGAGACGATGGCGACCCTGCCCACCAGGGTCGCCAGCAGGCGCAGCCGTTCCAGCGCGCCGGGGACCGGGCGGACGGCGGAGGGATCTCGCATGATGGGGGCGATCGTGCCGTCGAAGTCGAAGAAGAAGCCGGACTTCGTGCACTCGGAGACGGTGGCGGACACCGCCTCGGCGAAGCGCAGGGGGGCGCGAGAGGTCATCGCCATGCTGGTGACTGTAGAACAGCGTGGGCGGATCGGACAGACGCCTGGGTGCGGAGTGAATGTGGACTGGGGGCGTGTGTTCACGGGGCGCGCCGCCACCGTCACAGGACTCGCGAGCTAGCCGCTCTCGGTGACGCCCTGGTCAGATCGCGCG
>NZ_BAAAQX010000019.1:231099-242761 GCF_039531895.1 Nonomuraea monospora
GTCACAGGACGGTGGCGGCGCGTCGCCTGTGGCCGATCAGCCTCGCTTCCAGAACGGGCCGCGGCGGCGGCCGTCCTGAGGCGCGGAGCCTGGCGACGGGGAGGCGCCGCCAGGGCCGGGGTCGGGCGAAGGGGAGGCGCTGCCGGTGAGCGCGGTCAGCACCTCGACGGCGCGATCGTGCAGCGCCCGCGCGTCCGCGCCCGGCCGCTCGGCGCCCTCCAGCTCACGGGCCAGCCCCTCCAGGTCCTCGTTCCCGCCGAGGAAGGCCGCCAGCGCGGCCAGCCGGGTGCCGAGGTCCGCCAGGTACAGCAGGTCGGGGGCGGGGAGGGCGTTGAGCCGGTCTAGCTCGGCGGAGAGCTGGGGCCGTACCGACTCCAGCCGGTGCGTGGGCCGGCCGCCGGACTTGCGCCAGGGCCCGGCGGGGGCGGACGGTGCGGGCATCGGCGCCCCGCCGTACACGGGCCCGCCAGGAACGGCGGGGCCACCGAGGACGGGACCGGCCGCAGCCGGGCCGCTCTCCGCGCCGCCCCCGCCGACGAACCCCTGATCCAGGTCGGCCTGGCTGAGCCCGGCCGACGGCATGCGCATCCTCGGCGCCGCCACGGGCGCGGCGGCCAGCGTCATGCCCGCCCCGAACACGCCCGCCGGGGCCGCGCTCGGCAGCTCCCACCCGCTCGGCGGCTCGACCGGCTGGATGACGCGATGCTCGGGCCCCTCACCGGCGACCTGCCTGGTGTCGACCGCCACGTACGCCGTGAACCGGCAGAGCACGCCGTACTCCAGCGACGTCCGCACGATGCGCGGCTCCAGGTCGTGCTCGCCCATGGCGTAGCGGTCCTCCAGCTCACGCAGGTGCGCCCGCGCCCACACGGCGCGGATGGCCGGGTTGTCCACGGTCACGCCGGGCACCCGCTCCTCCCACGGCGCGCCGGCCGCCGTCCCCTGCACGGTGACGGAGGTGCCCTCGCGGTGCCGCCCGTACGCGCGCAGCGGCACGCCGGGGAAGATCGAGCCGAGGTGGGTGACCGTGCCGGGCTCGACGTCGAGGTCCTTGAGCGACAGGTCGGTGACCAGCGGGGCGCCGATCCTGCGGTGGATGGCGTCCATGGCGGCGTCGAGCCGGTCCTCCGACTCGACCAGCTCGCACCGCCCCGCCCCGAGCCCGGCCAGCCGGCCGAGGAACCCCGCGTTCACGGCCCGGTCGATGCCGACCGTGTGCACCCGCATGGCCGACAGCGCGCCGCCCGCCTGCTCCAGGATCTGGTCCTCGTTGCCCACCTGGCCGTCCGTGACCAGCACCACGACGCGTTCGCGCCCGCTCTCCGCGCCGCCCAGCAGGGCGGTGGCCTGGCGCAGCGGTTCGAGCAGCTCGGTGCCGCCGCGCGCGTCCACCCTGGCCAGGTGCTCGACCGCGCGGTACCGGTTGCGGTCGGACGCCTCCACCAGCCCCTCGAACGCCTGCTCCACCACCGAGTCGAAGGTGAGCACCGCGAACCTGTCCTGCGGCGTCAGCGTGTCCACGATGCGGGCGGCGGCCCGGCGGGCGCAGACCATCTTCCAGCCGCCCATGCTGCCGGACCTGTCGAGCAGCAGCACCAGGTCGCGCGGCGTGCGGGCGGCCTGCAGCGGGGGCGGCAGCACGGTGAGCGCGAACGTGCCCCGGCCGTCGAGCTGCAGCGCCGTGGAGGCGTCGAACGACAGGCGCAGCACGAAGTCGCGGTCGAGCCGCTCGCCGGGGCGCAGCCGTACGGTGTGGCCCTCCTCCTCGACCACGTGCAGGCTGGAGGCCAGCTCGCGCAGCTCCAGCCCGGCCGCGTCCACGGTGGCCGACAGCGACAGCCGCACCGGGCTGGGGAAGCCAGGCAGCAGCACCGGCGGGCTGATCCGCGACGCGTCGGGCACGGCGTCGGTGTCGGGCGCGGTGCCGTCACCGGCCGGCGGGCCGTCGATCGGGCTGCCCGGGATGTAACGCGGCGCCACCACCAGCGGGAACCTGAACGTCGCCGCGCCGTCCTCGTACGGCAGGGGCTGGCTCATCGTCAGCCGCACCGAGACGCGCTCGCCGGGCAGGATGTTGCCCACCCTGATCGTGAACACGTCGGGCCGGTCCTCCTCCGCGATCGCCGCCCGCTTCCCCTCGCGCAGCGCCCGGTCGTAGTCGGCCCTCGCCTCGGCCCGCTCCTTCAGCACCCCCTCGATCACCCGGTCGTCGGCCTCCATCCGGAAGCCGGTGACGGCCGCCCTGTCGGGCAGCGGGAAGACGTACGTGGCCTCCAGCGTGACGTCGAACGGGTTCCGGAAACCCTGCGTGACCTCGACCCCGGCGATCAGGCCCGAGATGCCGGCGGTCACGTCCACGCTCTCCAGCGGCAGGTTGCCGCGCTCGGTCAGCAGCGCGCCGAACCCGGCGTCCGGCACCGGCAGGCACCGTGCGGGCTCCAGTGAAGTGATCCTCATGTCAGCTCCCTCTCTTCGAGCACCGCGAGCAGCGGTAGCGCCGCCGCCAGTACCGCCTGGACGTCCTCCTCCGACGGGGGGCGGGTCGTGTCCAGCACGAGCCGTACCCCGTCCGCCAACCTGATCCCTGTCACGAGCCGGGCGGGGTCCGCCCGGGTGTCGGCGCCGCTCCGTCGTGTGGGGGTGCTGTGTGGTGCGTGCCGGTCCTGGGACGCGCCGACGCCGTGGGGTGCGTGTCGGTCCTGCGACGTGTCCGGGCCGTGGGGTGTGCGCCGGTCCTGGGACGTGTCCGCGCCGTGGGGCGGGCCCGGCGTGACGGTGTCGTGTGCCCCGCCCTGGACGTGCGGCGCGTCCTGCACGTGTGCTGTGTCCTGGACGTGTGCTGTGTCCTGGACGTGCGCCGGGTTCGGGGCGGGTGTCGCGCCGCTGCCGGGCCGCTCAGCCCAGAACCGGCCGCGCACGCCCTCACCGCCGCCCGTCGCGGGCACGGGGCCGCGCTCGCCCCCGGGCGGCTGGGCCGGGCGATCCCGCGCCGGCGCGCCGTCCGGCGAAGCCACCGGCAGCGGGCCTTCCAAGTGGGCCGTCGCCTCCAGCATCCGGTCCGTGGCCCCCGCCAGCGCCGCCTGGATCTCCGCGATCGACCGCCCGGCCGCCTGCATCCGCTTGACGGCGACGAGCTGCAGCAGATGCCGCCGCCCGTACCTGGCCACCCGCCCGCGCCGGGTAAGCGGCGGATCCACCAGCCCGATGGTCGTGTACCACCTGATCAGCCGCTCGCCAGGCACATCGCGGACCCGCCCGTTGGGAGCAGACGGCGCGCCGGCGCGCAGGGCGCGCGCCGCGTGCTCGGCCAGCTCGCCGATCGTCCAGGTGTCACTCATAACCTCACAATGACACTGTCACTATTACACTGTCAATGACAGTCGGGAGCGGAAGATCCGGGGCGTCCTTTTCGTTGTGGAATGTGTAAATTCCGACCGCTGGGGAGGAAGGTAGACATGGCTACCATCACCGGCCCGCTCTCGGGCGACGCAAAGAACACTGTCGCGGAGGCCCTCCAGGGAGCCCTGGTGGACCTCATCGACCTGTCGCTGGTCGCCAAGCAGGCACACTGGAACCTCATCGGCACCCACTTCCGCTCGATCCACCTCCAGCTCGACGAGGTCGTCGCGCTGGCCAGAACGCACATGGACACCATCGCCGAGCGCGCCGTCGCCCTCGGCGTCAACCCGGACGGCCGCGCCGCCACGATCTCCCGCTCCAGCAAGCTCCAGCAGCCGGAGAGCGGCTGGATCGAGGACGGCAAGGTGCTGGCGACGATCACGGACGTGCTCGACGGCGTCAGCAAGCGCATGTACGAGCGCATCCGGGCCACCGAGGAGGCCGACCCCGTCAGCCAGGACCTGCTGATCGCCGTGGCGCAGGAGATCGACAAGCAGCACTGGATGTTCCAGGCACAGCGGTGACACCGGCGTGTCTGAACCCATCGCGAAGAGCCCGGGCTCTGTGCCCGGGCTTTCGCATGCCGAGCTGAATGCGAAGCTCGCCACGCCCGGCCCCGACATGTCCGCGTCCGCCATGGTGCTGTCACCGGCGCCTGGCTCGCGGTGATCCGGAAGCGCGTCCCCGCCCCCGTCCCCGCCGTCATGAGACGGCAGGTCGCCGCCTCGCGTACCCCCGCCGGTCGTACGGAAAGTCACCCTCCGCCGACCGCCCGGCGAACGGCCATCGGGGTTTGCGCAGAGTTTGATGTCGCGAGTCCCTGCCATTCATGTCGGTGCGGTCGACTAGCGTGGCACCTAGAGGGAGGCCCCACGATGTCGCGCAAGACTCTCCTCCGCACGGGCCCGCTCGTGCCGGGCGGCGTCAGCCCGTACGGTCCGCTCGGCCTGGCAGGCACGGGCGGTATGGCGCTGCCCCCAGGGTTCACCGGCCGGGTGGTGGCCCGCTCCGGCCAGAAGGTCGCCGGGCTGACCTGGCACGCGGCGCCCGACGGCGGCGCCTGCTTCCCCGACGGCGACGGCTGGATCTACGTCAGCAACTCCGAGCTGCCCCTGCTCGGCGGCGCCTCGGCGCTGCGTTTCCGCGCCGACGGCAGCGTCGGCGACGCCTACCGCATCCTGTCGGGCACCGATCTCAACTGCGCCGGCGGCGCCACGCCGTGGCACACCTGGCTGTCGTGCGAGCTGGGCCATCGGGGCCGCGTCTTCGAGTGCGACCCGTACGGCGCCCGCGCCGCCCGGCCGCGCCTGGCGATGGGCCGCTTCAAGCACGAGGCCGCCGCCTGCGACCCCGAGCGGCGCGTCATCTACATGACGGAGGACGAGCCGGACGGCTGCTTCTACCGGTTCAGGCCGGGCGATTGGGGAGATCTGACGGAGGGCACGCTGGAGGTGCTGTGCGCCTCGGGCCACTGGCAGGCCGTGCCCTCGCCGGCCGCCCTGCTCATGGAGGCCCGCCACCAGGTCGAGGACGCCCGCCACTTCGACGGCGGCGACGGCTGCCACTACGCGGGCGGGGTGTGCTACTTCACCACGAAGGGCGACACCGGGCTGTGGGCGTACGACGGGCAGACCTCGACGCTCGACCGGCTCTGCGAGGGCGTGCGCGCCATCACCGCCGCCCCGTCCGGCGATCTGTACGTCGCCAGGGAGCGTGCCGAGATCGACGTGATCGCGCCCGACCGGGCGGTGACGCCGTTCCTGCGGCTGGAGGGGCATGACGGCGCGGAGCTGACCGGGCTGGCGTTCTCGCCGCGCGGCGAGCGGCTGTACTTCTCGGCCAGGCGGGGGCGCACGGAGGGGCACACGTTCGAGGTGAGCGGCCCTTTCCGCACGTGACGGCCCTGCGCCCGCGACGGCCATGCGCGCCTTACCGCCTTCCGCGCTGACGGCCGCCGGAATCATGCCAGGTAGCGCACGAGCATGAGCTTCAGCTCGTCCACCAGCTCGGCCGACCGCTCAGGCCCAGCCGACGTGATCATCGGCATCACCGCCTTCACCATGGCCAGCGCCATGGTCCCCGTGAGCCGCGCGCGTTCCTCGGACAGCTCGGGCGAGCGCCGCCGCAGCATGTCCGCGATGTGCCCCGCGATGTCCTCGTGCAGCCGCTGGGACGCCGCCGCGAGCTGGTCGCCGGTGGCCGTGCCGTACAGCAGCGACCAGTACGCGGGCGACGCGCTCTTGAACCGCACGCTCTCGTCCACGAGCTGCCCCACCAGCGCCTCCAGCGGCACCTGCGGGGTGACGGCGGCCAGCCGTCCGGCCCAGAACTCCTGCCGGTCGACCGTGTAGCGGGCGACGAGCCCGTCCAGGATCTCCTCCTTGTTCCTGAAGAACTGGTACAGCGACCCCGGCGACACCCCCGCCCGCGCGGCGACCTGGTTGGTGGTCAGCTCCGGGTAGCCGACCTCGGCGACCACCTGCTCGGCGGCGTCGAGGATCTCGGCCATGCGCTTCAGGCCGCGCGCCTGCCGGCGGACCGTGCGTTCAGGCATGGGTCTCCTCGTTGACAAATACGAGCATTCACTTGTATTTCTGGGTCTCGACAGTAAAACACGAGCAGTTTACCGAGTTTTCGGGGAGATCTCATGGTGACCACTCGCGCCCGCTCCGCCCGTCCGGCCACGAAGGGCCCGCCGCTGCGCAGGCTCGGGTTCGTGCTCGTCCGCCGCCGCAGGCTGGTGCTCGCGCTGGCCCTGGCGCTGCTGGTCGGCGCCGGCGTGCTGGCGGCGGGGGCGGCCTCGGGGCTGTCGCTGGCGAGGTTCGAGGCGCCGGGGTCGGAGTCCGACCGGGCGCAGGCCGAGCTGGAGAAGCGGTTCGGCACGGGCAGCCCCGACATGATCTTCCTGGTGACGGCGCGCGGCGGCACCGTGGACGACCCCGCGAACGAGGCGGCGGGCAGGGAGCTGACCGAACGCGTCGGCCGCCACGAGGGCGTGGCCGAGTCCGCCTCGTACTGGACCCGCGGCAAGCCCGCCACCCTGCGCAGCGAGGACGGCAGGCACGCGCTGATCGTGGTGCGCATCCCCGGAGACGCCGACCACGTGCGCGCCCGGGTCCTGCCCGCGCTCGTCCCCGAGATCACCAGGGGCAGCGATCTGCTCCAGGTGCGGGCCGGGGGAGGGGAGGAGGTGTTCAGGGAGGCCGTGCCGCTGGCCAGGCAGGACTTCGTCCGGGCCGAGCTGGTCATCTTCCCGCTGGCGTTCGTGCTGCTCTGGCTCTACCAGCGGCGCGCCATGGCGGCCCTGGTGCCGATCCTGGCCGGCGTGTACGCCATGGTGATCGGCCTGGCGCTGCTCGGCGGCGTCCTGCTGTACGCCGAGATCTCCACCTTCGCCCTCAACCTGACCCTTGCCATGGGCCTGGGCCTGGGCATCGACTACTGCCTGTTCGTCATCCAGCGCTTCCGCGAGGAGACGCGGCGCGGCGCCGACCGGGCCGCCGCGGTCGCCGGGGCGGTCGAGCACGCGGGCCGGACGGTGCTGTTCAGCGGCCTGACGGTGGCCTCGTCGCTGGCCGTGCTGTTCGCGCTGCCGTTCGACTTCCTGCGCTCCTTCGCCTACGCCGGGATCGCGGTCGTCCTGGGCGGCCTGGTGGCGGCGGTGATCGTGCTGCCCGCCGTGCTGGCCACGATCGGCGGCACGATGCTGCCCAAGCGGGACGGGCCGGAGCGGGACAACCGGAAGCGGGCGGGCGGCTTGAGGGCGGACGGTTTCTGGCACGGGCTGGCCACCCGGGTGATGCGCCGCCCGCTGCTGACCGGCGGGCTGGCCACGGGGCTGCTGCTGGTGCTCGCCTCACCGTTCCTCGGGCTGCGCTTCGGTGTGGCCGACGACCGCGTCCTGCCGCCCGAGGCCGCCTCCCGCCAGACGCAGGAGGTCATCCGCCAGACCTTCCCCGCCGAGGAGACCGACGCCATCCAGCTCGTCTCCAGGGACGCCGCCGCGGGTGACGTCTCCGGCTACGCCGCGAGCCTGTCCAGGCTGCCCGGCGTGGCGCAGGTGGACTCGTCGGCCGGCTCGTACGCGGGCGGCGCCCGCGTGGGCGACGGCGACCCGGCCAGGTTCCAGGGGCAGGGCACGTGGCTGTCGGTGGTCCCGTCGGCGGCGGCGCTGGCCGACGACCCGGTGCGCCTGGTCGAGACCGTACGCGCCGTGCCGCCGCCCTTCGAGCTGCTGGTCGGCGGCTACCCGGCCGAGCTGTCCGACTACCGCGCCTCCGTCGTGGACCGGCTCCCCCTGCTGCTGGCGCTGATGCTCGGCGTGACGTTCGCCGTCCTGTTCCTGATGACCAGGAGCGTGATCATCCCGATCAAGGCGACCCTGCTGAACGTGCTGAGCCTCGGCGTGATGTTCGGCGCCCTCGTCTGGATCTTCCAGGACGGCAACCTGTCGGGCCTGCTCGGCTTCACCCCGACGGGCACGCTCGACCCCAGCATCCCGATCCTGATGCTCTGCGTCGCCTACGGCCTGTCGATGGACTACGAGGTCTTCCTGCTCTCCCGGATCAAGGAGGAGTACGACAGGACGGGCGACACGGAGTCGGCCGTGGCCACGGGCCTGCAGTCGGGGGCGCCGCTGATCACCGCGGCGGGCGGCATCCTGGCGCTCACGTTCGCCGCCTACGCCACGGCGTCGGTGACGTTCGTGCAGATGCTGGGCGTCGGCATGGCGGTGGCCGTGCTGGTGGACGCCACCGTGATCAGGGCGGTGCTGGTGCCGAGCCTGATGCGCCTGGCGGGCCCGCTCAACTGGTGGCCCAGGGCCGCGCCTAGAGGTCGCGCGACCACATCTGCTCGATGACCTCGATCCCGTTCTCCACGCCCTTCTCCTCGGAGTCCAGCTCGAACCCGGCTGCCTGGTAGATGCGCCGCGCGCTGTCCAGGCAGTCGCGCGTCCACAGCTCGATCCGCTTGAACCCCTCGGCCCGCGCGTGCCGCAGGCACTCGTCGACCAGCCGCCGCCCGATGCCCAGCCCTCGGGCGGACGGCTCGACCAGCAGCATGCGCAGCTTGGCCGTCGTGTCGTCCTGCCGCACGCAGAACACGCAGCCGGCCCGCTCGCCGTCGACCTCGGCGATCCACCCGGCGTCGCGGGAGAAGTCGAGGCCGCCCACGATCCTGGCGACGAGCTGCTCGAACTCCACGCCCCAGCCGTACTCGGCGGCGTAGAGCGCGCCGTGCCTGAAGGCGACCCAGCCCAGGTCGCCGGCGCGCGGCGGCCTGATCACGTACGGCGCGCGCCCCTGCCCGCCGCCCAGCAGCCGCCTGATCGTCGCCATGCCGGCGACCAGCTGCTCCTGGTCGGCCTCGGGGAGCCCGTCGAGCAGGGCGCGGATCTCCTCCGACGAGCGCCGGTCGAGCGCCGCGAAGACGCCGGCCCCCGCCTCGGTGAGCGCGACGAGGTGCTTGCGCGCGTCGCTCGCAGAACGCTCCCGCAGGACCAGTCCGTCGCCCTCGAAGCGGGCCAGGATCCGGCTGAGGTAGCCCGCGTCCAGGCCGAGCAGCCCGCGCAGCTCCCCGGTCTCCATCCGCTCGGCGTGCGCCAGCTCGAACAGCACCCTCACCTCGGTCAGCGAGTACGGCGAGTCAAGCATCCCTGCCTGGAGCGCGCCGATCACCTTCGTATAGAACCGGTTGAAGGCTCTGACCTCAGAAACCCTTGCTTCTGTCAACGAACTCATTGCCACAGTCAACCATAGGAGGAACCCCGCTGTGAAGTACGTACGCATAGGCGGGTACGGCCCTGGCATCGTCACGATCGGCGGCGACCTCACCCGCGTGACGGCGCCCTCGTTCCTGGCCGCCCACCCCTCGCTGCCGGTGCTGTACGCCGTCGGCGAGCTCGAACGCGGCTGGCTCAGCGCGTTCCGGGCGGACGGGGCGCAGCTCGGCGCGCTGGACGAGCGCCCCAGCGAGGGACACAGCCCCTGCCACGTCGCCGTGGAGCCGGACGGCGGCCTGCTCGCGGTGGCCAACTACGGCGACGGCACGGCCACCCTCTACCGGCTGGACGAGCGGGGCGCGTTCGCGGGCGAGCCGATCGTCCTGCGCCATCAGGGCTCGGGCCCCGACCCCGACCGCCAGGAAGGCCCGCACGCCCACCAGGCCGTCTTCCACGACGGCCTCCTGCACGTCTCCGACCTCGGCACCGACGAGATCCGCCGCTACCGCTACGACGGCACCCCGCTGGAGCCCATCACCATGGCCCCCGGCACCGGCCCGCGCCACTTCGCCTTCGCCGGCTCGCGCCTGTACGTGGCGGGCGAGCTCGACGGCACCGTCACGCTGATCGACGGCGAGCGCCGCACGGTCGTCCGCGCCTCCCGCCAGGAGGGCGACAACGCCCCCTCCCACCTGGAACTGCACGGCGACTTCGTCTACGTCGCCAACCGCGGCCCCAACACGATCTCCGTGCTGCGCGCCGCCGACCTGTCACCCGTCGCCGAGGTGCCCTCGGGCGGCACCTGGCCCCGGCACTTCGCCATCGACGGCGAGCGCATGTACGTGGCCAACCAGAACGCCAACACCGTCACCTCCTTCACCCTCACGGACGGGGTGCCCGCGCCCGACGGGCAGTCGTCCGAGGTGGAAAGCCCGGCCTGCGTGCTGATCATGTAAGGAGTTCACCAAGTCGCGGCTCAGCGGAGGGCGCGGTCCCGACCATGGGCACGTGCGCAAGATCCTGCTCGCCCTCGCCCTCTGCGCCGCCGGCTGCGGCCAGGCGCCCGCGACCCAGCCGGCCGCCCAGCCGGTCGCCCAGCCGGTCGCCACGTCGGCCTCCCAGGCCGCCCCGGCCGGCACGCCGTCGGCCGGTGACGTGCAGGAGTCGTGGCGGATCACCCGGCACGGCGCCGAGCACGAGATCGAGGGCTACGCCGACGAGGTGAGCGTGCTGCCGGGGGAGCGGTTCCGGCTGCACGTCTCCACCACCGCGCCGCGCTTCTCGGCCAGCGCCTTCCGCATGGGCGCCAACCCGTCCAAGGTGTGGGAGTCCGCGCGGGTGCGCGGCGAGCGGCAGGCGCCCGCCAGGATCGTGAACGGCACCGCGAGCGCCGCCCACTGGTCACCGTCGCTGACCGTGGACACCGGCGGCTGGCCCGAGGGCGCCTACCTCGTCCGGCTCGACGCCTCCACCGGCGCCCAGCGCTACGTCCCCATCACCGTGCGCTCCGCCTCCACCGCCGGGCGCGTCGTGATCGTCAACGCGGTCACCACCTGGCAGGCGTACAACCTGTGGGGCGGCCACAGCCTCTACAAAGGCCCCGGCGGGTACGCCTCCCGCTCCCGCGCCGTCACCTTCGACCGGCCCTACGACGGCACCGGCGCCCGGCTCTTCCTCGACTTCGAGAAGGAGGCGCTGGCCGTGGCCGAGCAGAGCGGGGTGCCGCTCGCGTACCTGACGAACCTGGACCTCGCGCCGGGCGCGCTGGACGGCGCCCGCGCGGTGTTCTCGCTGGGGCACGACGAGTACTGGTCGCCCGGCATGCGCCGCGCCGTCACCCAGGCCAGGGACGCCGGCGCGAACCTCGCCTTCCTCGGCGCCAACGCCGTCTACTGGCGCATCGCCATGCGCGGCAGGCAGGTGCTGTGCGACAAGGAACGGCTCTGCGAGCTGTGGCGGGCGTCGGATCCCGAGAGCTCCCTGGTGGGGCAGATGTACGACTGCTTTCCCGCCGACGGGGTGTACCGGGTGAGCCGGCCGGGACACTGGATCTTCGCTGGGACGGAGGGGCGGCGCTTTCCCGGGATGGTGGGGGTGGAGACCGACCGGGTGTCGCGGGGGTCGCCGGACGGGGTGCGCGTGCTGGCCGAGTCGCCGTTCTCCTGTGGTGGACGGGCCAGCGTCTCGCACAGCACCTACTACACGGCCGCCAGCGGGGCGGGGGTGTTCGCGTCGGGGACCATGCGGTGGGTCTGCGCGTTGCGGGGGCGCGCGTGCGGGCACGGCGTCACGGACGCCGCGGCGGCCTTCACCCGGCGGGCCACGCTCAACCTCCTCACCCGCTTCGCCCGCGGGCCCGCGGGGGGCGCGCCCGCGCAGGCGCCCCGCCCGGCAGGCCCGCCCACCTAGAACCGGGAACCCCCGCCCGCGCTCCGCCTGCGCTGGCCGCTTGCGCCGCCTACGCCCGCACCCCCCCCCCCCCCCCCCCCCCCCCCCCCCCGCCCCGCCCCCCCCCCCCCCCCCCCCCCCCCCCCCCCCTTC
>NZ_BAAAQX010000020.1:0-214779 GCF_039531895.1 Nonomuraea monospora
CCCGATCGCAGGCGCGCAGCAGGCCCCGGATCGCCGACCGGATCAGCGTGACGGTGTCCTGGGTGGCCACCGCGTCATAGATCGGCGCCGAATCCAGCACCCGCCGCCGCCCGATCAACCCGGCCTGGGAGGCCACCTCCACCGTCCGCTCGAAGATCCGATCCGGCCGATCGGAGGCGGCCAGCCGGGCCCGCATGTCCACCAAAACGGTGTGCACGAACCCCGGATGATCGAAGTCCAGCCCGCCGGCGGCGTACTTCCACCGCACATCGAAGGCGAACCGATCCACCGCCTCCCGATCCGACAACCCCTCCAGCCGCTGCAGCACCATCACCACCGCCACGATCATCGGCGGCACCGACCTGCGGCCATCACCGGCGAACAGGTCGGCGAACATCTCATCCGGGAACAACGTCCGGCACTCACGGTGCAGCACCGCGTAGATCGAGTTCGGCGCGATACGCCCCTCGACAAAACTCACCGTGGAAGACAGCAACCCCGGCTGCATCGGAGTCTGGCCCACTGCCATCGCTCGATCCCATCCCCACGCCCGGTGACCAACACCGATCACCCTGGCACACCAGGCCAGACTTACGCGAGAGAGATCAAAAAACACCAGCCACCTAGGGTGGGCGGTGGAGGTCCTGATGAACCGCTGCCATGGGATTCATGCGGGTAGTCAGGTTCTCGTCGAAGGCTGATGAACGTGAAAGTGGGTGTCATGAGCGCTCAGCCGGTTCACGGTGGCACTGCGGAACATCCGAGAGTGCCGAGGACCATCGGCGGGATCTCCAGCGCGCTTCGGGGCAGCCTCCGGGCGCAGTTCTTCGCCGAACTCCTTGAAGCCCAGCAGGGAGCCGAGTTGGACAGCGTCCTCAACGCATGGTGGGGGCGGGCGATGCTCGACACCGACCCCGACCGTGACCGCATCCGAGCGGCTGCCGAAGCCGGAACTCTGCCGACCACGACCATGGACGAGGTCCTACGCCGGCGACAAGAGCGCGGCGCGCAGTGAGTGAGGCCTGTAGTCCCTTCGGAGGTCGTGGCTGACACGCTCGCCGACCCATCGGCATCGCCGAATACCGGATAGACAGAAAAACCAGCAGGTGCTGCTCACCCGGATCGTGCTGTTCTGAGGGCATCAGAGCTCTGGAAGCATGTCCCCATCGCCGGGGACGCGTCCCTGATCCAGCCCGAACAGATAGCGGCGAAGATCGAGCGGCAAGGCGCCGGCCATATAGGCCGCGTAATCGCGAAGCCCCGTGACCGCCTCGCGCTCGTCGGCCCGGGTGCTCACGGACCACTTGGCGGTGGCCTGGTCGATCCACTCCAGGAGGCGTCGGCGTTCTCGCCACCACTCCCGCACGCTCGCCGCGGTCCAGTGTTCGTCACCGTCGCGCGCGTAGCCGGACATCGGGTCGCTCCAGGCGGCGAGGAGAACCTGATGCGCCTCCGGCTCCGTGAGCGGCTGCCGGTAGATGAACTCCTGACCCCCCTCGTCGTCGTAGAGCACGTGCGCAGGGGCGATGGCGCGGCCTGACCAGCACGTGTCGGTCGCTGCGCCGTAGAACGGCCCGGGGACATTACGCCAGTTCCGTTCCTCCCACCGACCGAGCAGGTACGTTTCCGGCCTCGGCAGCTCGCGCACCTCTCCCCAACCGCAGGTCGGTGAATCCAACGCCGAAACCTCCAACCCGCATCGTGCTGTTCTGACCGGTGGTGTGAGAGCCTGATCGCATGAACAGGCTTGGTAGAGAGACTTCTCCCTACCTCCTCCAGCACGCCGGCAATCCTGTTGATTGGTGGCCGTGGGGAGAGGAGGCGATGCAAGAAGCGAGTAGGCGGGACGTACCCCTGTTGATCAGTGTGGGGTACTCATCCTGCCATTGGTTACTCGCTTCTTGACATCCACTGGTGCCACGTCATGGCCCATGAGAGCTTCGAGGACGCCGAGACCGCGCGCCTGATGAACGAGCACTTCGTCAACATCAAGGTCGACCGCGAGGAACGACCCGACGTGGACGCCGTCTACATGGGCGCCACGCAGGCCATGACCCACCAGGGCGGCTGGCCGATGACGGTGTTCGCGACGCCGGAGGGCCATCCGTTCTACTGCGGCACCTACTTCCCGCGCCCCAACTTCCAGCGCCTGCTCACCGAGGTCCACAACGTGTGGACGGGCGACAGGGAGTCGGTGTTGAAGCAGGGCGCGAAGGTGGTGGAGGCGCTCAACACGCACACCACGCTGCCGAGCGGCCCGCTGCCGGGCGAGGAGACGCTGCTGGAGGCCACGCGCAATCTGCGGGAGTCGTTCGACGCGGCGAACGGCGGGTTCGGCGGGGCGCCCAAGTTCCCGCCGTCGATGGTGCTGGAGTTCCTGCTGCGCTCGGGTGAGCGCGAGATGAGCGGCAGGACGCTGGAGGCGATGGCCCGCGGCGGCATGTACGACCAGCTCGGCGGCGGGTTCGCGCGCTACAGCGTGGACGCGCGGTGGGTCGTGCCGCACTTCGAGAAGATGCTCTACGACAACGCTCTGCTGCTGCGCGTCTACACGCACTGGTGGAAGGCGGGCGGCGGCGAGCTGGCCCGGCGGGTGGCGCTGGAGACGGCCGGCTGGCTGCTGCGCGAGCTGCGCACGCCCGAGGGCGGCTTCGCGTCGGCGCTCGACGCCGACAGCGAGGGCGTGGAGGGCAAGTTCTACGTCTGGACGCCCGCGGAGCTGCGCGAGGTGCTCGGCGAGGACGACGGCCGGTGGGCGGCCGGGCTGTTCGAGGTGACGCCCGCGGGCACGTTCGAGCACGGCGCCTCCGTGCTGCAGCTCCTGCGCGACCCCGAAGACCCGGAGCGCTACGCGGACGTGCGGTCGCGGTTGCTGGCCGCCAGGGAGCACCGGGTGCGTCCCGGGCGCGACGACAAGGTCGTGGCCTCGTGGAACGGCCTGGCCATCGCCGCGCTGGCGGAGACCGGCGTGGTGTTCGAGCGCCCCGACCTGGTGACGGCGGCCACGGAGGCGGCCGAGCTGCTGGCGGACACGCACATGGCGGACGGCAGGCTGCTGCGCACCTCCAGGGACGGCAGGGCGGGCGCCAACGCCGGCGTGCTGGAGGACTACGCCAACCTGGCCGAGGGCCTGATCTCCCTGTACGGCGTGACGGGCGAGGCGCGCTGGCTGCGGCTGGCGGGCTCGCTGCTCGACACCGTGCTCGACCGCTTCTCCGACGGGGCCGGCGGCTTCTACGACACCGCCGACGACGCCGAGCGGCTCTTCCAGCGCCCGCAGGACCCCACCGACAACGCCACCCCCTCCGGCCAGTACGCGGCCGCGGGGGCGCTGCTGTCGTACGGCG
Organism: Nonomuraea monospora; assembly: GCF_039531895.1. Taxonomy (NCBI): domain Bacteria; kingdom Bacillati; phylum Actinomycetota; class Actinomycetes; order Streptosporangiales; family Streptosporangiaceae; genus Nonomuraea; species Nonomuraea monospora. The sequence goes on from NZ_BAAAQX010000020.1 coordinate 3,348, forward strand.
CGCTGACCGGCTCCACCCGGCACCGTGAGGCCGCGCACGCCGCGCTGGGCACGGTGTCGGTGCTGGCGGCCGGGCACGCCAGGTTCGCGGGGTGGGGGCTGGCCGTGGCTCGGGCGGCGCTGTCGGGGCCCGTGGAGGTGGCCGTCGTCGGGCCCGCCGACGATCCGCGTACGGCGGCGCTGCACCGGGAGGCGTTGCTCGCGGACGCGCCGGGGCTGGTGGTGGCGCTGGGCCGGGGTGACACCGGCGACCGGGGCAGCGGTGATCCGCTGGTGCCGCGGGAGAGCGCCTTTCCTGCCCTGCTGGAGGGGCGCGGGCCGGTCGGTGAGGCGCCGGCCGCGTACGTGTGCAGGGGGTTCACCTGCCGGATGCCGGTGACGACGGTCGAGGAGCTGCGCGCCGAACTACAAGGCTGACCGGCCGCGACGCCGACCGGCCGGGCAAAACCGCCAGGCCGACCGGCGGGCTTGCGGACGCCTCAGCGGCCGGCCTGGCCGACCTGGCCCGCCTGCTGCGTGCGGCCGTTCCTGCCGTCCTCATCGCCGGTCTCCTGCACCGACGGCTGGTCGGGGACCTCCGTGTCCGGCGGGGACGGCTGCTCGGGCTGCTCGTCGGGCCCGCCGTCCTCCGGCCCCTCCGTCTCGGGCGGACCGGTGAAGGGCGGCTGGCTGAGGTCGGGCTCCGGCTGGTCCCAGTCGTCCTGGCTGGGCGGCGGGCTGTACTGCGGGCCGGGCCCGTCGCTGTCGCGCTCGGGCTCGGAGTAGTCGGACGACCAGCCGTACTCCGACGGCTCGGGGAACTCCTCGACGGGCTTGCCCTCCATCGCCTCGGTCATGAACGCCCGCCAGATCTGCGCGGGGAGCTGCCCGCCGAACTGCGTGCCGTAGCCGGGGATGGAGACGGTGGCGTTGTCGTCGCGGAACATGTCCACGGCCACCGCGAGCTGCGGTGTGAAGCCGTTGAACCAGACGGACCTGGAGTCGTCGGTGGTGCCCGTCTTGCCGGCCACGGGGCGGTCGTAGAGGCGGGCGGCGGTGCCGGTGCCGTACTTGACGACCTGCTGCATCGCGTAGATCGTGTCGGCGGCGGCCTGCTCGCCGACCACCTCGGTCCTGACGGCCTTGACCACCTCCTTGCGGCCCTCGGCGTCGGTGACCGACCTGACGACGTGCGCCTCCACGTGCACGCCCTTGTTGGCGAAGGTGGAGAAGCCGGAGGCGTTCTGGACGGCGCTGACGGAGGAGACGCCGAGCGGGAAGGAGGCGGCCTCCTTCTGTTTGTCGAGCTGGGCGGCGGGGATGCCGGCCGCCTCGGCGGTGGCGGCGACCTTGTCGAGGCCGACCTTCTGGCCGAGGTCCACGAAGGCGGTGTTGACGGAGTTCTGGGTGGCGCTGATCAGGTTGATCTGGCCGTAGGAGCGGTCGCCGTCGTTGGGGATGGCCTGGGACGCCGACGCCACGCGCAGCGGCGAGTTGCCGTCGACCCTGGTGGACAGGTCGAAGCCGTTGTTCAGCGCGGCGGCCAGCGTGTACGGCTTGAACGTCGATCCGGCCATCACCTTGGCCGAGAACGCGCTGTCGTAGTACTTGGACTGCGACGGCTTGCCGCCGTAGAAGGCGACGACCTCGCCCGTGGCGGGATCGACGGCGGCCAGGCCGGTGCGCACCTTCTTGGGCGTGCTGTCCGGCAGGGTGTCCTCCACCGCCCGCTGGGCGGCCTGCATGAGCTTCTTGTCGAACGTCGTGACGATCTTGAGGCCGCCGCTGTTGATGTCCTCGTCGGTGTAGCCGCGCCGGTTCAGCTCGGCGGTGACCTGCTCCAGCATGTACTGGGCCTGGCCCTTGAGCTCGAACGGCTTCTTCGGCGTCTCCAGCGAGGGGAACCGCTGGGCGGCCACCTGCTCGGTCGTCAGCACGCCGGTCTGGGCCATGGCGGTGATGACGGACTGCCAGCGCTCCTTGGCCGCGGCGAGGTCGGTGCCCTTGGGGTCGGCGAAGCGGCTGGGCTGCTGGATGACGGCCGCCAGGTACGCGCCCTCGGCCACGCTCAGGTCCTCGACGTCCTTGCCGAAGTAGGCGCGGGCGGCCGACTGGATGCCGTTGGCGCCGCGGCCGAAGTAGATCGTGTTCAGGTACTGCTCCAGCACCCAGTCCTTGGACTTGGACTGGTCGACCTTCATCGCGATGAGGATCTCTTTGAACTTCCTGGTGACGGAGCGTTCCTGGCTCAGCCCGCTGTAGTAGTTGCGGACGAGCTGCTGGGTGATGGTGGAGCCGCCCTGGAGCTGCTGACCGGTGAGGGTGGACCAGACGGCGCGCCCGGTGCCCTTGAGGGAGACGCCGGCGTCCTCGTAGAACGAGCGGTTCTCGGCGGCGATGACGGCGTCGCGCACGTGCTCGGGCACCCTGTCCAGCTCGACCTTCCTGCGGTCGATGCCTTGCCTGGCGAGCACGCTTTTACCGTCGCGGTAATAGATCACCGAGCCCTGCGCGGTGGCCTGCTTCTGTGTCGTATCCGGAATGGGAGTCAAAGCCCAGGCAATGGCGAAAAGCCCGGCCAGTACGACGATTCCCGTGCCGATTGAAACCAGGAGCACCCGGAGAATCCGCCGTCGCTTCCGCATTCCGTTACCACCGCCGCTCCGCACCCTCGACCCCCCTCGTCAAGTTTCGCCCAACCCCCGCAAGCTGGGCGAATGGTAAGGGTAAACGATCGACAATAGTGCCTGGTCCACTCTGCGATGGTACGTCTAACGCGACTCCCGACGCGGAACATCGGCGACCAAAGGCAACACTCGGTAGGGAACCGGCGTGTCGAGCGCGATGATCGAATTTGTCCGGAGTACGCCCTGGACATCGACGATCCGGTCGATCACCCGCTGCAAATCGGCGTTCGTTCTGGCGACCACACGGCACAAAAGATCACTGTCACCGGTGATCGTGTGCACTTCCAGCACCTCGGGAATGCGGGCCAGGCTGTCGGCCACCGGGTCGTGCCCGGCCACCTGCCTGATCTCCATGCTGACGAACGCGGTCACGTCGTAGCCGAGCGCGGCGGGCGACACGTCGGGCCCGAAGCCCGTGATCACCCCTCTGTCCACGAGCCGGTCGAGCCGGGCCTGGACCGTGCCGCGGGCCACGCCGAGCCGCCGTGAGCACTCCAGTACGCCCAGCCGGGGCTCGGCGGTCAGCAGGGCGATGAGCCGGGAGTCCAGCGCGTCGATCGTCATGCTGTACAGAAATACCCGAGTCACCGGCGGAAGAGTAGGCAGATTGTGCACTCAATGAAGTAACTGTTGCGCAACTCGTCCAGGGAAATCAACAGTTAACGGTATGAGTGATGTCTTTCCGGTCAACGGCATGGACGCCGTGGTGTTCGCCGTGGGCAACGCCAGGCAGGCGGCCCACTACTACTCGACCGCGTTCGGGATGCGGCTCGCGGCCTACAGGGGGCCGGAGAACGGCAGCCCTGACATGGCCGCGTACGTGCTGACCTCGGGCAGCGCCACCTTCGAGCTGCGGGCCTCGATCAGGCCGGGCACGGATCTGGCGCGGCACGTGGCGGAGCACGGCGACGGGGTCATCGACCTGGCCATCGAGGTGCCCGACGTGGAGGCGGGTTACGCCTACGCCGTCGCCCACGGGGCCAGGGGGCTGGCGGAGCCGTACACGGTGGAGGACGAGCACGGCAAGGTGGTGCTCGCGGCCATCGCCACGTACGGCGAGACCCGGCACACCCTGGTCGACAGGTCCAACTACGGCGGCCCCTACCTGCCCGGCTACACGGCCGCCGAGCCGCTGGTCGCGCCGCCGGCGACGAAGCACGGGCGGCTCTTCCAGGCAGTGGACCACTGCGTCGGCAACGTCGAGCTGGGCAAGATGGACGAGTGGGTGGAGTTCTACCGCGAGGTGATGGGCTTCACGAACATGGCCGAGTTCATCGGCGACGACATCGCCACCGAGTACTCCGCGCTCATGTCGAAGGTCGTGGCCGACGGCACGCGCAAGGTCAAGTTCCCGCTCAACGAGCCTGCCGTCAGCCGCAGGAAGTCGCAGATCGACGAGTACCTGGAGTTCTACCGCGGCCCCGGCGTGCAGCACATCGCGCTGGCCACCAACGACATCATGACCACGGTGGACCACATGCGGGCCGCCGGGGTGAGCTTCCTCCAGACGCCCGACTCGTACTACGACGACCCCGAGCTGCGCGCGCGCATCGGGCAGGTGCGGGCGCCGATCGAGGAGCTGAAGAGGCGCGGCATCCTCGTGGACCGCGACGAGGACGGCTACCTGCTGCAGATCTTCACCCAGCCCGTGCAGGACCGGCCGACGGTCTTCTTCGAGCTGATCGAGCGGCACGGCTCGCTCGGGTTCGGCAAGGGCAACTTCAAGGCGCTGTTCGAGGCGATCGAGCGGGAGCAGGAACGCAGGGGCAACCTTTAGTTTGTCCCGACTTGGTGGTGGTCATCCAGACATCATGGGACTGCCGCCACCGGGGTTGGCGGGACGCTGGCGGCGGTTGTTCGCCGGCGTCCTCGACTGGCTCATCATCAACGTCGCCACCGCTCCGTTCAACTGGACGGGCTTCGAGTACGCCTGGAACGAGAGCAGGGGCGGCTGGGAGCGCTATCCCGTCGAGCACACCTTCCTCGCCGGCCTGGTGGCGTTCCTCTACTTCTGGCTGCTGCACGCCTTCTGGAACGGTCAGACTCTGGGCAAGAAGCTGTTCGGTCTCCGTGTCGTGTCCGAGTACGGCGGGAGGATAGGGGTGGGGCAGGCAGCCGTCAGGCAGGCCGTCTTCACCGTGCTCGGATGGCTGTGCTGCGTCGGCCCCCTGGTGGATCTCGGCTGGATCCTCTTCGACCCCCGCAAACAGGCCGTACACGACAAGGCCGCCAGGACGGTCGTCGTCAACGCCTGACTCAGCGTAATATTGCGGTCACGAAGTGAAGGGGGCTCGTACGCTCATGCGTGTCAACAGGCGCGGGGTGGCCATGCTCGCGACGCTCATCAGCGTGCTGGCCTGCTCACCCGCCGACGAGCCGACCCCTCCCGCCGCCGGGCAGAGCGCCGCCGACCGCCGTGCGGGCGCGCCCGGCATCGGCGACGCCGACTTCCCGCGCGACGGCAACGGCGGCTACGACGTCTCCCACTACGACCTGGTCGTCGACTACACGCCCGCCACCAAGCGGCTCGACGGCGTCACCACGATCAGCGCGTCCGCCACCCAGGAGCTGTCCAGCTTCAACCTCGACCTGACCGGGCTCGACGTGCGCGAGGTGGCCGTGAACGACGCGCCCGCCACGTTCACCAGGAAAGGCGACGAGCTGACCGTGCGGCCCGCGCGGGCCATCGCCGACCAGGCCCCCTTCACCGTCAGGGTCACCTACACCGGGCTGCCCAAGCCGGCCAACGACAACGCCAACCTGGGCACCTACGGCTTCATCCCCACCCCCGACGGCGCCTTCGTGGCCTCCGAGCCCAACGGCTCCAAGACCTGGTTCCCCGGCAACGACCACCCCGCCGACAAGGCCACCTTCGACTTCACGATCACCGTGCCCGCGGGGGTGACCGCCCTGGCCAACGGCGAGATGACCGGGCAGCCCACCACCTCGGGCGGCAAGACCACCTACCGCTGGCGCGAGCGCCACCCCATGGCCACCTACCTGGCCACGGCCACGCTCGGCAAGTTCGACCTGCGCCAGGGCAGCACCGCCGCCGGCATCCCGAACCTGGCCGCCGCCGACCCCCGCTTCAAGAGCTCGCTCGACTCGCTCTACACCCTGTCCGGGCAGATCACCGACTACTGGGCGACGGTGTTCGGCCCCTACCCGTTCTCCTCCACCGGCGGCGTCGTCGACGACTACTCCGCCGGCTACGCGCTGGAGAACCAGACCAAGCCGCTGTACGGCGGCTTCCAGCCCGACGAGACGATCATCGCGCACGAGCTGGCGCACCAGTGGTTCGGCAACAGCCTGACCATCAGGCGCTGGAAGGACCTCTGGCTGAACGAGGGCTTCGCCACCTACGCGGAGTGGCTGTGGGCCGAGCACAAGGGCACCAGGACCGCCGAGGCCACGTTCAAGGACCTCCAGAGCCGGCCCGCCACCGACCCGATGTGGAAATATCCCCCGGGCCGCGCCAAGCCCGACGACCTGTTCAACCAGTCCGTCTACACGCGCGGCGGCATGACCCTGCACGCCCTGCGCAGAGCCATCGGCGACCCGGTGTTCTTCACCCTGCTCAAGGCGTGGACCGCCGAGCACCGCTACGGTCACGTGACGACGGAGCAGTTCGTCGCGCTCGCCGAGCGGCTGTCCGGCAAGAACCTCGACGCGCTCTTCGACGCCTGGCTCTTCCAGCCGCGCAAGCCTTCCTGACCCTCCCGGAAACGCTCCCCGCCGCCCGAGCCAAGTACGGGGTGCAAGGGCGAACGACGAAGGGAGCGAGGCCAGTGCGCCTCAACGATGACCCTGTGGCCTTCGAGGCCTTCTATCGCCGCCACGTCGATGCCGTGCTGAAGTTCGTGGTCCGGCGGGTGAGCGACCCTCACCTCGCCGCCGACCTCACGGCCGACATCTTCCTGGCGGTTCTGGACTCGGCGGACACGTACCGGCCAGGGCGGGGCAGCGAGATCGCCTGGCTGTACGGCATCGCGCGCAACGTCGTGTCGGCCCAGTACCGCAGGGCCGCGCGGGAGGCGCGGGCGACCGGCCGCCTGGCCGGACGCCGCCTGATGGACGACGACGACCTGGCCAGGATGGAGGAGCGGATCGACGCCGAGCGCCGGATGCGCAGCGCCCTGGAGGCCATGGCAGGCCTGCCGGAGGGTGAGCGCGCAGTGCTGGAGCTCGTCGCGATCGACCAGCTCACCGTCACCGAGGCCGCCGCGGCGCTGGGCATCAGGCAGGTCACCGCGCGAGTCCGGCTGCACAGGGCCAGGCGTGCCCTCGGACACTTCACCTCGCCCTCGGCCGTGTATCTGGAAGGACAGGCATGAGCGACTTCGAAGATCGCCTTCTCGGTGCACTCAAGGAAGAGATCGCGACGAGGAAGGCGGAGGACACGATGACGACAGTGACACCGGCTCGCAGGCGCCGTTCTTGGGGGCTGGCCGCCGCGGTGGCGGGGGTCGCCACCGCCGTGGTGGTGGCGACGACGACGGGCGTGCTGGGCGGCCCGGCGTACGCGGTGACCAAGGGCGCCGACGGCGGGGTGGGCGTGCTGATCCACGCCTTCACCGACCCGGACGGGCTGGAGGCCGAGCTGGCCGAGGCCGGGGTTCCCGCCGTGGTGGACTACCTGCCGCAGGGGCAGACCTGCCGGGCGCCGCGCGGGGCGCCCGGCGGCGGCGCCGGGCAGTTCGCGGGGAGCATCGGGCGTGAAGGGGACGGGATCGCCTTCCGCATCGAGAAGGGGCAGGTGCCGGAGGGGTCCACGTTGGTGCTGACCGTCTCCAAGAGCGCTGACGGTGACGACCAGCCGCCGTTCGCCACCTCGCTGGAGATCGTCCAGGGTGCTGTGGCGCCGTGTGAGCCGACCGCCATGCCGCTGCCGGGGCAGGGTGAGGGCTTCGACACCGGTACGGAGGAGGGGCCGGGGCTGGACAGCAAGACCGGCTGACGCCCGCCCTTTCGCGTCAGTCGTTCCGGGCCGGCCAGTACGTGTCGCCCGCCAGGTGCAGGGCGGCGGCGCCTACCAGGCCGGCCTCCTGGCCGAGGGCGGCGGGCAGGACCTTGACCCGGCGGGCGAAACCCATCCTGGCGTGTTCCCGCAGGGCCTCCTCCAGGGGCCCGAACAGGGGCTCGCCCGCTTGGGACAGGCCGCCGCCCAGGGTGATGACGTCCAGGTCGCACAGGTGGGTGGCGGAGGCCATCGCGATGCCGAGGGCTCGGCCGGCGCGGTGCATGGCCAGGGTCGCGATGGGGTCGCCCGCGCGGGCGTCCGCCGCCAACTGACGCGCCGTAACGGGCCGATCCTCCCGATACGCGCCGCTCCCCGCCGCGTCCCGCACGACCGCCCTGGGCGCGCCCTCAGCAGGCACACTCGCGCCTGACACGCCCGCACTGGGCATGCTCGCGCTGGGCATGCTCGCCCCGGGCACGCTCGCGCCAGACACGCTCGCCCCGGGCACGCTCGCCCCGGGCACGCTCGCCCCGGGCACGCTCGCGCCTGACACGCCCGCGCTCGGCACGCCTTCACCGGACACGCCGGAATCCTGCACCGCCGCAGCCTCGGCGGCGCCGGGCACCCAGCCCTGCCGTAGGGCCCAGGCGACCACCGCGGGCCCCCGGGCGACGGCCTCCAGGCACCCGTGCCCCCCACACCCGCACCGGGGCCCGCCCACCGGCTCGACCACCACGTGCCCGATGTGCCCCGCGTTCCCGGTACGCCCGTGATGAAGCCGCCCACCCAGGATCAACCCCCCACCGACACCGGTGGACACCACCATCCCCAGCATGTCGTCACTCCCCTGCCCCGCCCCCGCCCAGTGCTCGGCCACGGCCAGGCAGACGGCGTCGTTGTGCAGCCGTACCGGCGACGAAGGGAACAGCGCGGCGAGCCGGGCGCGCAGCGGGAAGCCGCGCCAGCCCGGGATGTTGAGCGGCGACACCTCCCCGTCAGGCCAGCTCAGCGGCCCGCCGCAACCGACCCCCACCGCGTCGAAGCGGCCGGCGAGCGGGGTGAGGAGGCCGGCGAGCGTCCGCCACAGGGTCTCGGGGCCGGCGCCCTGCGGCGTGGCGGCGCGTCTGACGTCCGTCACCGTGCCGTCGCGGCCGACGAGTCCGGCCGCCATCTTGGTGCCGCCGACGTCGACGGCCAGGATCACGGGCCGCCCGCGGCGCTGGAGAACACCAGGACGGACGCCGTGAACCCGTGCACGTGGTTGTGCCCGGCCACCGGCCCCACCTCCCCGGCCGCGAAGAAGCCGGCCACGCCGATGGGCCCCAGCGTGTCGCGCAGCGCGACGGGGTCGTGGTCGGCCGTGCCGAACATCGCCGACCCCCGCCCGTTGCAGGAGAACAGCAGCGCGCCGTCCACCTTGCCGAGCTCCTCGCGGTGGGCGTCGAGCAGGTCGTACAGGTCCTCGTCGGCGGTGGCGGCGTCACGGACCTGGAAGCGCACGGTCCTGCCGACCTCGACGATGTCGCCGATGGCCACGGCCTCGCGGTCGGGGTCGATGCCGATGACCCCCCTGATGAGGAAGTCGCCGCGTTCGTGGCGCTCGGCGTACTCGTCCATGGCCAGCCCGATCTGCAGCCCGGACGCGACCAGCTCGCGGTCGTCCTCGTCCAATTCGCTGACGATGTCCTCCAGCCGGGCCAGCGCCGGTTGCCCGGCCAGCTCCAGCAGCAGGTTGTCCTCGGACGCGGTGACCACCATGCTCGGCCCGATCGGCCGGCAGCCCTGGCTGACCACCGTGCTGACCTTGATGGGCCCGCTCAGCAGCACGCCGATGGCGCCCTCGGTGTAGATCTCGCCGTCGGCGAACAACCGTACGGATCCCCGTCCCTGCAGCCCGTTGGCCAGCCCGCCGATCAGCGGCAGCTCGCCGAGCACGTCGACCGAGCGCTCCACGAACGCGTCCGTCGGAAAGCTGTACGGGTCGGCCAGCAGGATCGCCACATGATCGTCGCCGCCGCGTTCCGGCAGCCCGACGACCACGAAGCGGTCGTCCGCCGCCAGCGTCTCCAACGCGAACGTGGTCAGCCGCGCCCCCTCCAGGGTCGCCGCCCACGCGCTCACGGCGGGCGTCAGCTCCACCCCTTGGCCGTCGCCGATCACCCCAGTGGCGCTGCAGCCGATCACGTGCGCCTCGGGCGCGAGCTTCATGGCTGCCTGCCCGGCCCTGGCGACGTCGTCGGGATCGTCGCCGCAGATGAAGAAGCAGACCAGGTCGGCCTGGCCGCTGAGCCTCGACAGCGCCTGGCCGACGGCGTGTTCGGCCGCCTCCACCAGGTCGGATCCCACGGCGAGGCCGTCGGCGAAGCGGCTTGTCATCAAGGCCACGGATCTCGCCTCCCTCGACATGTCCAAGTGTCCTAGGCCCGATTCTCCCCACTAAAGGGACAAGCACGCACACGAACCGTCACGCAATAGTCAAGATCCGAAATCTCCGCCAGATGCGAAAGTCTCTGCCACATTCCTCTCAGGGGACGTAGTCTCGATCCCGTGCATCAGCCACGTATTCTCCGCGAGTTGCGAGAGAGCGGCCACGTTCATCGCACCGTCAAGGCCGAGATCCGGGAGAACCTGCTGGCCAGGCTGCGCGCGAACGAGCCGCGCTTCCCCGGCATCATCGGCTTCGACGACTCCGTCCTGCCACACCTGGAGCGGGCCCTGCTCGCCGGGCACGACCTGGTCCTTCTCGGCGAGCGCGGCCAGGGCAAGACCCGGCTCATCCGCACCGTCACCGGTCTGCTCGACGAATGGACGCCGGTGGTCGACGGCTGCGAGATCAACGACCACCCGTACGCGCCGGTCTGCACGCGCTGCCAGAAGCTGGCGCGCGAGCTGGGCGACGAGCTGCCTGTGGCGTGGAAGCACCGCGACGAGCGCTACGGCGAGAAGCTCGCCACGCCCGACACCTCCGTGGGCGACCTGATCGGTGACGTCGACCCCATCAAGATCGCCGAGGGGCGCACGCTGGGCGACCCCGAGACGGTCCACTACGGCCTGGTGCCGCGCACCAACCGGGGCGTCTTCTCGGTCAACGAGCTGCCCGACCTGGCCGAGCGCATCCAGGTGTCGCTGCTCAACGTGCTGGAGGAGCGCGACATCCAGGTACGCGGCTACAACCTGCGGCTGCCTCTCGACATCCTGCTCATCGCCAGCGCCAACCCCGAGGACTACACCAACCGCGGCCGGATCATCACGCCGCTGAAGGACCGGTTCGGCGCCGAGATCCGCACCCACTACCCGCTGACCGTCGAGCACGAGCTCGCGCTCATCCGCCAGGAGTCCGTGCCGGACATCGGCGCCGACGTGCCCGAGCACCTGGTCGAGGTGATCGCCCGCTTCACCCGGCTGGTCCGCGAGTCGACCGCCGTGGACGCCCGTTCCGGCGTGTCGGCCCGCTTCGCCATCGCCGCGGCCGAGACCGCGGCCGCCTCGGCCGTGCGCCGGGCGGCGATCACCGCCGAGGAGCAGGCGGTCACGCGCGTGGTCGACCTGGCGTGCGTGGTGCACAGCCTGCGGGGCAAGGTGGAGTTCGAGGTCAGCGAGGAAGGCAGGGAGACCGAGATCCTGGCCCACCTGCTGCGCCGGGCCACGGCCGAGACGTTCAGGAGCCGGCTGGGCGGCATGGACCTGTCGGCGCTGACCGACAAGTTCGCCGAGGGCAACCAGGTGGAGTCCGGCGAGCTGGTGCCCGCCGGGGAGCTGCTGCACCGCATCGGCCCCGTTCCGGGGCTGGCGAAGGTCATGTCGCGGCTGGGCATGGGCGCGGGCGAGGAGTCGCCCGGCCACGCGGCGGCGGCCCTGGAGTTCGCGCTGGAGGGGCTTTACCTGATGCGGCGGCTGTCCAAGGAAGACCTTGACGGCGTAACTGTTTATCGCACGTGAACAAGTGAGCGGTCTCCCGCGTCATAGTGGTGGAACTCATCACTTTGTTCGGGGGAGACCGTTCATGCGCCTGCTCGTCGCCTTCGCCACCACCGCCGCCGCCGTCGTCTCCCTGAGCGCGCCCGCCGCCGCCGCTCCCCTGAGCACGTCCACCGCCGCTTTCCCGAGCGCGCCCGCCACCGCCGTGTACGGCTTCGCCTGGGCCGACGGCAAGGGGCACCTGCGGATCGTGCCGAAGACCGCCGCCAGGGACAGCCGGGTGACGTACACGCTCAAGAGCCTGCCCAAGGCCAAGGAGCTGCACCTCGACTACACCAGGGCCGCCTACGGGCGGGTCACGGTGGCGTGCGACCTGAAGGAGACCGAGGGCCGGGTGGCCGTGGACGCCAAGGGCCTGGGCCGGACGAAGTGCAAGCCTGCCCACCTGGCCGACCAGCTCGGACGCGGCCCGGTGGCCGTGCGCGTCGAGCACGCGGGCGGCAAGGCGACCAGGGTGAACGAGATCCTGGTCGGCGACTGGGGCACCCCGCGCACGGCCCGCGGCACGATCAAGCGCGTCAACGACACCACCGTCCTGTTCGCCACCGGCGGCAAGACGATCAAGCTCGGTTACACGTACACGACGGCCTTCCACCGCACGACGGCCAGGTGCGGCGACGGCTGGCTCACCGGCAGGCCGGTCAACGCCGACAAGAACGGCCTCGGCAAGAAGCAGTGCGCGTGGACGGACCTCACCAAGGCGCTCAAGGGCGTCAAGTACCCGGTCCTGGTGAAGGTCGACTACACCCCGGGCGTGAACTCGCTGAACGAGGTGTGGGAGGTCTTCGGCGACGCCTGAAACGGCCCGCTGGGGGGTTTCTCGGGTTAGCGTGGGTTTGTGATGGCCTTTCGCTATGGCGAGTACCACGACGGCCCCGACCCCCTGGCTCCTCCGTACGACGTCAGGGCGGCGCTCGACGAGATGGGCGACGCCATCCTGTCGGGCTCGACGCCGGTCCACGCCCTGCGCGACCTGCTCAAGCGCGGCCTGCCCGGCGCTCAGGAGCGGCGCGGGCTCGACGACATGCTCAGGGAGGTCCGCAAGCGCCGCCGCGACCTGCGCGAGCGCGGGCGGCTCGACGGCACGCTGGAGCGCGCCAGGGCCCTGCTGGACAAGGCGATCGGGCAGGAGCGGGCCGAGCTGTTCCCCGATCCGTCGGACGACGCGCGGCTGCGGGAGGCGGGGCTCGACGGGCTGCCGGAGGACACGGCCAGCGCGATCCAGGAGCTGAGCACGTACGACTGGCGCTCGTCAGCGGCCCGCCAGACCTTCGAGGAGCTGCGCGACCTGCTGCGCAGGGAGGTCCTGGACAGCCAGTTCAAGGGCCTGCGCGACGCGCTGGCCAACCCCGACCCGCAGGCGATGGAACGCATCCGGCAGATGATGTCGGATCTGAACGACATGCTCGACAAGGACGCCAGGGGCGAGCACACCCAGGCCGACTTCGACGCCTTCATGGACAAGCACGGCGACCTGTTCCCCGAGAAGCCGCGCAACCTGGAGGAGCTCGTCGACATCCTGGCCCGCCGCGCCGCCGCCACGCAGCGCATGCTGGCCTCGATGACCCCGCGCCAGCGCGAGGAGCTGAGCAACCTCATCAACCAGACCCTCGACCAGGCGGGCCTGTCCGACCAGATGCGCCGCCTCGGCGAGGCCCTCTACTCCCGCCGCCCCGACCTGGCCTGGAACGCCCCTGAACGCCTCACCGGCGAGGAGCCGCTGGGCATGGGCGACGCCGTGACGGCGCTGGAGGAGCTGGCCGACCTCACGCAACTGGAGACCGCCCTGCGCCAGGACTACCCGGGCGCGCGGCTCGACGACATCGACGAGGCCGCCGTACGGCGTGCGCTCGGCCGCTCCGCGGTGGACGACCTGGAGGCGCTCAAGCGCATCGAGCGCGAGCTGGAGGAGCAGGGCTACCTGCTGCGCCGCCGCGGCAAGCTGGAGCTCACCCCGAAGGCCGTGCGCCGCCTGGGCGAGACCGCGCTGCGCAGGGTGTTCTCCTCGCTCGACGCGGGCCGGCGCGGCGACCACGACCAGCACGACGCGGGCTCGGCCGGCGAGCTGACCGGCTCGACGCGGCCGTGGCGGTTCGGCGACGAGCAGCCGATCGACGTGGTGCGCACGCTGGTGAACGGCGTCCGCAGCGGCGGCATCACGCTGGGCGACCGCGTCGGGGTGCGGCTGTCGGTCGACGACTTCGAGGTGGCCGAGACCGAGCGGCGCAGCGCCGCGGCCGTCTGCCTGCTGGTGGACCTGTCGTACTCGATGGCGCTGCGCGGCACCTGGGCCGCCGCCAAACAGACGGCGCTGGCCCTGCAAGCGCTGGTGGCCTCCAAGTTCCCGCAGGACGCCGTGCAGATCATCGGCTTCTCCAACTACGCCAGGGTGCTGCAGCCCGACGAGCTGGCTGGCCTCGACTGGGACATGGTCCAAGGCACGAACCTGCACCACGCCCTGCTCATCGCCGGCCGCCACCTCGACCGCCACCCCGACTTCGAGCCGGTGGTGCTGGTGGTCACCGACGGCGAGCCCACGGCGCACCTCATGCGCAACGGCCGGTCGGCCTTCGAGTGGCCGCCGTCGCACGAGACGCTGGAGCTGACGCTGGCCGAGGTGGACAAGATGACCAGGCGGCGGGCGACGATCAACGTCTTCATGCTGGCGGCGGACGACCGGCTCAAGGAGTTCGTGGACGAGGTGGCCCGCAGGAACGGCGGCCGGGTCTTCTCGCCGAGCGCGGATCGGCTCGGCGAGTACGTGGTCAGCGACTTCCTCCGCCTGCGCCGAGCCCGCTGAGCCGGGGCTCCTCGGCCTCGCCCGACCACTCGGCGTCCGTCATCCGGATGATCGACACCCCGACGTACCCGAAGACCAGCAGCAGGATGACCGGGCCGCCGAAGCCCAGCACCTCGTTCCACTGGCTCGCGCCGTAGAGCCAGACGGCGATCCCGCCGAGCACGCCGGCCGGGAACCACCAGCCCGCCCGGCCCGAGCGGGCGTAGGCCACCGCGACCAGCACCAGGCCCAGGAAGGAGCCGATCATGCCGGGAAGCTGCCAGGCGGCGATCATCGCCGGCTGCGCGGCCTCCTCCATGAGCTTGTGCGCCTGGTCCGCCGGCAGCGACCCGTAGAGCACGATGTCGAAGAAGTCCGAGATCATCAGGGACGAGAAGTTGATCAGTCCGATGACCGTCACCGCGCCCGCCAGGTTGGCCAGCACCACGCCCTTGCGGCGGACCAGGTGGACCAGCCCGATCACGCCGGGCACGAACAGCACCCAGGCGTAGTGCAGGAGCGTGGCGCTGACGCCGACGGCTCCCGGGTTCTCGGCGTAGACGAGGGGGTCGTAGGGGCCCGGCTCTGTGGGGTCGGTGACCATGCCGAGGAGCAGGCAGAGCGGGGCGAGGACGAGGCACGCGCCGGCCGCGACGCGGCGGAAGGCGCTGGCGTTGGTGAGCATGCGCAGGACCGTACGGGGACGGCCCGCCTCCGGTCGTCAAAGCAGCCTTTGACCCGGCATCCCCCTCCAGGTGGATTTCGTCCCGGCGGCTACCCTCTGCTCATGCTCCGCTCCCGTCTCCCCGCGCCGATCGACTGGCTGGTAGCCGTGGTCGTGGCCCTGTTCGCGCTCGCGGAGGAGCTCAGCGGGCGGTCGATGGCTCCGGCGCGCGAGCACCTGCCGTTCTGGGTGGCCGCCGGGCTCCTGGCGGCCGGCGGGGTGCTGTACAGGCGGCGCGCCCCGTTCGGCATCCTGATCGTGTACTCGGCCGCCAACGTCGCCGCGTTCGCCCTCACCCGCGAGCTGCCGGCCGCCTGGCAGTTCTACACGCAGCTCGTGCTGCTGTTCACGCTGCTGTCCGAGGTGCCGGGGCGCAGCGTGAAGACCGGCGTCGGCGTGGCCGCGACCGGGGCGTACGTGGCCGCCATGATGGCCACCTCCTCACCCGCCGCCGGGCCGGGCGACTACGCCGTGGCCCTGGTCATGACCGCGATCGCGGCGGGCGCGGGGCTGGCCGTGCGGCGACACCGGGTGCTCGCCGTACAGGCCGCCGAACGCGGGGAGCTGCTCGCCCGCGAGGCCGTCGCCGAGGAACGCGCCCGGCTCGCCCGCGAGCTGCACGACATCGTCGCGCACAGCGTCAGCGTGATGACCATGCAGAGCGGCGGCGTACGGCTGATGCTGCGCGACGACCAGCGGCGCGAGCGCGAGGCCCTCACCACGGTCGAGCAGGCGGGCCACGAGGCGCTGGTCGAGCTGCGGCGCATGGTGGGGCTGCTGCGCGGGCCCGAGCTCGACCGGCTCACCCCGCAGCCCGGCCTCGACCGGCTGGACGACCTCCTGGAGCAGTTCGGCTCGGCCGGGCTCGCCGTGACGCTGGAGGTGCTCGGCGAGCCGGTGCCGCTGTCGGCGGGGCTCGACCTGTCGGCGTACCGCATCGTGCAGGAGTCGCTGACGAACACGCTCAAGCATGCGGGGCCGACGCGGGCGGTGGTGACCGTCGCCTACCGGCCGCGTGAGCTGCGGCTGGAGATCGCGGACGAGGGGCCTGTGGAGGGGCACCCGCGCGCGGCGTCCGCCGAGGGCGGTCACGGGCTGATCGGCATGCGGGAACGCGCGGCGCTCTTCCAGGGCACGCTCACGGCGGGGCCACGGCCACCGCGCGGCTTCCACGTGGAAGCGGTGCTGCACCTGTGACCGGCCCTGACGGCGGTGCCGCACCTTCGCCCGAACCCGACGACGCCCCTCCCTTGGCCGGGCCCGACGACGACGCCGCGCCTTTGACCTGGCCTGACGACGACGCTGCGCCTTTGACCTGGCCTGACGACGACGCTGCGGCGATCAGCATCCTGATCGCCGACGACCAGGCCATGATCCGCGCGGGACTGCGCCTGATGATCGAGACCCAGCCCGACCTGCGCGTGCTCGCCGAGGCGTCCGACGGCGAGCAGGCGGTCGAGCTGGCCCTGCGCCGCCGCCCCGACGTCGCCCTCCTCGACATCGCCATGCCCCGCATGAACGGCCTGGCCGCCGCCCGCCGCATCCTGTCCGCGCCCAGCCCGCCCCGGGTGATCATGCTGACGATGTACGACACGGACGAGAACCTCGACGTCTCGCTGCACGCCGGGGTCAGCGGCTTCCTGCTCAAGGGCGCGCCGCCCGAGCACCTGTTCGCCGCCATCCGCAGCGCCGCCAGGGGCGAGATGCTCATCGACCCCGCCGTGACCGGACGTGTCGTGGACGCCTACCGCCGCGCCGCCCCACCCCCCGAGCCGTCGCCGCCGCCGTCCGGGCTGACGGCGCGCGAGGAGCAGGTGCTGCGGCTGGTGGCGCACGGGTTGTCGAACGCCGAGATCGCCAGGGAGCTGTCGATCGCGGAGGCGACGGTGAGCACGCACCTCAACCGGCTGCTGGCCAAGCTGGCGCTGCGGGATCGGGCCCAGGTCGTCCGGTACGCGTACGAATCGGGCCTGGTCCGGCCAGGGGACCCGCCGGCCGGGTGAGCGGCGGCGCGGAATTGTCGGTGGCGGGTGGCAGACTCCCCGGTCATGGACGACGATGTGCGGCTCAGAGACGTCACGGAGGCCGACCTGGAGGTGCTCCTGGAGTACGAGCACGACCCGGAGGCCGTACGGCGCTCCCGGTTCCCGCCGCGCGAGCGGGAGGCGTTCATGCACCACTGGAAGACCCGCGTCCTCGGCGACCCGACCGGGTTCGTGCAGGCCGTCATGGTGGGCGACGAGCTGGCGGGCAACCTGGTGGCCTGGTGGGAGGGCGATCGGCGGTTCATCGGCTACTGGTTCGGCAGGGCGTTCTGGGGCCGCGGCATCGGCACCCGGGCCCTGGGGCTCTTCCTCGCCCAGGAGCGGAACAGGCCGCTGTACGCCGACCCCTTCCACGCCAACCTGGCGTCGGTGCGGCTGCTGGAGAAGCACGGGTTCGAGCGGGCGGGCACGGTGTTACACGACGAGGACGAGCACCTCCTCCTGGTGCTGCGTCAGCCTGTCGGTGCCCGTCTGTAACGTCCGCGGCATGGACGACGAGACCTCCGTGAGCCGCCAGACCGCGCACGCCTACGTCGAGAGCGCCGAGCGGCGCGACTGGGAGGCGTTCGCCGCCCTGCTCGCCGAGGACGTGGTGTACGAGATGCCGCAGACCCGGGAGCGCATCCGCGGCAGGTCCGCCTTCCTCCGGTTCAACATGGACTATCCCGGCGACTGGCATCTGACGGTCCGGCGGGTCGTCGCGGACGGCCGGCACGCCGCGGCCTGGCTCGACACCCGCGTCGGCGACGAGCGCCAGGACGCCTGCGTGTGGTTCGAGTTCTCCGGGGAGGGGCTGATCAGCCGGGTCACCGATTTCTGGCCCGAGCCGTACGAACCGCCGGCCGGTCGCGAGCACCTCGTGGAGCGCTGGTAGGCGGCGGCTCAGCCTCCGGCCGGTCACGAGCACCTCGTGGAGCGCTGGTAGGCGGGGGCTCAGCCTCCCCCCGCGCCGCGAGGTCGATGCCCGCGACCGAGCGCAGCCGCTCCTCGAACAGCACCCTGACCCGGGCCCAGGCCGGTCGCTCCTCCTCGCCGTAGTGGCTGAGCAGGTTGTACCGGACGGCGGCGTCAGCGCGGGCCTCGAGCCCGGCCGGGACCGGCAGCAGGTCGGGGTGGTCGACGAAGTAGTCGGCCATGGCGGTGGCCAGCTCGTCCACCCGGGGGTCGTCCGGCTCCCACTCGGCGGCCCGCCACAGCACTTTGACCAGGCGGACGTACGCGGGGTCCCGCAGGGCGCGCTCGACCTTGCCCACGTAGTCGTCGAAACCCTCCGGCACCAGGGCCCTGACCAGCACCAGGCCCTCCCTGGCCATGGTCACGTCCGCCTCGGTGAAGCCGAACTCGGCGGCCACCTCGTCCAGCGCCTCGACCACGCGGGCGGGCAGCAGGGCGCGGTCGCCGGTGGCGAGCCTGCGCAGCGTGTCGCGGCGGGCGATCAGCTCGTCGATGCGGTCGTCGAGGCGTCGTTCCGCGTCGGCGAGCGCGGCGGCGAACCGGTCGGGGGTGGCGTCGAGCATCGTCCCGATCTCGGCCAGCGGGACGCCCGCGGCGGCCAGCGTCCTGATCTGGACCAGCCGCAGCAGGTTCGCCGGGCCGTAGCGGCGGTAGCCAGAGGTGTCGCGGCGGGGCTCGTCGAGGAGGCCGTGCTTGTGGTAGTGCCGCACGGCCTTCACCGTCACACCGGCGAACGCCGCCGCCTGGCCGATGGTGACGCCGACCGTCATGCGCCCCGCCGACCCGATGATCGCGGGATCACCACGTGCTCCATCCACCTGTTGAGCCCGCGAGTCGCCACGCCCTTCACCCGCCCGATACTCGCGCAGGTCGCCACGCGCTTCACCCGCCCGTTGAGTGCGCAGGTCGCCACCCCCTTCACCCGCCCGATACTCGCGCAGGTCGCCACGCGCTTCACCCGCCCGATGCCCGCGCGCGTCGCCACGCCCTTCACCCGCCCGATGCCCGCCCGGGTCGCCACGCGCGCCGCCAGCCCGATGCCCGCCCGGGTCGCCACGCGCGCCGCCAGCCCGATGCTCGCGCGGGTCGTCATGTGCTCCACCGGTCCGAAGATCGCGTGGTTCCGGCCAGCTCGCGGACCGCGTCGGCGACCGCGCGGAAGTCCTTGCGCAGCAGGTTGCCGTGGTTGGCGGCGACCTTCGCGCTGACCTTGACGTTCGGGTTGCGGGCCAGCACCGGCCCGAGGCTGGCCCGCATCTCCTCCATCTCGGCCCGCCCACCCCCAAGGCTCGCCCCCGTGGCGACCACGTACCGAACCGGACACGTCACACTGTCGAGAACGGGATCGAGCGCGGCATAGACCCCATTCAGCTCGATGTTGCTCTCCGCATGCTCAGAGGCGGACATCTTCCCGGCCATGCCCATCAGGGACAACAACGGCAGCAGCCAACGCGACCGCCGCCACAACCGCCGGATCCGCTCCTCCGCGTAGGAGAAGTCATACGGATAGGCCCCGTCCACGGACACCACCCCCGCGACCCGATCCGGGTTCCGGCTGGCCCAGTGCAACGCGACCGGCGCGCCGTACGACCACCCCACCAGGATCGGCCGCACCACGCCCCTCGCCGCCAGAACGACCCCCACGTCGTGGACGTGCGTCTCGAACGAGGCGGCAGCGGCCGAACGCCTCGACCGGCCGCGGGCCCGCATGTCGTAGGTGAGATGCCGGTAGCCGCCGCCGAGTTCGGCGACGACGCGCCGCCAATACCGCTGGCTCGCGAACTGGCCGTTGAGGTAGAGCACGCACGGGCCGGGGCCGCCGGTGTCGGTGACGGCCAGCGCGGTGTCGTCGACCGGCACCATGCCGGTCCAGGTGGAAGCGGTCACTTGTTCAGCGTGCGCCCTGACCTTGGGTCAAGGTCAACCGACTTCGAGCACCAGCTTGCCGGTGGTGCGTCCCGACTCGATGCGGCGGTGCGCCTCGGCGGCCTGCTCCAGCCGCAGCGTCTCGACCCCCACCCGCAGCTCCCCGCTCGCGCCCCCGGCCACCGCCCTGCGCAGCGCCTGCCCGGCGACCTCGGGAAAGGCGGCGGAGAACGCGGCCAGGTTGAACCCGGACACCGTCTTGTTGGTCAGCCACAGCTCGTTGGCCGGGATGCCGACGTCCTCCGCGCCGGAGGCGTTGCCCAGCACCACCATCCGGCCCATCGGCGCGAGCAGGTCCAGGCTGCCACGACGGGCGGCTCCGCCGACCAGGTCCACGACCACGTCGAACCGTCCGGCCCCGGCCGCCTGCTCGCGCAGCACCACCTCGTCGTAGCCGTACCCCAGAGCTGTCTCGATCTTGGCGGCGTTGCCCACCGTGCCCACCACGCGGCCCGCACCCAGCAGGCGGGCGGCCTGGCCGAGCTGGCTGCCGAGGCCCCCGGCGGCGGCGTGCACGAGCACGCTCTCCCCCGGCTCGATGCGGGCCACCCGGTCGAGCACCAGGAACGCCGTGGTGCTGTTGGACGGCAGCGCCGCCGCCAGGCCCAGCTCCAGGTCGTACCCGTCCAGCGGGGCCACCAGCTCGGCGGAGGTGACCGCCACCTCGGCGTACCCGCCGCTGTCCACGATCGTCAGCGCGGCGACCGGCTGCCCCACCCGCAGCCCCTCCACCCCGGGGCCGAGCGCCCGGACGCGGCCGGACACCTCGATCCCGGGCACGAACGGCAGCGGCACGTCCGCGAGCCCCTGCCGGTAGAGGATCTCGGCGAAGTTGGCGCCCGCGTACGCCACGTCGATGGAGACCTGCCCGGGCCCCGGCTCGGGCACCTCGACCTCGTCGAGCCTGAGAACGTCCGCGTCGCCGAAGCGGGGAATGGTGATTGCCTTCATGCCGTCCATCGTGCTGGGACGGCGCCAGGACAGGCAGTGTCAGCTCATCCTGGGTGTACGGCCACCAGGCTCTCCACCTTCTCCTTGGTGCCGGTGTCGGGGTGCGGGGTGTGCAGCACCACGTTCAGGTCCGCCCGGTCCGGCAGCCGGAACAGCGAGTACTCGAAGACAAGCTCACCCACCTCGGGATGGGTGAGCTCCTTCATCCCCTGCGAGCGGGAGCGCACCTCGGGCCGCGCCCACAGCTCGGCGAAGTCCGGGCTGGTCGCGAGCAGTTCCTCGACGATCCGCCCGAAGACCGGGTCGTCCGGGTACCGGGCCGCTCCGGCGCGGAAGTCGGCCACCATGTCGGGCGCGAACTCGTGCCACGAGGTGAACCGCCCCCGGTAGATCGGGTGGGTGAAGAACGCGACCATGCAGTTGCTCACGTCCTCGTCGTAGCCGAACACCCAGCGGGACGCGTCGTTCATGGCCACCAGGTTGTAGTGCCGGTCGAGCACGTGCGCCGGGTTGGGCATCCACGCGTCCAGCACGGCCCTGAGCTGGTCGTTGACCGGCATGCCCGGCTGACCGGCGGGGTCGGGCGGGTTCAGCCCGGCGAGCACGTACAGGTGCGTGCGCTCCGCCTCGCCGAGCAGCAGCGCGCGGGCGACCGCGTCGAGCACGGCGTCCGAGACCTTGATGTCGCGTCCCTGCTCCAGCCACGTGTACCAGGACACTCCGACCCCGGCGAGCACGGCCACCTCTTCCCGCCGCAGCCCGGGCGTGCGCCGGCGGCCCGCGGCCGGCATGCCGACGTCGGCGGGGGTGAGCGCTTCGCGCTTGGCGCGCAGGAATTCCTTGAGCTGGTCGCGGCGGCGTTGACTGGCAGTCACAAAACACACCATAAGCGACATGCAGCCCACGACGTTTCGAGTGATCGTCAAGCGATCCGCCCTAAGATGGGATCATGAATCTCGGTCTTCCGGAAATAATCACCTACCTCATCTCCCTGGCGATTCTCTGGCTGGTCATCTACACCGCCGTACGGGCGGCCCTCCGCAGCAGCAAGTAACCGCCGGAAAAGGGCGGGACGGCTCCCGACCCGCGTGCGAGCATGGCCGATCATGGTCGATCACCAGGCCCTGGCCGCCATCGCCGCCCGCCACGGAGTCGCCGCCGCCCAGGTGCGCCCGCTCCCCGCGGGGGTGGCCAACCACGTCTTCCTGCTGGGCGACGACCTGGTCCTGCGCGTCCCCCGCGCGGAGCGGTTCCTCCCCGACCTGGTCAAGGAGGCCGCCGTCATCCCCGCCGCCCTGCGCGCGGGCGTGCGGACGCCGGAGCTGGTCGCCTTCGACGACACCCGCTCGCTCGTGGACGTGCCCTACATGGTGCTCACCCGCCTGCCGGGCACCGACCTCGCCCACGGCACGCCGCCCGCCGGCGTCCTGCGCCAGGTCGGCCGCGAGCTGGCCAAACTGCACCGGCTCTCCCCGGCCACCGCGCCACCCCTCCCCGCCGTACCCGTGGAGGACACCACCACGGACCCCCAGGCGCTCACCGAGCACCTCCGCACCGCGGGCTGGATCGACGCGGCAACCGCCCGCTGGCTCACCGGCTGGTTCGACCGGCTCCGCGCACACCTGCCCGCCGACCCGCCGCCCCCGGTCCTGGTGCACGGCGACGTCTCCCCGCAGAACATCCTCGTCTCCCCGGGCACGGCCACCCTCAGCGGCATCGTGGACTGGGGCGACGCCCAGTGGGCGGACCCCGCCGTCGACTTCGCCAAGATCCCGCTCGACGGCGTCCCGGCCGTACTCGACGGCTACCGCCGCGAATCCGGCGAAACGGCCACACCCTCCTGGGAGGCCCGCATCCTGTGGTTCCATCTCATCTGGGCGCTCGGACGCCTGCCGGACCCCGTCCCCCGCCCCGGCGAACGCCACTGGAGCGCCCCTCCGGCCGGCCGGCTCCTGGGCCTGCTCCGCTTCTTCGCCTCGGCCCCGCCCGCCCCCTGGCCCGATCTGACCTGACCCGCACGAGGAGAATGGCGATGGACAGCACGTTCCTCGACGAGGCGGACCGCCTTCTGGTCCGCTACGGCACCGGCTTCACCCCGCGTCTCATCGAACGTGCCTCCGGCGCGTACCTCTACGACCGCGACGGCACCCCGATACTCGACTTCACCTCCGGCCAGATGAGCGCCATCCTCGGCCACGCCCACCCGGACATCGTGGCCACGGTCTCGTCCGCCGTGGCGTCGCTGGACCACCTCTACAGCGGCATGCTCAGCACCCCGCTCCTGCGGCTCGCCGACAGGCTGACCGCGTCCCTGTCCCCTTCGCTGAGCAAGATGCTGCTGCTCACCACGGGCGCCGAGGCGAACGAGGCCGCGATCAAAATGGCCAAGCTCGCCACCGGCCGCTACGAGATCGTCTCCTTCGACCGTTCCTGGCACGGCATGACCCAGGGGGCGGCCTCCGCCACGTTCTCGGCCGGCCGGCGCGGCTACGGCCCGCCGACGCCAGGCAACCTCGCGCTGCCCGCCCCGAACGCCTACCGCTCGCCGTTCCGCTCCCCCGACGGCTCCCACGACTGGGAGAGCGAGCTGGCCTACGGCTTCGCCCTGGTGGACCAGCAGTCGTCCGGCAGCCTCGCCGCCTGCCTCATCGAGCCCATCCTGTCGTCGGGCGGCATCCTCGACCTTCCCCCCGGCTACCTGCGCCGCCTCAAGGAGCTGTGCGGCGAACGCGGCATGCTGCTCATCCTGGACGAGGCGCAGACCGGCCTCGGCCGCACCGGCACCATGTACGCGTTCGAACGCGACGGCGTCACCCCCGACCTCCTCACCCTCTCGAAAACCCTCGGCGCCGGGCTCCCCGTCGCCGCCGTCGTCACCACCACCGCCATCGAGCAGACCTGCCACGAGCGCGGCTTCCTCTTCTACACCACCCACGTCTCCGACCCGCTCGCCGCCGCCGTCGGCCTGACCGTCCTCGACGTCATCGAACGCGACCACCTCGTCGAACGCGCCGCCCTCCTCGGCGACGAGCTCACCACCCGCCTCCTGTCCCTGCGCGACGGCTACGAGACCGTCGGCGACATCCGCGGGCGAGGCCTGCTGCAGGGGCTCGAACTGGTGCGGGACAAGCACACCAAGGCTCCGGCGGACGCGCTGGGGCAGGCGGTCACCGCGGCCTGTCTGGAACGGGGCCTGCACATGAACATCGTGCAGCTTCCCGGGATGGGCGGCATCTTCCGCATCGCTCCGCCGCTCACGATCAGCGAGGACGAGCTGCACACCGGCCTGGACATCCTGGAAGCCTCGCTGAAGGCCGTCCTCGACGCCGCCGCCGCGTGACCTGGTCGGCGACCTCCGGGTAGACGTCCTCGCGCCCTGCTGCTGGCGTTCGTAGCATGCTTCGTGGCAGCGGGGGAGACCTCAGGCGGTGGCGCTCCAGCATGACCAGGTCGCGCATCGCGCAGCCCCTCTCGCGCCACCGCGAACACGTCACGCCGGAGCCGTAACCGATGCGCTCGACTTTCTTCCGCGTCGCGGTGACTCCTCGCAGATCGCGGCTCCAAGAGGCCACGAACCGGGTCGCCCCCGGTCGAGCGTGCCGACAGCCTGGTTCGCGCCAAGAAGCCTTCCTCAAGCTCCCACCTGCCGGCGGAGCCTCACTTCACCGCGTCGGCTGCCTCAAGGCTGAACCATCCGGAACCCGGCCAAGTCTCGGGGGTCCGGGGGTCGGAAGGCCCCCGGCAAGGGGGCCCGGGGGAGCTCGGCTCCCCCGTAGGAGCAGCCCGGAGCCGCCCCGCGCGAAGCGTCTCCGCGCAGGCCCATGCAGTTAAGCGAGAGCGTAAAAGTCCAGAGCCACGTCGAACCCATCACGGCAGTTCCGGTGCGACCGGTAGCAGGGCCGCCACGCCGAGCTGGCCCCCACCCCCGCCTGGGCGTCGCGCAGCGCAGTCGGCACGCGTTCCGGCCGGGGAAGCAGGCCGTGCCCCAGGTAGCGGACGCCGGTCAGCTCCGTGTGCCGGCCGCGGTCGCCGGAGACGAAGGTGCCCAGCCGCCAGCCGCTCTCCTCGTCCCACACCAGCGCGGTGTCGTCGGCGAGCCGCAGCGTGGCGTCCCTGGGATCGCACGGGCCTTCCCACCAATCCGCGACCTCAGCCCCGAGCAGGCCGACGACCTGCTGGACGTAGCTGATCGGCTGCTGCAGCCACTCGTCGGTGTACGGCTCGACGTGCCTGATGGCCACGGACGGCACCCCCTTGTGCCCAGACGGTAAGGAAAAAACGGCGACAAGAAACGATACCCGCGACGAACTTATTCCGTTGCACGTCCGTCTAGTCATTACGGACGATATTTACGTCCGACACGGGGAAGGAGGGGTGACCATGATTGCCGCGGTTCTCCTCATCGTGCTGATGGTCGTCGCGGTGACGACCACGGAGCTTTGCATGCGCTGTTCTGCGGACGGCAAAGAGAGTGTCGAGTCCCCTGCCGAGATCGTCGGGGACTAGTCTCTCTGCCATGCCGTCCCTGCTTCTCTGGCTGCACATCGGGTTCGCGATCTTCACGATCGGTCCGGTGACGGCCGCGACGATGTCCGCGCCGCGCGCCATCCGCACCAAGAACGTGCCCGCGCTGCAGTTCATCCAGCGCATCACGAGGATTTACAGCCTCGGGAGCCTGGGTGTGTTCGTGTTCGGGCTGGTGCTCGGCATCGTGCTCGGTGGCGGGTTGCTGGGGCGGTGGTACATGACGGCGTCGATGACGCTGTTCATCGTGGCCGCCGTCCTGCTCGTGATCATCGACCGTGATCTGCGCACCGCCGTCCAGGCGCTCTCCAGCGAGAGCGCCGACGACGACGCCAAGGTGCAGAACGGGCGGATCGCCGCGATCAGCGGGCTGTTGTCCGTGATCTGGCTGGTGATCCTGTTCCTGATGGTCGTTCCCGAGTGACGATCAGCCCAGTGCCCGAGTGACGATCAGCCCAACGCCTGGGTGAGGTCGGCCAGCAGGTCGTCGACGGTCTCGATGCCGACCGAGAGCCGCACCAGGTCGGCGGGCACCTCCAGGGGTGATCCCGCCGCCGAGGCGTGCGTCATCCTGCCCGGGTGCTCGATCAGCGACTCGACCCCGCCGAGCGACTCGCCCAGCGTGAACAGCTCGGCCCTGTCGCACACCGCGACGGCCTCCGCCTCGCCCCCGGCCACGCGGAACGACACCATGCCGCCGAACCTGCGCATCTGCTTGGCCGCCACCTCGTGCCCCGCGTGGTCGGGCAGGCCCGGGTAGAGCACCTCGGTCACGCGCGGGTGGGCGAGCAGCAGGTCGACGACGCGCTCGGCGTTGTCGCAGTGCCGGTCCATGCGTACGCCGAGCGTCTTGAGCCCCCGCAGCGTCAGCCACGCGTCGAACGGCCCGGCCACCGCGCCCATCGCGTTCTGGTGGTAGGTCAGCTCCTCGCCGAGCCCGGCGTCGGCGGCCACCAGCGCGCCGCCCACCACGTCGGAGTGCCCGCCGACGTACTTGGTGGTGGAGTGCACGACCACGTCGGCGCCCAGGGCGAGCGGCTGCTGCAGGTACGGCGAGGCGAACGTGTTGTCGACGACCAGCAGCGACCCGTTGTCGTGGGCGAGCTGCGCCAGCGCCGCGATGTCGGCGATGCCGAGCAGCGGGTTGGTGGGCGTCTCGACCCAGACGACCTTGGTCTTCTGCGTCATGGCGGCGGCCACGGCGTCGAGGTCGTGCAGCGGGACGGGGTCGTAGTGCAGGCCCCAGCGCTCGTGCACCTTGGCGAACAGCCGGTAGGTGCCGCCGTACGCGTCGTTCGGGATGATCACGTGGTCCTGCGGCTTGCACACCGTACGCAGCAGCGTGTCCTCGGCGGCCAGCCCCGACGCGAACGCCAGCCCCCGCGCCCCGCCCTCCACGGCGGCCAGCGCGGACTCGAGCGCGGTCCTGGTGGGGTTCGCCGAGCGGCTGTACTCATATCCGGAACGCAGGCCGCCCACGCCGTCCTGCTTGTAGGTGGACGTGGCGTAGATCGGTGGCACGACCGCGCCTGTCAGCGGGTCGGGCTCCTGACCTGCGTGGATGGCCAGCGTCTCAAAACCGTTGCTCATACAGGCCACGTTACAGGCCGTATTCGCGCGGCCGGCCCACGATCCACAGGCCGTACGAAGGCGGACGGCCCGCGATCCGGTCCCCACCGGGTCGCGGGCCGCGCACGGGAGCCCGTCCCCACGAAACCCCCGTGCTCAGCTCGCGCTCCATGCCCGCGCGAGCCGGGTCGATCAGGCCGCCCTGGGCTCCTGACGGTCCCCGCCTGACCGGGGCGGGAGCCGTACCACGTCCGCCTGGACGAACCGGCCGCTGCCGCCCTCGGCCCGCTCCCCGTTGATCCGGGAGAGCAGCACCGGGTCGGCGAGCGCGAGCAGCACCCCCACGACCAGCCCGACCCCCAGCAGCGCGAACCCGATGGCAACCATGTCTCTCCCCTTCCGACACATCCAGCATCGGTGCACCGCCCGCCCGCCGCCTCCGCTGAAGGGCTGGTCTCCGCCGGGCCCACTCGGCCGAACGGTTGATACGACATGTCCGACTTGCGGCTTAGGCTCGACGCCGTGGGGGACTCGAAGCGCATCCTGTACTGGCTACGCCGGCTGAGCGAGATCGCGATGTACGGCTGGCTGGCCATGCTCCTGATGCTCGACCTTCTGCTCGCCGCGGTCGTCAGCGGCTTCCAGTGGCTCGTGCTGGCCTGCAGCGTGTGCGGCATCGTGGCCGTGGCGCTGCGGCGCAGGTACCGGATCGAGGGGTTCGGCCTGATGCTGGTCCTGTCGCTCGGCACCTCGCTGCTGATCGGCGGCATCGGCTTCCAGGCCGCGCCCGGCATCGCGGAGACGGGCTCGCTGCTCGTCCTGACCATCGGGGTGCTGCGGCACATCGAACCGGTACGGCGGGCGGCCGTGCTGGCCTGCGTGGCCCTGGTCGTGCTGATGACCGAGGCGAGCGCGCGCGACTACCAGAGCTCGGGGCTGGCGTCGGCGTTCCTGCTGTTCGCGGGCTGGTCCACGGCCGCCGGGATCGGCGGCTACCTGCGCTTCCAGCAAGAACGCCGTACGGAGGCCGTCCACTCCGTACGTCGGGCGGAGCGCCTGGAGCTGGCCAGGGAGCTGCACGACCTGGTCGCCCACCACATCACCGGCATCGTCGTGCAGGCCCAGGCCGCCCGCACGGTCGCCGAGACCAGACCCGACGCGGTGGCCCCCGCGCTGGACGCGATCGCGACCGCCGGGTCCGAGGCGCTGACCTCGATGCGGCGCATGGTCGCCGTGCTGCGCACCGAGGACGACGCCGACCGCAGACCCGGCACCACGCTCGCCGACCTGCGGATGCTGGCCGACCGGTTCTCGGCTGACGGGCCCAAGGTGGCGTTCGAGATCGGCGCCGGGCTCGACGACCGCACACTGCCGCCCGAGGTCATGACCACCCTGCATCGGGTGCTGCAGGAGGCGCTGACGAACATCCGCAAGCACGCCGCCCGCACGGCCTGGGTGGAGGCCGACCTGCGGCGTCACGAGCGGGTGGTGGTGCTGCGGGTGCGCAACTACGGGTCGGGGTCAGATCCGCGGGTGTCGCGGCTCGGCGGCGGGTTCGGGCTGGTCGGGATGGCCGAGCGGGTGGAGGCGCTGGGCGGCCGGCTCTACGCGGGCCCGTCCGACCAGGGCGCCTGGGAAGTGATCGCCGAGTTCCCGCTTCCCTGACCCCGCCGCCCCCTGCCAGCCCGCCAGCGCCCGTCCGAGCGCGTCCTCCCCTGAGGCCAGTGCACGTCCGAGGGCGTCCTCCCCCGAGGCCAGCACTCGGTTGAGGGCGTCGTCTCCCGAGGTCAGCGCCCGCTCGAAGCGCTCCTCCCCGAGCGCCGCCCGCAGCCGCCCCGAGGCCCGTTCCACGTCCAGGCGCTCGCCCGGCGGCAGCGGCGCCCCCACCGACCGCCGCAGCGCCGTCGCCGCCCCCAGCAGCCGCCCCGCCTCGACCGGCCACTCCCCGCCGCACAACGACAGGGCCCCGGCCAGCCCCTCCAGCGCCAGCGCCACCGCCCGGGGATCGCCGCTGGCCCGCGCGGCGGCGTACCCCTCGCGGTGCCGGGCCAGCGCCGCCTCCGCGTCGCCGCGCTGCTCGGCGGCGAAGCCCAGCTCCGCCATGATGAACGCGATCCCGGGCGTCCCCCGCACCTGCCGCAGCCACTCCAGCACCGGCAGCAGGTACGACTCCGCCTCCTCGAACCGCCCCCGCCGCCGGGCGCTCATGGCCAGCCCGAGGAGCGCGTTCTCCTCGGCGGGCATGGACGACTGCTCGACCGCCACCACCCTGGCCCGCTCGTGATAGTCGTCGGCCAGCTCATAGTCCCCGCTGAGCAGCGCGATCCGGCCCAGGGCAGCCAGCTTGAACGACACCTCGAACCCCAGCTCCTCGGCCAGCCGCAGCCCCTCCTCCCGCAGCCGCCCGCACCTCGCGTAGTCGCCGCGCACCTCGGCCACCCGGTCCAGCACGTCCATGGCCTCGATCTGCCCCCACCCGTCGCCCAGCTCCCTGAACAGCGCCAGCCCCCGCTCCCCGTCGCGTTCCATCGCCGCCAGGTCGCCGCGCCCGACGGCCAGCTTGGCCCGCAGGCACAGGGCCGCCGCAACACCCCACCGGTCGCCCAGCGCCTCGAACGCCGCCAGCGCCCGATCCGCCGCCGCCTCGTGCGCCCGCCGGTCGCCGTACGCCCAGCGCACGTGGCTCAGCAGCCAATCGGCCAGCGCCGCCCCTGCCGGGTCCAGCTCGTCCCTGCGCACCGGCGTCGCGGGCCCGCCGATCAGCAGCTCAACGGCCGCCAGCCAGACGGACGCCCTGGCAGCCTCGCCTCCAGCCACCGACACCCCGGCCGCCTCACCTGCCGTCCCCAGTTGGCCACCGAGAGCGCCGCGCAGGGCGCGCCTGGCCTCCCGCAGCCGTCCCCGCAGGATCCAGTACCAGCTCAACGCGTTGACCAGCCGCAACGGCTCCGGCCCCGTCAACGCGAGCCGCAGGTTGGCGCTCTCCGCGTCGAGCCGGGCCAGCCACTCCCGCTGCCGTGGCCCCTTCACCTCGGCACGCTCGGCCAGCGCCGTGTAGTACCGCGCGTGCCGCTCCTCGACCAGCCCACGCTCCCCGGCCTCGGCCAGCCGCTCCTGGCAGTACGCGGCCACCGACTCCAGCAGCCGGTACCGCTGCGACCCGCCCCCTGACGGCACCCGTACCACCAGCGACCGGTCCACCAGCCGGGCCAGCAGGTCGAGCACGTCCAGCCCCGGCTCGGCGCAGATCTCCTCCGCCGCCTCCAGCGTGCAGCCGCCGGCGTGCACGGCCAGCCGCCGCAGCACCACCCGTTCCTCGTCCGGCAGCAGCTCCCAGCTCCAGTCGATCATCGCCCGGAGCGTGCGCTGCCGTGCGGGGGCGTCCCGCATCCCGGCGCTGAGCAGCCGGAAACGGTCGTCGAGCCGGTCGGCCAGCTCCTCCACGCCGAGCGCCCGCACCCGGGTGGCGGCCAGCTCCAACGCCAGGGGGATGCCGTCGAGCCGCCGGCAGATGGTGGCCACCGTCTCGCTGGGCTCGACGTTCGCGCGGGCCGTGAACAGCCGGACGGCCTCGGGCTCGGGCAGCGGCGGCACCACCCGTACGCGCTCGCCCGTCACCCCCAGCGGCTCCTGGCTGGTGGCCAGCACGCGCAGCCCTGGAGCGGCCCGCAGCAGGCCCGACACCAGCGTGGCCACCGCGCGGACCAGGTGCTCGCAGTTGTCGAGCACGAGCAGCACGCGCTTGCCCGCCACCACCCCGGCCAGCCGGTCCGGCAGCGGGACGGTCGCGTCGTCGCGCACCCCGAGCACGGCCGCCACCGCCTCCGCCGGATCCACCGCCCCGGCCAGCTCGACCAGCCACACCCCATCCCCCGCCGCCCCACTCTCAGAGCCGCGCGCCACCCCGCCATCCGAGAAGCCGCGCGCCACCTCGGCGGCGGCTGCCAGCGCGAGCCGCGTCTTGCCCACGCCGCCCGGCCCCGTGAGCGTCACCAGTCGCGCCCCGCCCAGCTCAGCACGAACCCCGGCCAGCTCGCCCTCCCGCCCGATCAACGAGGTCACAGGCGCGGGCAGGTTGGTGGGCGGCGCGGCGGGCGGCCCGAGCCCAGGCTCCTGCCGCAGCAGCGCCTCGTACAAGGAAGCCGTCTCGGGCGCGGGATCCACTCCCAGCTCCTCGGCCAGCCGCTCCCGCAGCCCCTGGTACGCCGCCAGCGCCTCCCCCTGCCGCCCGCCCCGGTACAGCGCCGTCATGTGCGCGGCCACGAGCCGTTCGCGCAGCGGATGCCGCGCCACCAGGTCACCCAGCTCCACGGGCTCGCCCAGCGCGAGCCGCACCTCGGCCTGCTCCTCCAGCGCCGACAGCCGCAGGTCGCAGAGCCGGTCGGCTTCGGCGCGGGCGAAGCCGAAGCCGGTGAAGTCGGCGTAGGCGGCTCCGCGCCACAGCCCGAGCGCCTCCTCCAGCTCGGCCGCCCGCACGACGGGGTCGGGGGACCGCCGGGCGACGAGCGCGCGGAACCGCCCGGCGTCGCTGTCGAAGCCCGCCAGCCGGTATCCGGCCGGTTCGAGCAGGATCGTGCCGGGCCCGCCGAGCGCGCGGCGGAGCTGGGAGACGCGGGCCTGGAGGGTGCCGAGCGGGGTCGGCCGCCCCCACAGGTCGTCGATCAGCCGGTCGGCGGAGACGGGCCCGCCGCCGTACGCGAGCAGCGCGGCCAGCAGGGCCCGCACCTTGGCCTCGGCCACCCGTACGGGCGAGCCGTCGTCCGTACGGACCTCCAGCGGCCCGAGCACCCCGATAAGCACCACACCAGGAGCAACCCGCAGCGGACCCGAAGGATTTCCGAAGCGCCCCGCCCGAGGCTGGAGCACATGAGCGAAGTGACAGTTGTGGGGCTCGGCCCGATGGGCGCGAAGATGGCGGAGACGTTCCTGGCCGCGGGGCATCGGGTCAAGGTGTGGAACCGTACGGCGAGCAAGGCAGACCCGCTGGTCGCCCAGGGTGCGGGGCGGGCGGCGTCGGCCGCGGACGGCGATCTCCTGGTGGTCAGCCAGATCAGCTACCAGGCCATGTACGACAGCCTCGGCGACGCGGGGCTGGACGGGAAGGTGGTGGTCAACCTCAGCTCCGGCGCGCCCGACGAGCTGCGCGAGGCGGCGCGGTGGGTGGCGGAGCGCGGCGGCACGCTGATCACGGCGGGCATCATGGTGCCGCCGCCCGGGATCGGGCAGCCGGGCGCGTACAGCTTCTACAGCGGCCCGGAGGACGTGCTGGACCGGCACAGGGCGACGCTGGAGGCGCTCGGCGGGGTCACCTACGTGGGGACGGATCCCGGGCTGGCGATGCTGTACTACCAGTCGCTGCTGCTGATCTTCTGGTCCAGCCTGACCAGCCACATGCACGCGATGGCCCTGCTGGGCACGGCTGGGGTGTCCCCGCTGGAGTTCCTGCCGTTCGCGCGGGAGTTGTTCACCCAGCTCGGCGGTGACGGGCCGATGGGCTACGCCAAGATCCTCGCGGAGGAGACGGCGGCGGGCGTCCACCCGGGTGGGGAGAACTCGCTGCACATGCAGGCCGTCGGCCTCGGCCACGCGGTGGAGGCGCTGGCGGCGGCGGGGGTGGAGACCACGGTGCCTGAGGCGCTGCTGCGGCTCTTCGAGCGCGCGGACGCCGAGGGCCGGGGCGGCGAGGGCCTCGGCACCGTGATCGAGAGCGTCAAGAAGCCTTAGTGGTTGGCGAGGAAGGCGAGCAGGTCCTGCCGGGTGATCAGCCCGGCGGGCTTGCCGTCTTCCAGCACAACCGCCGCATCCGCCTTCTCCAGCGCTTCCACCGCACGCGCCACAGGTTCACCATTGCCGATCGTGGGTAGCGGCGCGGACATGTGATCGGAGATCGGATCGTCGGAGGAGAGCCTGCCGTGGTAGAGGGCTTCGAGGAGGTCGCGCTCGACGATGGAGCCGATCACCTCGGCCGCCATGACCGGCGGCTCCTCCTTCATGACGGGAAGCTGGGACACCGAGTACTCGCGCATGATCGCGATGGCCGTGCCGACCGACTCGTGCGGATGCGCGTGCACGAACTCCGGCAGCCCGGGCCCCTTGCGCGCCAGCACGTCGCCGACCAGC
This sequence comes from Nonomuraea monospora, assembly GCF_039531895.1. NCBI lineage: Bacteria > Bacillati > Actinomycetota > Actinomycetes > Streptosporangiales > Streptosporangiaceae > Nonomuraea > Nonomuraea monospora. The sequence goes on from NZ_BAAAQX010000020.1 coordinate 36,543, forward strand.
CCCTCGTCGGTGCCGGTGGTCAGGAAGCCGTAGTCGGCCATCCAGTCGTCGTTGAAGATCTTCGACAGGTAGCCGCGCCCGCCGTCGGGCAGCAGCACGACCACCAGGTCCTCGGGCGCCGCCTTGGCCGCGACCTGCAGCGCCGCCACGACCGCCATCCCGCACGACCCGCCGACCAGCAGCCCCTCCTCGCGCGCCAGGCGGCGCGTCATGTTGAAGGAGTCCTTGTCGGACACCGCGATGATCTCGTCGCAGATCTCGGTGTCGTACGTGGCCGGCCAGATGTCCTCGCCGACCCCTTCCACGAGGTACGGGCGGCCGGACCCGCCGGAGTAGACCGAGCCCTCGGGGTCGGCCCCGATGATCCGCACGCGCCCGCCGGAGACCTCCTTGAGGTAGCGCCCGGTGCCGCTGATCGTGCCGCCGGTGCCGATGCCCGCCACGAAGTGCGTGATCCTGCCGTCGGTCTGCTCCCACAGCTCGGGGCCGGTGGAGTGGTAGTGGGAGTCGGGGTTGTTGACGTTGGAGTACTGGTCGGGCTTCCAGGCGCCGGGCACCTCGCGGGCCAGCCGGTCGGAGACCGAGTAGTAGGAGTCGGGGTGGTCGGGCGAGACGGCGGTCGGGCAGACCACGACCTCGGCCCCGTACGCCCGCAGCACCGCGATCTTGTCCTGGGCCACCTTGTCGGGCACCACGAACAGGCATCGGTAGCCCTTCCGCTGGGCCACGATGGCCAGCCCCACCCCGGTGTTGCCGGAGGTCGGCTCGACGATCACGCCACCGGGACGCAGCTCGCCGGATTTCTCCGCGGCCTCGATCATGCGAACCGCGATGCGGTCTTTGACCGATCCGCCCGGGTTGAAGTACTCGACCTTGGCCAGCAACTGGCCAGACACTCCCGCGTTGACTTTGTGCAGCCGGACGAGCGGAGTGTTCCCCATGAGGTCGACGAGGGAATCGTAAACGCGCACCGAGGTTTTCACCTTCTTCACCGAAGCTTGGTCAGCTTGCCAACGGCCGAGATCCAGTGGGGGTGGCAGGCCCTCGGCTAGTTACTAGGAGAAACGCTACCGCCGAGTTGGACCGAGGAGGCACGTACGTGGTCTGGGCAGCTGGTATGGCGCGCGCGGCGCGGAGGATCGCGACAGCGGCGGCACTCGGAGGCGGCGGGCTGACGGCTCTGGGAGCCACGGCCTACGGCCTGCTGATCGCGGAGGGACTGCTCGCCCGCAAGGCGATCGGCCAGCCACACGGCCTGGACGGGCCGCCCTCCGACGGCGTGTACGGCGAGTTCGCCGCGGAGCCGATCAAGATGGCCATGCTGGGCGACTCCACCTCCGTGGGCCTGGGCGTCACCGACCCCGCCAAGACCCCCGCCGTGCTGCTGGCCAACGGCCTGGCCGCCGTCGCCGAGCGGCCGGTGCGCCTGGTGGTGGCGGGCAAGTCCGGCGCGCCCTCGGCGGAGCTGGACGAGCAGGTGGACGTGGCCCTCGCCATGCGGCCCGACGTCACGGTGATCTTCGTGGGGGCCAACGACATCATCACGCAGACGCCGCCCGCGATCGCCGTACGGCATCTGACCAAGGCCGTGCGGCGGCTGCGGGACGCCGGCGTCGAGGTGATCGTGGGCACCTGCCCCGACCTCGGCACGGTGCGGCCCATCGCGCAGCCGCTGCGCTGGGTGACGCGGCGGTGGAGCCGTCAGCTCGCGGCGGCGCAGACGGTGGCGGTGGTGGACGCGGGCGGCCGTACGGTGGCGTTCGCCGACGTCCTGGGCCCGGAGTTCGATACAAATCCGGCAGAAATGTTCGGACCGGATCGTTTCCATCCATCTGACCGAGGTTACGCGCAGGCCGCTTACGCGGTGCTACCGTCAGTGTGCGCTGCGTTGGGGCTGTGGCCTGAGCCGCGGCCCGCACGCGACGAAGCTCTGCAACCGATCTACCTCGCGGCGGCTACGGCCGCGGAGGAGCCCGGCACCGAGGTCACCGCGACCCGGGTCGACGGGCGGGCGACGGGCCTGCACGGGAAGTGGGCGACGTTGTTCCGCCGCCGACTCGGCGAGGCAGTCAACGACACCTGACGGCCGCACGCCTCGAACCGGTCACTCTCCGCGCCGGAGCCGTCACTCCCCCATTCTCTTTGGAGTGAATTGCCCGTGCTCCGGCCCCTCTGGAAAACGTCCATCGCTCTCGCCGGAACCCTCGCCGCCACCGCCTGCTCCGGCAGCGACGCGGCCACCTCGAAGTTCCCGACCTGGCACAACGCCCAGGTCAACGCCGTCAGCCGGACGGCGGTCGCCGGCGGGGTCGTCGCCGTCACCGCCATGAAGCCCGACGGCGCCCTGGAGACCGTCGCCGTCGGCCTGCGCGACGGCAAGCGGCTCTGGGCCCACCCCGCCGCCATGGCCGGCCGCCTGCCCGGCATGGGCGTCTCCGCCCCCGCGATCGTCGAGACCCCCGCCAAGCAGAGCGTGGTCGTCGCGCTCGACCCGGGCAGGAAGGGCCGCTGGAACGCCACGCTCATCGCCCGCGACGCCCGCTCGGGGGCGCAGAAGTGGACGCGGCCGATCCACTCCACGTTCGGGCCCCAGCGCTGCGGGCCGTACGTCTGCCTGTCCGAGCACACCGCCCTGGCCAAGGCTCGCATGGTGGTGCTCGACCCCATGACCGGCAGGCAGTTGTGGCAACTGCCCGGCATCTCCGAGGTGGAGTGGTCGGACCAGAGCCGGGTCGTGCTGCTCAGGATGGCCGCCAACCCCATGATCGAGTCGTACGAGGCCAAGACCGGCAAGCTGCAGTGGCAGCAGCCCATCGAGCAGGCGCTCGGGCCCGGCACCGACCTGTCGGGCGGGTGGGCGTTCGGCGCGTCGGGCGGCGATCTGGTGGGGTATGTCGCGCCGTACACGAACCCGCGCACCAAGAAGGTCTCCACCTTCGGGCTGTTCTCCGTGGGGGTCGCCGACGGGACGATCAACTGGATGCGGCCCTCGGTCGTACGCGTCTACCCGAGCGGCAACCCCGGCTTCGCCCCCGTCGTCCGGCCGGTCGACCAGCAGGGCGTCTACGGCGGGTTCGCCCGCCTCGACCCGGCCACCGGGCGCGTGGTCGGCCAGATCAGCTCCGCCGACGTGCCCGGCTCCGGCTGGTGGCTGGCCTTCCCCGACCGCATGGACAAGCTCGGCTTCCTCAAGCACAACGCCAAGGGCACGGCCTTCGACGTCCCCTCGGGGCGGTCGGTGCCGGTGGAGGAGGAGCGCGGCTGGTCCTTCTGCGTCACCGACCCCAAGCCGCTGCCGCTGCGCGGGCAGCCGCCCGGCTTTTACTCGACTGCCGCCCTCTGTGAGTACGAGCTGGGCACCGGCAAGCGGGTCTCGCCCGTGTCGGTGCCGCCGCCGTGGTTCACCGGCAGCCAGGACGGGTGGCGGCTGTGGCGGGACGAGAAGGGCGGCCTGCACGCCATCAACGACCACACGGCCACGGCGCCGGGGATGTACGGGTAAGCCGGTCGCACCACGTCCGGCAGGCGCGCCACCCAACCGCGCCGCGCCCGCACCCCGGCACCCCCGGCGGGCGCGCCACCTGAACGCCCCGCGCCCGCCACCCCCTCGCGCGCCCCCTGACCGCGCCGCGCCCGCGCCCCGCCAGCGCCCGCACGCGCCCCGCTTGACCGCTCCGCGCCCGCATCCCGCCACCGCCCGCAGCCCCGCATCCCGCCACCGCCGCACACGCGCTCCACCGCCGCCTCGCGCGCGACGCTGCGGGGTGTGGCGTCCCGAGGCCACCGCGCGCTCGGGCCGCCGCCGCACCCAGCACGCCCCCCGCTCTCCCCCTCGAAGGACCGCACCGAGGTACGGCGACGCACCCCGCCAACCCCGGGGGTGCCGGGCCTTGCGCAAAGAACTGGAATATAGTTCTACTATTAGCGCCGACAAAGGAGGGGCCATGCCCGAGGCAGTAATCGTCGCAACCGCGCGTTCCCCCATCGGGCGAGCCTTCAAGGGTTCGCTCAAGGACATCCGCCCCGACGACCTGACCGTTCAAATGATCAAGGCGGCGCTGGCCAAGGTGCCCCAGCTCGACCCCGCCTCGATCGAGGACATCATGCTGGGCTGCGGCCTGCCCGGCGGTGAGCAGGGCTTCAACATGGCCAGGGTGGTGGCGGTGATGCTGGGGCTCGACAACGTCCCCGGCACCACAGTGACCCGCTACTGCTCCTCCTCGCTGCAGACCACGAGGATGGCCTTCCACGCGATCAAGGCCGGCGAGGGCGACGTCTTCGTCTCGGCGGGCGTCGAGACCGTCTCGCGCTTCGCCAAGGGCAACTCCGACTCGCTGCCGGAGACGCACAACCCGCTCTTCCTCGAGGCCAGGGACCGCACCAAGGGCTACGCCGAGGGCGGCAAGACCTGGCACGACCCGCGCGAGGACGACTCCGTCCCCGACGTCTACATCGCGATGGGTCAGACGGCCGAGAACGTGGCCCAGATCAAGGGCGTCTCGCGTCAGGAGCAGGACGAGTTCGGCGTGCGCTCGCAGAACCTGGCGGAGAAGGCGCTGGCCGACGGTTTCTGGCAGAAGGACATCACGCCGGTGACGCTGCCCGACGGCAGCGTGGCGTCCAAGGACGACGGGCCGCGGGCGGGCACCACGTACGAGAAGGTCTCCACCCTGCAGCCGGTCTTCCGCCCTGACGGCACCGTCACGGCGGGCAACTGCTGCCCGCTGAACGACGGGGCGGCGGCGGTCGTGGTGATGAGCGACGTCAAGGCGGCGGAGCTGGGCATCACGCCGCTGGCCAGGATCGTCTCCACCGGCGTCTCCGGCCTGTCGCCCGAGATCATGGGGCTCGGCCCCGTGGAGGCGTCGAAGATGGCGCTGGCCAGGGCTGGGATGGCGATCGACGACATCGACCTGGTGGAGATCAACGAGGCGTTCGCGGCCCAGGTGATCCCCTCCTACAAGGAGCTGGGCATCGACCTCGACCGGCTGAACGTCAACGGCGGCGCCATCGCGCTCGGGCACCCGTTCGGCATGACCGGCGCCAGGATCACCTCCACGCTGATCAACAGCCTGCAGCACCACGACAAGAGCATCGGCCTGGAGACGATGTGCGTGGGCGGCGGCCAGGGCATGGCGATGGTCATCGAGCGCCTGAGCTGACGTCAACACAGGTGGCGCGATGAGCCGCGGCCGGGGTCCGCGCCGCGGCTCACCGCACCTTCGCTACCCGTGCCGGGTGGGCCCCACACGGGTCGGCGTGATGCGCATGATGACGCGACGATCGCTGACCATGGCGTCGCGGTACTCGTCCCAGTCGGGGTGCTCGCCCGAGATGTCGCGGTAGTAGGTCACGAGCAGGTCCATCGCCTCGGGCAGGTGGACGATCTCCGCCGTGCCGTCGACCTGGATCCACTCCCCGAAGAACCCGTCCGTGAACGCGCACAGCGACACCTGGGGGTCGCGCAGCGCGTTGCGGACCTTGGCCGCCGTCTCCCTGCTGCTGATGACCACGCGACCGTCCTGCACCCCCACCGTGATCGGGGACATCTGCGGACGCCCGTCGCGATGCCTGGTCAGCAGGACCGCGCGGTGATTGTCGCGGAGAAAGCCGAGTGCCTTGTCGAGATCCATGACCCCATGATGACGCGCCCGCGCTTGGGGCACGGGCGCGGGGATGGTTGGGCTTAGATGAAGCCCATGCGGTTACGGCGGTGCCGCTCGTGCTCGTGGACGATGGCGGCGGCGTAGCCGTGGGTCAGCCCGTGCTCGTCGGCAAGCCAGTTGGCCCGCTCGTCGCACCGTAGGAAGCTCGGGCCGTTGTCGATGGCTTGGAACCACTCGGGGAGTTCGCGTCCCGTGATCGTCGGGACCCTTGCGATGAGCTTCGTCTGCGTCTCCGGTGAGTGGTTCAAGGACATGGGCACCTCCGCGGATTAAGGTCCTTTGCTCGACACTGCAACACGGACACGCGAATGGCAAGCCCCAAGTCCGGCATCATTCTGTGACGGCAGGTAGATTTTCGGTCGCAGAGCGAGAGGGCCCCGCCTGAACGGCGAGGCCCTCCGATGTCACAGCTCTGTCGCGACAGGGTCGCGACGGGGTCGCGATCTCCTGAACTAGTCGCTACTGCTGAAGTAGCTGACGAAGCGCAGCACCTCCAGGTAGATCCACACCAGGCTCAGCGTGAGGCCGAACGCGCACTGCCAGGCGAACTTGGCCGGGGCGCCCTGCTTGACGCCCTGCTCGATCGAGTCGAAGTCGAGCAGGAGGAAGAAGCAGCCGAGCAGGATCATCGCGATGCTGAAGATCCAGCCGAGCGGGGTGTCGGTGCGCAGGCCGACACCGACGCCTTCGTTGAACAGGCCGACGAGCAGGTTGACGAGCATGAGCCCGACGGCCGCGATCGCCGCGGCGATCACGAACTTCACCAGCTTGGGTGTCACCCGGACGATGCGCAGGGCGTAGACGGCCAGCACCGCGCCGAAGGCGAAGGCGGTGCCCAGCACCGCCTGCATCACGATGCCGCTGACCATGCCCTCGAAAACGGAGCTGATCTTGCCGAGGAACACACCCTCGGCGACCGCGTACCCCAGGATGAGCGCCGGGTTGGTGCTCATCGTGAAGGAGGCGATCAGGCCCAGCACCAGCGCGACCACGGCGGCGCCGATGGCCACCGCGGGCGGGACGTTCAGGTACCAGGCCGCGGCGGCGGCCAGGACGAGCGCCCCGAGGGTCATGAACCCTCGGACCACGACGTCGTCAAGCGTCATGGTCCGGTACGCCGGCCGGGACGGTGGTGCGTACGACGGCTGGTCGTACATGTTCTGCAGCTGGTCGGGGGACGGGGTGGGGCCGGCCCAGCCCGCCGCGGCCTGCTGCCGCGACCTGCTGAATACGGGGTTCTTGCTCTCCATCGCTGCCTCCTGTGCCGCTGAGCCTACGGGGCTCGCCGGCACCTTGGTCAACTGACGCTCAGATCGATGTTCATTCGGGACTTCGGCTCCGATCACAACGAACGTGCCCGCCCCCGAGTTCCCCAGGTCACCGGGCGACACGGAAATCTTCGCACGGCTCGTCCCGCAGGGCCATGGGAGCGCGCCGGACCGCCTCCGCCGGGCGCCCGGCCTTTCCGCTGACGAAAACCCGGTTGTAAAGCGTAGTCAGCCATTCACGGAAAGAAAACCGGCGACTTGTCAATATCAGTCATGGCACGAAAAGTTTTCGAGCGGGCGAACGGCGGCCCACGCATCGGGGGACCCGGCTCTCACCAGCAGTGAGCGTCCGATCACAGGACAACTCCATAACAACTCGATATCGGCCGCGAGTGCCCTGGTAGGGGGCATCCGACGGTCGCGGTAAAGCTCCAGGTCAGAGACCTAAATTGCCTATAAGTTGGCAAGTGCCCCCGGCGGGATTCGAACCCGCACGTCAACCCTTTTAAGGGGTTTGCCTCTGCCATTGGGCTACGGGGGCGCCGCAATCATACGAAACGGACCATGCTTCCGAGGAGCACAACTTCGCATCAGGCGTCACAAGTGTGAAGTCTGCGGTGAAGTGATAGCACTCCCGGGACTCTGTCCAAGAAGAGTAGACCGTCCAGATGGTCGAGTTGGTGCTGAATGCACCGAGCCTCGATGGCATCCGCTTCGATGGTGACGGCCTCGCCCGTGCCTGGCAAATGCCCATGTACGGTGATACGCGTCGCGCGGCGTACGTCCGCGGTGAGTCCGGTGATGGACGCGCACCCCTCGCGGCCGTCGTCCCAGTGGGCCGCGCTGGCGAGCCGTGGATTGGCCACGACGAGCTCTCCGGCCCAGGACCTACTCCGGGGGTGGCGCCGGGCGTCAAAGGCGATCAGCCGCAGGCTCAGGCCGATCTGGGGGGCCGCCAGCCCGGTCGTGGCGGGCGCGCGGCGCAGGGTCGCCAGCAGATCGGCCGCGGCGGCGACCACTTCGGGGGCGGTGGGGTCCACCGGCTCTGCCACGGCGGACAGGAGGGGGTGCGGGGCGCCGAGCACCTCGCGGGCCGTACCCCCTGGCCCGGTCACAGCAAGTCCGGTTCGACAGGCCGGAAGGTGATGTCCGAGTCGAGGGTCGCGCCGACGGCCGCCAGCCTGCGCATGAGCGCGGCCACGTCCACCTGCTTGGGCAGCTCCACGTCGGCGATCAGCACGTAGAGGCGGCCGGTGAGCCTGGTGCTCATGCCGGTGATGTTGCCGCCGTCCGCGGCGAGCACCGCGCTGATGGCGGAGATGATGCCAGGCCGGTCGGGGCCGTGCACGGTCAGGACATAGCCGAGGCCATCGCCCTCCGCGCAGAAGTGCCGGTGCGCCTCGATGGCCGAGGCCGTCACCACCAGGTCGGGCGCCCCCAGCCGCTTCATGAGCTCCGCGGAGTCCAGTTCGCCCGAGACGAGCAGCATCATCGCGACGTGGCCGCCGAGCAACGTCATGGTCGAGTCCTGGATGTTCGCCCCGCAGTCGGCGAGCGAACCGGTGACTGCGGCGATCACGCCGGGCCGGTCGACGCCGAGCACGGTCACCGCTGAAAGACCCACCCGTGGTACCCCTTCCGCTTGCGACCAGGGGCGCCGAGAACGCCCCGGCAAAGGTTCGCCGGGGCGTTGCCGTACCTGGGCTAGCGGCGAGTCGTCGCCACCGCGGCCCTGAAGCCCTCACGCGGGTGCTCCATCTCACCCAGAGAGATCGTCTCGCGCTTGAAGAACAGGGCCAGGGTCCAATCGACGACGACACGGACCTTGCGGTTCAGCGTCGGCACCCGCGACAGATGGTAAGTCCGGTGCATGAACCACGCAGGGAATCCGCGAAGCTTGACGCCATAGACATTGGCGACGCCCTGATGCAGGCCGAGACCGGCCACCGATCCGACATACTTGTGGCGGTATTCGACCAGTTCCTGCCCACGCAGGTGGCGGACGATGTTGTCGGCCAGCACCTTGGCCTGGCGCACCGCGTGCTGGGCGTTCGGCGCGCAGTACTGCCCGGGGTTCGTCACGTCCGGCACCCCGGCGGCGTCGCCGGCCGTGAAGGCGCCGGGCGTGCCCGCCACGGTGAGCATGGCCGTGGCCTTGATCCGGCCGCGCTCGTCCAGCGGCAGGTCGCTGTCGTTCACCACGGGGCTGGGCTTGACGCCGGCGGTCCACACGAGCGTCTCCGCGTCGAACTCCTCGCCGTCCGACAGCACCACGTGCCCGCCCTCGCAGGACTCCAGCCGGGTGTCGAGCCGGACGTCGATGCCGCGCTCGCGGAGCTGCTCCAGCGTCCACTTGCCCATCTCGGGGCCGACCTCGGGCAGCACCCGGTTCGTGGCCTCCACCAGCACCCAGCGGATGTCGGACGGCTTGATGTTGCGGTAGTAGCGCGTCGAGTCCTTGGCCATGTCCTCCAGCTCGGCCAGCGCCTCGACGCCCGCGAAGCCGGCCCCGACCACCACGAACGTCAGCGCCCTGCGCCGCACCTCCGGATCGTCGGTGGACTCGGCCACGTCGAGCAGGTGCAGCACCCGGTTGCGCAGCGCGATGGCCTCGCCGACGGTCTTGAACCCGATGCCGATGTCGGTCAGGCCGGGGATGGGCAGCGTGCGCGAGATCGAGCCGGCCGCCATGACGATCACGTCGTAGGCCACCTGCCGCGGCTCGCCCTCGGCGGGCTGGAAGGTGACGGTGCGGCCGGCGTGGTCGACCTTCGTCACCGTGCCGTTCAGGATGTGCACCTTGGGCAGCACCCGGCGCAGCGGGGCCACCATGTGGCGCGGCGACAGGTTGCCCGCCGCCGCCTCCGGCAGGAACGGCTGGTAGGTCATGTAGGACTGGGGGTCGATGATCGTGATGCGGGCTTCGCCGCCGCGCAGCTCACGGTGGAGCTTGCGCTGCAGCCGCAGCGCTGTGTAAAGGCCGACGTATCCGCCGCCGACGATCAAGATGTGCTGGTTCATCCTGAGGCCCCATCCCTCGTGGAGTGCTTGTGAAAGCATTCACAAGCCTACGTCAAGCGCCGTCGGCGAAGCCAATCCAGACGTGGTGGGACGCGTCACACAGCCAGTGACCTGGCCCTTTCGAAGATCTCGTCCAGCATGTGGGCGGTGACGCGGCCGGTGAAGGTGTTCTGCTGGCTCGGGTGGTAGCAGCCGATCAGCGTCACCGGCCGCTCGCCGTACGCGACCTCGACCTCCGCCCCGTGACCGAACGGCGGGCGGCTGCGCGGCAGCGCGTACCCCGCCTCCCTGAGCGCCGGCCACATCGCCTGCCAGGCGAACCCGCCGAGCGCCACGACCACCCGCACGTACGGCGCCACCAGGCTCACCTCTCGCGCCATCCACGGGAAGCACGCGGCCTTCTCCTCCGGCAGCGGCTTGTTCGCGGGCGGCGCGCACCGCACCGACGCCACCACCCGCGTGCCGAGCAGTTCCTGCCCGTCGCCCGCGTACGTGCTCGTCTCCTGCGCCGCCAGCCCGCAACGGTGCAGCGAGGCGAACAGCCAGTCGCCGCTGCGGTCGCCCGTGAAGATCCGCCCCGTCCTGTTGCCCCCGTGCGCCGCCGGCGCCAGCCCCACCAGCAGGATCCGCGGTTCCTCCGCGCCCCAGCCGGGAACGGGACGGCCCCAGTACGTCTCGTCCGCGAACATGCGCCGCTTCACCTCGGCCACCTCCTCGCGCCACTCCACCAGGCGCGGGCACGCCCGGCAGACCGACTGCCGCGCCGTCAGCTCCGCCAGGGTCCAGCTCTCCGCGGCCAGCCGCCTGACGTCGGCGGGGTCCAGCGCGACCGGGGTGTCAGGGGTCGCGGGGTCGTCGGGCCAGCCGGTGCCAGGAGGTACGAAGCTCATGACACCGATGGTGCCCGATCAGCGCCCGGACTCCGGCGCGGGCGTGCGGCTCACAGCGAACGACTCCGGCGCGGGCGTGCGGCTCACAGCGAACGACTCCGGCGCCGCCTCGGATGCGGACGTGCGACTGGCGACCGAGGACTCAGGTGCCGCCGTCACCCGCCCCGCCTCCGCCATGCCCGCGAACAACGCCAGCGCCGCCACCACGTTCGCCGCCACCGCCGCCGACGCGACCACCCACCCCCTGCCACGCCGCCCGAACCACACCGACGCCCAGATCCCGGCCGCGACGACGACCCACGCGGGCGGCGTCATCGGCACCAGCGCCGCCTCCCCCGTCATGGACACCGGCACCATGGCCAGCACATAGCCCCGCAAGACCCACCAGCCCGGCCGCAACTCCGGCAGGAAGCACGTGAAGCCCCTATAAGGCCCGTTTCCCATCAGCCGGGCATGCACCCCCAGGATCCACCCGCGAGGCCCCACGCGGCGCTTCCCGGCGCCCCCAGGCCGCTCCCCGTAGGCGGAGGCCAGCTCCTCGGCGTACACCCCGGGCGGCCCCAGCCGATCCTCCAGCGGCGACTCCGCCTCCGCTGCGATCTCCGCCAGGTGGTCGTCGAGGTCCTCCAGCAACTCCTCGCGCTCGGGATGATCGGACAGAGCATCCCGTACGGCCTGCGCGTACTGTGCGGGGGTCATGATTGTCCCTCCTTGAGCAGGGCTGCCATGGTGGCCGAGAAGGCGGCCCAGGTCTTGGCCGAGGCGGCGTACATCTCCCTGCCGACGTCGTTGAGCCCGTAGTACTTGCGGTGCGGGCCCTCGTCGGAGGGCACCACGTATGAGGTCAGGGCGCCTGCCTTGAACAGGCGGCGCAGCGTGCCGTAGACGGAGGCGTCGCCGACGTCCTGCAGGCCGGCTTCCCTGAGCCTGCGGACTACGTCGTAGCCATAGCCGTCCCTGTCGTTGAGTACGGCGAGGACTGCCAGGTCCAGGACGCCTTTGAGGAGTTGGCTACTGTCCACGCTAAGCATACTACTGTGCTAAGCGTAATAGCGGCAACAAGAAACCGGATGGCCCCGAAGGAGCCATCCGGTTCAGTCGATCAACTGCACATCGCTCAGGCGGCCGACGACGACGCGGACTCCGAGGGGGCAGGAGTCTCGCACGCCGCGTAGGACTGGCTCGCGACGTCGCTGTTGCCCGGACCCACGACCAGGAGCTTCACGGTGCCGCCCTTGGTCGCGTCACCGGTCAGCGTGAGGGAAAGGCCGTCGACGGACTTCGTTCCCTTGCCGTCGAAAGAGACCTCGCCACTCTTGACCGCAGTGCCGTTCAGCGACCATTGGTAGCGGACCTTGCCCGCACCCGTCGAGGTGATGGAGCCCGTCGAGGTGAGTGCACAGCTCGCGCTGTTCGTCACCGAAGCGGACGCGGACACCTTGGTGTCGGGCGCCTCAGGAGACTTGTGGTCGTCGCGGTGGTCGTCCTTGCGCTCGTCCTTGCACCAGACCTTGTAGTAGGCGCGGTTCGAGGACGTGGAGTCGGGGCTCAGCACCTGAAGCTGCGCCCAGCCACGCTGGCTGTGACGCGGGTTGATGCCGAAGCCGACCTTACGCGCGTCGCGGACCTTGATCTTGCCGTAGTCGACCACTTCGCCGTTGAGGACCCAGCGGTACCGCACCCACGAGGGACGGTCGGTCTTGATCACACCGGTGAAGTCGATCTTGTCACCGTAGGTGTCGCACCGGCCGGCGTACGAGCTGGGGCTGGCCCAAGCGCGAGCCGAAACCGACACGTCCAGATGCGTACGCACATCATCCTGCGGCTTCTTGCAGGAGACGGAGAAGTACCCCTTCTTGGAGGTGACCTTCTTCGGCCCGAGGACCTGAACGGCCTCCCAGCCCTTGACGTTCTCCTTGAAGGTGATGGCCTGCTTGACCGTCACCGTCTTGACGCCCTTGCCCTTGAGCTTGATCACGCTGACCTTGCTCTTGGACCCGTCGCCGTGGAGCCACCGGTACGCCAGCTCCGTCTTGCCCTTGACGGGCACCTTGATCTGGGCCGAGAAGTTGACCTTGGTCGGGCAGGAACCTTCATAGTCGCCCGGCGTGGCCTTCGGCGCGGACACCGAGACCTTGGGCGCCGCCTTGGTAGCCGCCTGGGCGGGGCTGGACATCAGACCCGCGGACAGGCCGGCCAGCACCACAGCCGACGCGCCGAACGCGGCCGCCCTACGTGCTAACCCAACAGACATCATGTGAGAGTGCTCCATTCCGTGAGGGAAGAGACGCGCTCGGGAACGGTCGCCACGCCGGCGCCTTTCGCGCACAGCGATATGGCAAAGCCCCCGTAATGCCCCTTTACCTAATCACAATACTGAATGCGCCCTCAACACGACCCGCAGATCGGAAATGTCCGGATTTCTTCAGGTGGCCGAGGCGAGAGACCACGCGATTCCGTCGAGGATGTCGTGTTCGCTCACCACGACCTGGGAAAACGCGAAACGGCGGACGATCCGGTCAAGAATTAGCGCACCCGCGCCAATCACGTCAACCCTGCCCGGATGCATCACCGGCACCTCGGCGCGCTCACCATGGGTCATCGCCAGCAGCCGCCGCGTCACCTCGTGCACCTGCTCGGCCGAGATCCGCGAGTGGTGGATGCGTTCGGAGTCGTATTCCGGCAGGTCGAGCGCGATGCCCGCGATCGTCGTCACCGAGCCGGCCAGGCCCACGAGCGTGTGCGCATCGCGCACCGGGACCTCGGCCTCCACCCGGTCGAGCGCCGCCTCGACGTCGGCCACCACGGCCTCCAGGGCCTGTGCGGGGGCCGGGTCGCCCACGTCGCGCAGGTGCCGCTCGGTCAGGCGGACGCAGCCGATGTCCACCGACAGCGCCGCCTGCGCGTGCTCGGCGCCGACCACGAACTCGGTGGAGCCGCCGCCGATGTCCACCACCAGGTACGGCGGCAGCGGGCCCTGCGGCACCTCCGTCTCGGGCGACAGGCGCAGCAGCCCCCTGGTCGCGCCCGTGAACGACAGCTCCGCCTCCTCGGCCCCCGACACCACCTCGGGATCCACGCCGAAGATCTCGCGCACGCCCGCCACGAACTCGTCCCGGTTCGCCGCGTCGCGCGTCGCGCTGGTGGCCACCACGCGGGTGGCGGCGGCGCCGTGCCGCTCGATCAGCTCCTGGTAGGAGCGCATGGCCTTGAACGTGCGCGCCAGGGCGTCAGGCGCGAGCCTGCCCGTCCTGTCGACGCCCTCACCCAGGCGGACGATCTCCATCCGCCGCTCGACGTCCGTCAGCTCGCTCTCGCCGACGTCGGCGATGAGCAGGCGTACGGAGTTGGTGCCGCAGTCGATGGCGGCTACACGCATGGTCCGTCACTCCACCAGTCGGGGAGGGCGTCGAGCGCCTCCCTGCCGAACGGGTTCACCCCGGGGGCCGCCAGCTCGTGCGCCACGAGCGCGTGCAGGCACTTGACCCGCTCCGGCATGCCGCCCGTGCTCTGCATGTCACGCGGGAGCGGCGCCAGCCCCTCCTGCTCGGCGGCCTCGTCGCGCCTGGCGACGTAGTCGTCGTGCGCCTTGCGGTAGGCCGCCGCCAGCTCGGGGTCGGTGGCCAGCCTGGCCTGCATCTCCCGCATCAGGCCCGAGCCCTCCAGCGTGCCGATGGCCGAGGCCGCCTTCGGGCAGGTCAGGTAGTACAGGGTCGGGAAGGGCGAGCCGTCGGGCAGCCGGGGCGCGGTCTCCACCACGTCGGGGTTGCCGCACGGGCAGCGGTGCGCCACCCCGCGCAGCCCTCTGGGCGGCCGGCCGAGCTGCTTCTCGACGACCTTGACGTCCTTACTGTCCAACACTTTCCTTCCCTGTCACCGCCCGCCGCCCGGTGCCCTTGTCGGCGGCCTCCACCGACTCCCAGAGCGTCTCGTACCATGGCGGCACCGCGGCCGGCTGTTTCACGGCCGTCTGTTCCTTGCCCTGCTCGGGCTCCATCACCACATAGCACTTCTCGCCCGGACCGCAGTAGTGCAGCCGTTCCTTGGCCGTCTTCTTGATCCAGTTCGGATCGTCGCTCTGCCGGTCGCGGGCCAGCAAGGCCTGCTTCTCCGCCTCGACCCTGGCCTTCTCCGCGCGCAGCTCGGAGATGCTGCGGCGCAGGCTGATGTACTCGCGCACAGGGTAGGCCAGGCTCATCGCGATCGCGCACACCACGACGGCCAGGATGGCGGCCCTCCCGGTGAGCTGCGGCCTTTTCGCCAATTGCTGCACACCCCCTCAAGTACGGCTCGCGGCCGGATTACGGGGCGCCGCGAGCCGTACTCGAAACTAGCGCCGGAAACGCGGGAAAGCCGCGCGACCCGCGTAGCGGGCGGCGTCATCGAGGAGCTCCTCGATGCGCAGAAGCTGGTTGTACTTGGCCACGCGGTCGGAACGGGCCGGCGCGCCGGTCTTGATCTGGCCGCAGTTGACCGCCACCGCGAGGTCGGCGATCGTCGTGTCCTCGGTCTCGCCGGAGCGGTGGCTCATCATGCAGCGGTAGCCGCTGCGGTGGGCCAGGTCGACCGCGTCGAGCGTCTCCGACAGGGTGCCGATCTGGTTGACCTTGACCAGCAGGGCGTTGGCCGCGCCCTGCTCGATGCCGCGCTCCAGCCGCTCGGGATTGGTCACGAACAGGTCGTCGCCGACGAGCTGCACCTTGTCGCCGAGCGAGGCGGTGATGGCCTTCCAGCCCTCCCAGTCCTCCTCGTCGAGCGGGTCCTCGATGGAGACGAGCGGGTAGTTGGCGACCAGGTCCTCGTAGAACGCGATGAGCTCCTGCGCCGACAGGCCCTTGCCGTCGATCGTGTAGACGCCGTCCTTGTGGAACTCGGAGGCGGCCACGTCGAGCGCCAGCGCCACGTCCTCGCCCGGCACGTAGCCGGCCTTCTCGATCGCGACCAGGATCAGGTCGAGCGCGTCGCGGTTGGAGGGCAGGTTGGGCGCGAAGCCGCCCTCGTCGCCCAGGCCCGTGGCGTAGCCCTTCTCCTTCAGCACGGCCTTCAGCGCGTGGTAGACCTCGGTGCCCATGCGCACCGCCTCGCGGAACGACTCCGCGCCGATCGGCGCGATCATGAACTCCTGGATGTCCACGTTCGTGTCGGCGTGGGCGCCGCCGTTGAGGATGTTCATCATCGGTACGGGGAGCACGTGCGCGTTCGGGCCGCCCAGGTAGCGGAACAGCGGCAGGTCGGCGCTGTCGGCGGCGGCCTTGGCCACGGCCAGCGAGACGCCCAGGATGGCGTTGGCGCCGAGCTTGGCCTTGTTGGGCGTGCGGTCCAGATCGATCATGATCTGGTCAATGATGCGCTGGTCCTCGGCCTCGATCCCGTTGATCTCCTCTTGGATCTCGTCGGTCACGGCGAGAACGGCCTTCTCCACGCCCTTGCCGCCGTACCGCTTGCCGCCGTCACGCAGCTCGACCGCCTCGAACTGGCCGGTGGACGCTCCGCTCGGCACGGCCGCGCGGCCGCTGCTGCCGTCGTCGAGCACGACCTCGACCTCAACCGTGGGGTTGCCCCGGGAGTCGAGGATCTCGCGAGCGTATACGACCTCGATGGTAGCCACGGGATGCGCTCCTAAATCGAAAGGTGATATGCCATCAGAGCCTATCGGTACGGCTGCGCGCGGGGTGGGTGTGGTCAGGTGCCGCTCGCCAGGCTCCAGGCCTTGAGGTGCCGCCGTCAGATGCCGCCCGTCAGGCTCCAGGCTTTGAGGCGGCCGGAGCTCTGGGCCACCAGAAGACCGTCGCCCGCCGCCAGTGACGTCACCTCCGCGTCCGCGCCCAGCAGGCGGCCCAGCCGGGTGCCGGCGTCGGCGTTCCACACGCTGACGCCGCCGGCCCCGGCGGCGATCATCCTGCGTCCCCCGGCCGTGGTGCCGCCGACGGCCTTCCCTCCCGTGGCGAGCGAGCGGACGAGCTCTCCGGTGCTCAGGTCGTACAGGCCCGTGGTGGTGCCGGACGTGACGGCGGCCAGGTCGTTCCCCAGCGTGGTCAGCGAGCTGACGCGGCCCTCGGCGATGACGCGCCGGCCGCCGCCGAGCACCCCGTCGTCGGTGCCGATGAGCGGCCGGCCGTTCCCCTCGTGCCACGCCACCGCGTTGACGGGCGTGGAGACGTTCTGGACGTCGCCGACGAGGTCGTCCGTGACCAGGTCGATGGTCTCGACCTTGCCGTCGGGGCAGCCGACCACGGCGACGGCGTGGCCGCGCCAGGTGCCCAGGCCCATGACGGCGTCCGACGCGCAACCGCTGTGCCAGGCGCCCTGCTTCGGCCGGCCGATCTCCCAGCGCCGCAGGCGGCCGTCGGCGCCGGTCCAGACAACGGTCTGCTTGCCGCCGACCAGGGCCAGTCCCAGCGAGAGGACGGGGCCTTCGCCGGGGTCGGCCAGCCTGCCCAGCCGCTTGCCGCCCCTGGCGTCCCACACGTTGATCGAGTTGTCCTTGCGGTCGGCATAGGCGACCACGGGGGTGCCGCGGTGGTACCCGATCGCCATCGCCGTGATGTTCGCGCCCTCGGCCGGGCCGAACGCGGGGCCCAGCTCGACCCCGAACGTCGCGGTCGCCGAGGTGCGCGGCTGCGTGTCGTCGCCGCCGGACGCCGCCCAGCCCCGCCACAGCAGGCCGATCGCCAGCCCTGCGGCCAGCAGCGTGCCGATGCCCGCGATGGCCAGCCGCTTGGCCCTGTCGTGGCCCGGCGGCTCCTCATGGTCGTCGGTGAGGTAAGAGGGCGGGTCAGTCACCAAGGGGAGGGGGGCCGTGCCCACAGGCGGCATGGGTGCGGTGCCGCCCCCAGGCAAAGGTGCCGCGCCGCTCCCAGGCGAAGAGGCCGCGCCGCTCCCAGGCGAAGAGGCGGCGCCGACCGCGGGCATGGGAGCCGTGCCCACCGCAGGCAGGGGTGCCGTGCCCACCGGGGGCATGGGGGCCGTGCTCGCCGGGACGGGCTCAGCGACGGGCGGCATGGGCGCGGTGGCGGCGTGGCGTCCCAGCAGGCGCATCAGCACGTCGTCCGCCGTCGGCCGCACCCCGGCCTCCTTGGCCAGGCAAGCCCGTAACACCGACCGCAGCGGCTCAGCCACCCCGTCCAAATCAGGCTCGGCGTTCAGGATGCGGTGCATCACGGCCGGGATCGAGTCGCGCCCGAACAACGGCTCCCCCGTCCCCGCGAACCCCATCGTCGAGGCCCAGCTGAAGACGTCCGTCGCCGCCGTGATGCTCTCCCCCGCGATCTGCTCGGGCGCCATGAACCCAGGCGTCCCGACCACGCTGCTGGACGTCGTCGAGGCGTCCATGCCCTTGGCGATCCCGAAGTCGATCACCCGCGGCCCGTCCGGCCCCATCAGGATGTTGCTGGGCTTGAAGTCGCGGTGCACGATCCCGGCGCCGTGGATGGCGGTCAGCGCGGTGATGGTCCCGACGGCCAGGCGTTCCAGCTCGCCCCCGGCCAGCGCCCCGCCGCTCGCGACCTGGTCGTGCAGTGAGGGCCCGTCGATGAACTCGCTGACGATGTACGGGCGCCCTTCGACGACCCCGCTGTCCAGCACCCTGGCCGTGCAGAACCCGGCGACGCCCGCCGCGATGGCGCTCTCCCGCAGGAAGCGCCGCTCGGCCTTGGCGTTGCCCAGCAGCCGCATGTGCAGCATCTTGACGGCCACGCGGGTGCCCGAGGGGTCGCGGGCGAGGAAGACGGAGCCCTGCCCGCCGTCGCCGAGCCCGCCGAGCAGGCGGTAGCCCGCCACGTGCCGCGGCTCCCCCGAGTGCAGCCGTCTCAGCTCCACCGAAAAGTCCCCCTGGGTAACGGCCTCAGCCGGTCGTGGACTCCCACGTACGGACCCGGTCGCGGTAGGAGCGCGCCGCGGCCCGCAGCTCCGCCTCCGCGTCCAGCCCGGCCTCGGCGGCCCGCCGGACCAGGTCGAACAGCTCCCGCGCGACACCCTGCCCGATGGCGGCCGACAGCGACTCCGGTGCCCCGGCCCGCTCGGCCCTGCGCATGAGCTGCGCGGCCAGCGACAGCGCCGGCTGCCCCATCGGGACGCCTTCGAGCACCGACTCGCGGCCCTTGGCCGCCCGCTCGGCGGCCTTGATCGCTTCCCAGTTGTCGTTGACCTCGTCGGCGCTCTCGGCGCGCACGGAGCCGAACACGTGGGGATGGCGGCGGACGAGCTTCTCGACGATCCCGGCGGCCACGTCGTCCATGTCGAAGCCCTCGGCGACCCGCGCGTGGAAGACGACCTGCAGCAGCAGGTCGCCGAGCTCCTCGCGGAGCGCCGGGTAGTCGCCCTGCTCGATCGTCTCGAGCACCTCGTAGGCCTCTTCCAGCAGGTACGGCACGAGCGTCTCGTGCGTCTGCTTGCGGTCCCACGGGCATTCGGTGCGCAGCCGGTCCATCACCGCGACCAGGTCGAGCACCCGCGCCCCCGGCAGGTCGTACGACCCCGGCACGACCTCGATGAGCGGCGGCTCGTCGAGCGCGACGGCGGCGTGCCCGACGGCGCGCATGAAGTCCTCGCCGTCCTGCTCCGACAGCCACACCACGCTCTCGCCCGCCGCGCGCACGGCCAGCGCCCGCGCGTCGGGCTCGACGACCTCGACCTCGATCCCGGCCTCGGCCAGGTAGGGAAGCTGCGGGTGCGAGCCCGAGCCGGTCAGTACGGGGCCGGAGCGCAGCGCCTGCCAGGCCTGGTGGCTCAGCAGGCCCGGCGCGACCCTGGGCGAGGTGGTGACGACGATCAGCGGCACGGGTCAGCCCTGGGCCGGCTGCTGCGCCTGCTGCTGGGGCTGCTGCGTGAGCTTGCCGAACCTGCCGGTGTCGACGAACAGGGCCGGGTTCTGCTCGGACCGCTGCGCGTTGAGTGTGCCGAAGCGCGGGTTGAAGACCGGCTTGATGGAGGTGAACTCCTGGATCAGCTTCTCCTGCCCGGCCTGGCCGCCGAACTGCTGCTGCAGCTTGGTCAGGCCGACCATGGCGCGCGCGTAGTCGCGGGCGTCGCCCGGCGCGACGCCGTTGGCCAGCAGGTTGATCTCGGCCGACTGGAACTGGCCGGGGTCCTTGAGCGCGGTGTCGACCTCGGTCTCGCTCACCTGCACCTTGTGGCGGTCCATGAGCTGCTTGGACACGCTCACGTTGACCAGGCGCTGCAGCACGGCCTGGTTGGCCGGCACGCCGAGCGCCGACTCGTCGAGCTGAGCCTTCTTCAGCGCCGCCAGGTAGGCCTGCGTGTCAGCGTTCAGCTTGCTCATCGAGATGCGCTCGTTCCCGACCACGGCCGCGGCCCCGGCCTGCATGGGAGAGGAGCAGGCGGTCAGCGCCGCGACCACCGCAGCGGCGGCCACGGCCACTCGTATCGATTTCACGTACGTCCCTTTCCGACCAGAAAACCGCCGCTAGCTTACCCGTGCGGGCTCAAGGAACATCGCCTCGACCAGGTCCCCGCACCATTTGAGCAGGTCGAGGTCGCGCAGCGGCTGCCCGCCGAGGGGCTTGGTCTTGGGGATCGGCACCAGCAGGGTCTCCGCGGCCTGCTTGTAGATCGCCTTCTTGTACAGGCGGTCGAGGCGTACCTGCTGCGACTCCCTGAGCCTGGCCGGGCCGAACTTGATGTTCTGACCTTGCAGGGTGACGTCGGTGAGCCCGGCGGCGCGGGCCCTGATCCGGAACCTGGCGACCTCCAGGAGGTTGTCGACCTCCCTCGGCGGCTTGCCGTAGCGGTCGGTCAGCTCCTCGCGCACCTCCTCGATGTGCGTCTCGGAGGCGATGGCGGCGATCCGCTTGTACGCCTCCAGCCGCAGCCGCTCGGAGGTCACGTAGTCGTGCGGGATGTGCGCGTTGATCGGCAGCTCGACCTTGACGTCCTGCTGCTCCTCCTGCACCTCGGCGCCCGACAGCTTGGCCTTCTGCTCCTGGACGGCCTCGGCCATGAGCCGGACGTACAGGTCGAAGCCGACGCCCGCGATGAAGCCGGACTGCTCGGCGCCCAGCACGTTGCCCGCGCCGCGGATCTCCAGGTCCTTCATCGCGACGTACATGCCGGCGCCCATCTCGGTGTGCTGCGAGATGGTGGCGAGCCGCTCGTGCGCGGTCTCGGTCAGCGGCTTCTCCGGCGGGTAGAGGAAGTACGCGTACCCGCGCTCCCTGCCTCGCCCGACCCGGCCGCGGAGCTGGTGGAGCTGCGACAGGCCGTAGTTGTCGGCCCGGTCGACGATGAGCGTGTTGGCGTTGGGCACGTCGAGGCCCGACTCGACGATCGTGGTGGAGACGAGCAGGTCGTACTCCCGCTCCCAGAACCCCACCATGATCTTTTCGAGCTGGTGCTCGTTCATCTGCCCGTGCGCCACCGCGATGCGCGCCTCGGGCACCAGCTCGCGCAGCCGCGCGGCGACCCGGTTGATCGAGGCCACCCGGTTGTGCACGAAGAAGATCTGCCCGTCACGCATCAGCTCGCGCCTGATCGCCGCCCCGATCTGCTTCTCCTCGTACGGCCCGACGAACGTGAGGATCGGATGCCGTTCCTCCGGCGGCGTGAGGATCGTGGACATCTCGCGGATGCCGGTGAGCCCCATCTCCAGGGTGCGCGGGATCGGCGTGGCCGACATGGCCAGCACGTCCACCTGCGTGCGCAGGTGCTTCATGGCCTCCTTGTGCTCGACGCCGAAGCGCTGCTCCTCGTCGATGATGATCAGCCCCAGATCCTTGAACCTGACCTCGGGGCTGAGCAGCCGGTGGGTGCCGATCACGACGTCCACCGCGCCGGAGCGCAGCCCTTCGAGGGTGCCCTTGACCTCGCCGTCGGTCTGGAACCGGGAGACCGGCTTGATCTCGACGGGGAAGCTGGAGAAGCGCTCGGCGAAGGTGGACATGTGCTGCTGCACCAGCAGCGTCGTGGGCACCAGCACCGCGACCTGCTTGCCGTCCTGCACCGCCTTGAACGCCGCCCGCACCGCGATCTCGGTCTTGCCGTAGCCGACGTCGCCGCAGATCAGCCGGTCCATCGGGACGCCGCGCTCCATGTCGCGCTTGACCTCGTCGATGGCTTCGAGCTGGTCGCCGGTCTCGGCGTAGGGGAAGGCGTCCTCCATCTCCCGCTGCCACGGCGTGTCGGCGCCGAAGGCGTGGCCCGGCGAGGCCATGCGGGCGGAGTAGAGCCTGATCAGCTCGCCGGCGATCTCCTTGACGGCCTTCTTGGCCCGCGACTTGGCCTTGGCCCAGTCGGCGCCGCCCATGCGGTTGAGGGTGGGCGCCTCGCCGCCGACGTAGCGGGTGACCTCGTCGAGCTGGTCGGTGGGCACGTAGAGGCGGTCGCCCTTGGCGTACTCGATGACCAGGTACTCGCGGGTGGCGCCCTGCACGGTGCGCTGCACCATCTCGATGTAGCGGCCGACGCCGTGCTGCTCGTGCACCACGTGGTCGCCGACCTTGAGCTGCAGCGGGTCGACCATGTTGCGGCGGCGGGAGGGCAGGCGCCGCATGTCCTTGGTGGAGGCCTTCTGGCCGACCAGGTCGAGGTGGGTGAGCACGGCCAGGCTGGGCGTGATGAAGCCGTGCTCGATCAGGCCGGTCGTGACGTGCACGACCTTCGGCTCGGGCGCCTTGTCCAGGTACTGCTGGAGCCTGGCCGGCACGTCGACGCCCTTGAGCAGCTCGACCATGCGCTCGGCCGGGCCGTGGCCCTCGCTGAGCAGCACGACGGCCTTGTCGTCGGCCAGCCAGCCCTTGATGTCGGCCAGCGCCTTGGCGGTGTCGCCGCGGTAGGCCTCGGAGTCCTGGGCGTCCAGCTCGACGCCGCCGCCGAACGGCGCCATCGTCCACCAGGGCTGGCCCAGCGCGTCGGCGTGCTCGCGGATCTCCTCCAGCGTGCGGAACGCGGCCGCGCCGAGGTCGATCGGCGCCTCGCCGCCGGCCGCCGCGTTGATCCAGGAGGCTTCGAGGAACTCCTGCGAGGTGCGTACGAGCTCCTCGGCCCTGCCCCTGATCCGCTCGGGGTCGCACACGAACACCGCGGACCTGATCGGCAGGTGGTCGAGCAGCAGGTCCATCTCGCCCGCCAGCACGGGCGCGAACGCCTCCATGCCCTCGACCGGCACGCCCTCGGCGAGCTGGTCGAGCACCTCGGCCAGCGCCGGATGCTCCTCGGCCAGTTCCCTGGCCCGCTGTCGCACCTCGCCGGTCAGCAGCAGCTCCCGGCACGGCGGCGCGAACAGCCCGTCCTCGGCCGCCTCCAGCGAGCGCTGGTCGGCCACCTTGAACCAGCGGATCTCCTCGACCGTGTCGCCCCAGAACTCCAGCCGCAGCGGGTGCTCCTCGGTGGGCGGGAACACGTCGAGCAGCCCGCCCCTGACGGCCACCTCGCCGCGCTTCTCCACCATGTCCACGCGGTGATAGCCGTTGTTCACCAGGTTGTCCACGACGACGTCGAGGTCGGCGTCGTCGCCTGCGCGCAGCCGGATCGGCTCCAGATCGCCCAGCCCCTTGACGACCGGCTGGAGCAGGGCGCGCACGGGGGCCACGATCACGCTGAGCGGCCCGGCGGCGGTGTCGCCCTTGACCGGGTGCGCCAGCCTGCGCAGCACCGCCAGCCGCTGGCCGACGGTGTCGCTGCGCGGCGAGAGCCGCTCGTGCGGCAGCGTCTCCCAGGCCGGGAACACGGCCACGGAGTTGGGCTCGATCAGGCTCGTCAGCGCGGCGGCGAGGTCTTCCGCCTCGCGGCCCGTGGCGGTGACGGCGAGCACGGTGCGCTGGTCATGCGCGGTCAGCGCGGCCACGCCGAACGGGCGCAGCGCGGACGGCGCGATCAGCGAGACGTCGCCGCCCTCTTCCAGAGCGGCGGACAGTTTCGGGTCGGCGCGAACAAGGTCAAGTAGCCCGGAAAGACTCATCAGATACGCCCACAGCCCCACGACGGCAACACGATTACCCCCGGCCGTGTCAGGTCGCGGGGGTCTCTTCCCAGCCTACTCGCCGCGGCGGCTCAGCCAACTCGATAACCAGGCACGGAAGGCCAGCGCACGGTCAGCACCGTCGAAGCCTCCTCCGCCCGCCAGGAATGGTCGACACCCTTGCCCCACACCACGTAGTCGCCGGGGACGGACAGCAACACGCTGCGCCCCGGCAGCTCCACCCGGAACCGGCCGCTGATCAGCACGAGCAGCGCCGTGCGCGCCTCGCCCTTCACCCACTCCAGCCGCTCGTCACCTGGCGGGTGCACACCCCACTTGATCTCGACGTCTTCACTGTGTCTTGGATCGCCGGGGGGTTTGAAATGCCCGAGCAGCCAGCCCCGATCGCCCGCGGCGTCCACGCCCGCGTTCCCCACGTAGATCCGATCGTTCACGGGGCAGGACGCTAGCAGGGAAATGCATTACGGAAGGGGAGCAGGTGACTACTGTAGGTCATATGTCTGAGGTGCGATCGGTCGCCCAGCGAGGCGACCTCTTCGGTCAGCGGGTCCGCGAGCACGTTGCCGGGCAACCGATGAGGCGGCTGGACGTGCTGGTCGCCGGGTGCGCCCACGACGAGCCGCTGGTGCTCGAACACGTCGAGACCAGGGCCATGGGGGCGGACGAGGACCATCCGGCGATCCGGCGGGTGCTGGAGGAAAGGGCGGACCTCGCCACGTGGTCGCTGGGCGACCTGCGCTCGGTGCCGCTGCCGCCGCGCGGCTTCGACATCATTCAGTTGTCGTTCCTGCTGGAGCGGGTGCGCCACGCCGAGCTGGTCTTCGACCGGCTGCTGCAGTCGCTGCGGCCTGGCGGGCTGGTGCTGCTGCGGGTGCGTGACAGGCGGTCGGCGTACGGGCTGCTCGACCGGCTCACGCCGGGGTGGCTGCGCCGCCTGCTGTGGCGCGGCCTGGTGCGTCCCGGCATCCCCGGGCCGCTGCCCGCCGTGTACGAGCCGCTGGCCTCCAGCGACGGGCTGCACGCGTTCTGTCTGAGCCGCGGCCTGATGATCACCGATGACGAGCGGAACCTGAGCGGGCCGGCCCGCTCGCGCCGGATCGGCGCCGCGGCCGTGGCGCTGGTCTCCAAGCTGACCAGCGGGTACTTCCCCGCCTCGCACGACGAGATCACCATGGTGATCAGGAAGCCGCAGCACCACTTCGCGCGGCGGCTGTGACGCGCTCCGGGCCCCAGTGGCCTCAGGAGGGGGTCTGGCGACACACTGGTATCAGCCGGTAGACTCCTTTCCTACCAATTCAATCGGAATAGTTGGGATGCAGACAACGTGGAGTGGACCCCCGACCCGCGCGAGCTGGCCGACCTCGAACTGCTGCTGTCCGGCGCGTTCGAGCCGCTGACGGGGTTCCTCGCCCACGACGACCTGCACACCGTGCACGAGCGCGGCACGCTCGCCGACGGCACCCCGTGGCCCGCGCCCGTGACCCTGCACGTCGGCGCCGACCTGAAGCCCGGCGACGAGGTCACGCTGCTCGACCCCGAGGGCCTGCCGCTGGCCGTCCTCACCGTGTCCGCGCACGAGCCCGACGGCCTCACGGCGGGGCCGCTGAAGGCGCTGAGCACGCCGGAGCACGGGCCGTTCGCGCGGCTCCGGCGTACCCCCGCCCAGGTCAAGGAGGAGCTCGGCGGGCGCGCCGCGCTCGCCGTCACCCTGCGCGGCCCGCTCGACGACCTCGGCGAGATCGTCTCCACCGCCAAGGAGCTGAACGCGACGATCCTGCTGCTGCCCCTCGCGTACGGCGAGGCGGGCCCGGCGGTCGTCCGCGCCGCGCTGCGTGCCAAGGAGCAACTCCCGCCGGGCACGCTCGTCGTCCCCGTGCCCCTCGCCCCGCGCGAGGAGCCCGAGCTCGACCTGGAGTTGCGCGAGCACGTCGCCACCGCCTACGGCGCCACCGAGCACCTGGCGGGCCCGGAGCCCGTGCACATCCCCGGCCCGCCGCACCGCCGCGGCCTGGTGGTGTTCTTCACCGGCCTGTCGGGCTCGGGCAAGTCCACGATCGCCCGCGGCCTGCGTGACGCGCTGCTGGAGCTGGGCAGCCGCACGGTGACCTACCTCGACGGCGACGTGGTGCGCCACCTGCTGTCCAAGGGCCTGACCTTCTCCAAGCAGGACCGCGACCTGAACATCCGCCGCATCGGCTTCGTCGCCGCCGAGACCGCCCGCCACGGCGGCCTGGCGATCTGCGCGCCGATCGCGCCGTACGCGGCGACCCGCGAGGAGGTGCGCGAGATGGTCGAGTCCGTCGGGGCCGACTTCCTGCTCGTGCACGTCGCCACGCCGCTGGAGGAGTGCGAGCGGCGCGACCGCAAGGGCCTGTACGCCAAGGCGCGCGCCGGCCTGATCCCCGAGTTCACCGGCGTCTCCGACCCCTACGAGGAGCCGGACGACGCCGACCTGGTCATCGACACCACGCACCTCTCTATCGAGGCGGCAGTGTCCCGGGTGCTGGACACGCTGAAGAGTGGAGGATGGATCCGTTGATCGACTGGGCGCTGATCGCCGGGTCCTTCGTCGTCGCCATCGTGGTCGGGCTGACCGGGATGGGCGGCGGCGCGCTCATGACCCCGATGATGATGTTGTTCTTCAACGTCCCGCCGCTGGCCGCCGTCTCCAGCGACCTGGTCGCCTCGGCCGTGATGAAGCCGGTCGGCAGCGTCGTGCACCTGCGCCGCGGCACCGTCAACCTGCGCCTGGTCGGCTGGTTGTGCGTGGGCTCGGTGCCGGCGGCGTTCTGCGGGGTCTTCCTGGCCAGGGCGTTCGCGGTGAGCGACGCGGTCAAGTACGCGCTCGGCGTCGCACTGCTGCTGGCCGTGGCGGGCATGGCGCTGAAGAGCTGGCTCGGCGGGCGGGGCGGCTCGTCGGACGCGAACGACATCGTCGTGCGCCCAATTCCTACCCTACTGGTCGGTACGGTCGGCGGCCTCGTGGTCGGCGTCTCCTCCGTCGGCTCGGGATCGCTGATCATCGTGGCCCTGCTCGTCCTCTACCCGGCGCTCAAGGCCAACCAGCTCGTCGGCACCGACCTGGTGCAGGCCGTGCCCCTGGTCGCCGCCGCGGCGCTCGGCCACCTCCTGTTCGGCGACTTCCAGCTCGACCTCACGCTGTCGCTGCTCATCGGCTCGATCCCGGGCGTCTACCTCGGCGCCAGGATCTCCTCGCGCGCTCCGGGCGGCCTGATCAGGGCCATGCTGGCGATCGTCCTGCTGGCCTCCGCGCTCAAGCTGCTCGACGTGAGCAACACGCTCACCGTCTGGGCGCTGCTCGCCGCCACCGCGGTCACCGTCGTCGGCTGGCGGCTGCGGGTCAGGGCCGCGGCACGGGCGTCGAGCGGAAGTACGGATCTCGAGCCAGCTCGGTGAACGCCCGGTCAGCGCCGGGATCGGAGTCGAAGCTCGTGTCTCCGCGCGGCGCCTGCGGCGAGTCGAAGTAGAGCAGCGCCTTGATCTGCGGGTACCGCTTGATCTGCTTGAGCGCCGACTCGAAGAAACGCCGCTTGAACGACCGGTCCTTCGGCCGCTCGAACACGCCCCACTCGGCCACCATGACCGGCTTGCCGGGGAAGCGCGCCTGCATCCACCGGTAGAAGCCCGGCCAGTCGGGATACTCCTTGCGCGTCTTGTTCACCAGCCCGTCGAAGTCGGCCACCCGGTCGTCGGCGTACGGGTCCATCGCGACCCAGTCGACCACGTCGTCGCCGGGGTACAGCTCCTCGAACCAGGACTTGGCCGCCCAGTTGGGCGCGCCCATGTAGGTCATCACCACGACCGCGTTCCTGACGCCCTTCTCCCGCAGCCTGAGCACGACGTGCCGGAACATGGCCGCGTAGTCGGTGGCCGCCATGCCGGAGCCCGAGCCGGGGTCGACGTCGTTCTCCGGCTCGTGGTGCAGGGTGAGGAAGAACCGCTCGGGAAAGGTCTGTCTCAGATGGCCGGCCAGCCGGTCGATCCTGGCGTCGAGCGCTCCCTCGGCGATCTCCGCCCACGTGCGGTCGAGCGACGGCTTCCAGTTGATCATGAGCAGCCGCGGCCTGGCCGGGTCGCGGGCCAGCCTGATCTCCGTCTCGGTCGGGAACAGCTCGCTGCCCCGGTGGTAGACGTGCAGCACGTCGGCCGGCGCGCCCATGCGCGACTCCGCCCCGTGCAGCGCCTGCTCCACCGAGGCGCCGGTGAAGACCTCCGGCGCCATGCCCCACCACGCGCCGCAGGACGGAATCAGCCTGCTGGTGACGGTGCACGCGGGCGCGCCCGCCTGCTTGGCCACGGGGGCCTGGACCGGCACCGCGCGGACGCCGGAGCCCTCGGCTGTGGAGCAGGCGGCCAGCAGCACGGCCACGGCCAATATCGCACCGGTGAATGTTGTTTCATGGGAAATGCCCCGTAGCCGCAAAGCCTTCCAACCCCCTCGTCGAACGACCCCGCTAGTCACACCTGAACCTTGCCATGTCATTCCTGGAACTTCAGCCAGTAGGGAAGTCTCTGCAGTTCATAGCGGTGAGGTGACGTTCCCAATTTCCTGATATTTCGCTTTTTGTGTTTGCTTGTTTATGGCCTTACCGGAGAAAATCTTGAGTATTCAACCTGGGTGCTGACCGTCCCTCCTATAGTGGGCGCACATGAGCTCCGGCACCGACCTGGACGAGCATCTCTCGCTGCTGCGCAGGCGGTGGCTGCTCCTCGTGGGCTGCGTCGTGTTCGGCGGCACCGCGGGGCTGGCGCTGATGCGGCTGACCCCGCCGGCCTACACCGCCACCGCGCAGGTGCTCGTCATGCCGGTCGGCCCGCAGGAGCAGGCCAACCAGGTGACCAGCCGCCAGCGCGAGTCGCTCAACCTCGACACCGAGGCCCAGGTCGCCCAGTCGGCCGTGGTCGCCGCGCGTGCCGCCAGGGCGCTCGGGCTCGACCGTGCAGAAGCGGCCCAGGTCACCGTCCCGCCCAACTCCGCCGTACTGTGGATCTCGGTCACGGCCGCCGACCCCGCCACCGCGTCCGCGCAGGCGGGCGCGTACGCCGAGGCGTACCTGGCGCACCGCCGCGAGAGCGCGCTGACCGCCATGGCCCAGCAGCAGGAGGCCGTGCTCAGCAAGCTCAAGCAGGTCAACGCCGGCATCGACCAGGTCATCAAGCAGCTCGGCACCCTGCCCCGGGGCGGCGCCGCGCACGCGATCGCCGCCCAGCGGCAGGGCGTGCTCAACCGGCAGGCCGCCAGCCTGGCGCTGAAGTACGACGCGCTCAGAACGGTCGCGATCACCCCCGGCACCGTCATCAGCCAGGCCACACCGCCCGACACGCCCAGCTCCCCCAGCCTGCCCCTCTACCTGGGCACCGGGCTGATGGCGGGGCTGCTGCTCGGCTCGGCCGCCGCCTACGCCCGCGACCGCCTCGACCGGCGCCTGCGCACCCCCGCCGACGTCGAACGGCTCACCGGCCTGCCCGTGCTCAGCGACCTGTCCAGCCCGCGCGAGCACGGCGTGCTGCACGACCTGGCCTGCGCCGTCGTCTCCGCCTGCCCCGGCAAGCGGCTGCTCATCAGGGCGCTGCCCGCCGACCTGTACGCCTCCTCGCTGGCCGAGCCGCTCGCCGTGAGCGCGCCGCTCGTCGTGCTCGACGGCTCCGACGTGCGCGACCTGTCCAGGGCGGACGCCGCCGTCCTGCTGATCGGCCTGGGCCTGGTCACCTCCGAGGAGGTCGCGGCCGTCACCCGGCAGCTCGCCAGGCACGACGTGCCGATCATCGGCGTGGTCACGGCCACCGACGCGGTGCCGTCGTTCGTGCCGCTGCTGGAGCCACGGCCGCACACCTCGCTCGGCAAGCTCGTCGCGACGGGCGAACTGGAGGTGGGCACGTCCGCGGAAACCACCCCCATGCCGGCGCTCCACCACCACCCGCGGCGGCCGGGCAAGCAGCCGTGACGGCCCCGCACCCCACAGCGCCGCGCCCGCACGGCCCGCGACCGGCAGCACCCCGTCCACACGGCCCACATCCACACAGCCCGCACCCGCACGGCCCGCACCCCCATGGCCCGCACCCCCATGGCCCGCACCCGACAACGCTGCACCCGCGTGGCCCGCGACCGGTGGGGCCGCGGTGACGGGGCCCGCGTGGCCCATCGCGGCGTTGCTGGTCGGGTATCCGGTCTGGTGGGCGCTGGGGTTCGGCGGGCTGTCGGTGATCGTGCTGGCCGTCCCGATGGCGGTGCTGCTGTGGCGGCGACGGCCGCTCAAGGTGCCGCCCGGTTTCGGCCTGTGGCTGCTGCTGCTCGCCGGATACCTGGTCAGCGGCCTGATGCTGGCCGAGTCGCCCCCCGGCACGTACGGGGAGCTGGGCGCGGGCCGGATACTCGGCTACGGCATGCGCCTGGCGCTCTACAGCTCCGTCCTGATCATGGTCCTCTACCTGGGCAACCTCACAGAACGGGAGCTGCCGCAGCTCCGCCTGGTCCGCATGCTCGGCGTGCTGTTCGTCAGCACGGTCGCGGGCGGCCTGCTCGGCGTGTTCTTCCCCGGCTTCGCCTTCACCTCGCCCGTCGAGCTGCTGCTGCCCGACTGGATCAGCGGCAACTCGTTCGTGCAGAACCTCATCCACCCCACGGCCGCCCAGACGCAGAAGGTGCTCGGCTTCGCCTCCCCCAGGCCGGAGGCGCCGTACGAGTGGGCCAACGCCTGGGGCAGCAACGCGTCGGTGCTGCTGGTCTGGTTCGTGGTGGGCTGGTGGGTGTACGGCGGGACACGGCACAGGCTCCTCGTGGCCGCGGTGCTCGCCCTGGCCGCCATCCCCGTCGTGTACTCGCTCAACCGCGGCCTGTGGATCGGGCTCGGCCTGGCCGTCCTGTACGTGATCGTCCGCGTGCGCGGGCGTACCAGGGCCGCGCTGTGCGGCG
This sequence comes from Nonomuraea monospora, assembly GCF_039531895.1. Lineage (NCBI taxonomy): Bacteria > Bacillati > Actinomycetota > Actinomycetes > Streptosporangiales > Streptosporangiaceae > Nonomuraea > Nonomuraea monospora. The sequence goes on from NZ_BAAAQX010000020.1 coordinate 67,256, forward strand.
CGCTCGCGGCAGGGGCGCTGGCGTTCGCGCTCAGCCCGCTGGCCCCGCTGGTCGCCCAGCGCCTGGACAAACCGCACTCCAACGACATCCGCGCCTTCACCGTCAGCGCCACCCTCACCGCCGCCGGACACTCCCCCGTGATCGGGTACGGCAACACGCGCAACGCCACGGGCAACCACCGCACGATCACGACCGGCAAGACCGACTGGTGCGACACCTGCGGCCATCCGCCGCTGGGCAGCGACGGGCAGCTCTGGCTGCTGATCATCACGCAGGGGTTCACCGGGGCCGCGCTCTACGTGGCGTTCTTCGTGGGCGCGATCCTGCGCCACCGGCGCGACCGCAGCCCCGTCGGGCTGGCCGGGGTGCTCGTGATGGGGCTCGTGCTGCTCTACATGTTCGTCTACGACGGCCTGGTCACGCCGCTCACGCTCTACCTCGTCTCCTTCGCCCTCCTGTGGCGCAACCAGCGGGAGGGCGCATGAGGGATTCCGCCGTCCGGCTCGGGTATCTCGCGGAGACCGTGCGGCTGCTGTATCCGGGGCCGGGCGCGCCCCGGGCGTACACGCTGCTGCCGCACGCCGCCGTGCCGCGCAGGCTGGCTCCGCGCCGCTGGTGGCATCTGGGCTCCACGGTCGAGGTGCCGGTCGAGGGGTCGATCGCGGCGCACCTCAGCGACGTCTTCCACCGTCCGGTCGAGACCGTCCTGCACGTACGGCCGGCGCTGCGGGCCAACCGCAAGCCCATCCTGGAGGCCCGATCGGGCGGCCGGCGGCTGGCGTTCGTGAAGATCGGCGACAGCGAGCGGGCCCGCGCCCTGATCACCGCCGAGGCGGCGGCGCTGCGCAGGCTGGCCGGGCTGTCCCTGCGCACGGTCGCCGCCCCCGCCGTGCTGCACCACGGCGAGTGGCGCGGCCTGTCGGTGCTGGCGCTGTCGCCGCTGCCGGTGCGCGGACGGCTGCGGCGCGGCCGGGTGCCGCGCCCGCTGCTGCTGGACGCGGTCAAGGAGATCGCCCTCACCGGCGGCGCCCGGCCCGCCTGGCACGGCGACCTCGCGCCCTGGAACCTGTGCCGCTCCCGCGACGGGCGGCTGCTGGTGTGGGACTGGGAGCGATACGAGGTCGGCGTGCCCTACGGCTTCGACGCCGTTCACCACTTCTTCCAGCGGGCACTGCGCAGGACGGCGCCGCCGGTCGCGGCGCGGGCCTGCGTGGCGCGCGCCGCGCGGCTGCTGGCCCCACTCGGAGTGTCGTCGCCGGCGGCCAGGCAGACCGCGCTGCGCTACCTCATCGCGCTGGCCGAGCGGCACGCCGCCGACGGCCACGCGCCGCTCGGCCCGCCGGAGTCCTGGCTCAACCCGGCCGTCGACCACGAGGAGCTGTTGATTTGAGGACGATGAAGCGATCGGTCCTGTCACTGTCGCGGGCCACCGGACGGTTCACGTCGGGGGCACGCGTGCTGCCGTCGTTCCTGCTCACGGGCGCGCAGCGGTGCGGCACCACCTCCCTGTACCGGGCGCTGGCCCAGCATCCGCTGCTGCTCAAACCCGTGCTGCACAAGGGCGTGCACTACTTCGACGTCGCCTACTGGCGCGGGACGGCCTGGTACCAGGCGCACTTCCCGCTGCGGGTGGGTGCCGCGCTGCTGCACCACCGGTACGGCACCCGCGCCCAGGCTTACGAGTCCTCCCCCTACTACCTGTTCCATCCGCTGGCCGGGGAGCGCATCGCGGCCGACCTGCCGGGGGTCAAGCTGATCGTGCTGGTCCGCGACCCGGTCGAGCGGGCCGTCTCCGCGCACGCGCACGAGCTGGCCCGCGGCTTCGAGACGGAGTCGCACTTCGAGCACGCCGTGGAGCTGGAGGCCCAGCGCCTGGCCGGCGCCGAGGAGCTGCTGCGCGAGTCGCCGTTCGCGCTGCACCACTCGCACCGCCACCACGCCTACCTCGCCAGGGGCCGCTACGCCGACCAGCTCGACCGGCTGGAGCCGCTGATCGGCCGCGAACGCATCCTCGTCCTCGACAGCCACCGCTTCTTCACCGAGCCCGAGTCCGCCTACGACCGGGTGATGGACTTCCTGGGGCTGCCGCACCTGGGCTATCCGGCGTTCGAACGGCACAACGGGCGGGTGCCGCCGCGCCGGGTGCCCCAGGTGCTCGGGCGGGCGTTGCGTGACCACTTCGAGGCGTACGACGCGCGGCTGGTGCGCTGGCTGGGCCAGGAGCCGTCGTGGCGGCGGTGATCGGGCGCAAGGGGCTGGCCGGGCTGGGCGGGGCGGCGCTGGGGGCGCTGGCGCAGTTCGTCCTCGTGGTGGTGGTGACCAGGGCGTTCCCCGCGGCCGAGGCGGGGGCGTTCTTCACCGCGACGGCGCTGGTGCTCATGGTGGCGGGCATCGCGAAACTGGACGCGGGCAACGGGCTGATCTACTTCATCGCCCGCGCCAAGACCTACAGCTACCTCGGCATTTCCGGATATATCCGGGCAGCGCTGGTGCCCTGCGCCCTCGTCGCCGCGGGCGCGGCCATCCTGCTGTACCCCCGCCTCGGCCCGCCCGTTCTCCTGCTGCCGGTCATGGTCGTGGCGGACGTCCTGCTGGCCGCCACCCGCGGCTTCGGCCTCATGCGACCCACCGTGCTGCTCGACGGGGTGGCCCTGCCGGTCGGCCAGGTCCTGCTGGTCGGCGCGGCGGCGCTGGCGGGGGTCTCCGGGTGGGGGCTGACGATGGCGTGGGCGGCGCCGTACCTGCCGGTCGTGGTCCTGGCGGCGGCCGGGCTGCGCGGACGGGTGCCGCGCACGCCGTACCTGCCGGGCACCGGCCGGGACCTGTGGCGCTACACCGCGCCGCGGTCGCTCGCCGGCGCCATCCAGGCCGTGTTCCAGCGCGTGGACATCGTCATCGTCGCCGCGCTCGCCGGCCCCGCGCAGGCGGCCGTCTACACGGCGGCCACCCGGTTCAAGGTCGTCGGGCAGCTCGCCAACCAGGGGCTCGCGCAGTCGGTGCAGGCCGGGCTCGTCAGGGCGCTGGCCGACGGTGAACGGGAGCGGGCCCGCGAGCTGTACCAGGCGGCGACGGCCTGGCTGGTGTTGCTGACGTGGCCGGTCTGGCTGGCGTACGCGGTGCTGGCGCCGTGGGTGCTGCGGCTGTTCGGGCCGTCGTACGCGGTGGCGGCCCCCGTCGCGCTGGTGCTCGCCGGAACCATGATGGTGGCGACCGCCTGCGGCATGGTCGACATGGTGCTGACGGCCGCCGGGCACACCGGCGTCAGCCTGGCCAACCTGCTGGCCGCCGTCGGCTGCACCGTGCTGCTCGACCTGGCGCTCATCCCGGCGCACGGGGCGCTCGGGGCCGTCGCGGGGTGGTCGGGCGGTGTGATCGTCAAGAACCTGCTGCCCCTCTGGCAGCTCCACCGCCGCTACGGACTGCACCCCTTCGGCCGCCACACCCTCGCCGCGCTGCGGCGGACGGCGGTCGCATGAACCCCGTACTCGTCACCGGGCTGCCCCGGAGCGGGACGAGCTGGGTCGGCAAGATGCTCACCGCCGGAGGCGACCTCGTCTACGTCAACGAGCCACTCAACCCCCAGCACCCGCCCGGCCACTGCCCCGGCGTGCTCAACGCCCGCGTCACCCACCGCTTCCAGTACATCTGCGACGACAACTCCGCCGACTGGCTGCCCGCCTTCCGCGACACCGTGCGCCTGCGCTACCGCTGGCTGGCCGAACTGCGCGCGAACCGCTCCCCGTACGACCTGGCCCGCATGCTCCGCTACGGCACCGCCTTCACCCTCGGCCGCCTCACGAGCCGGCGGGCGCTGCTGGACGACCCGTTCGCCGTGCTGAGCGCCGGATGGTTCGCGCGGCGGCTGGGGTGCCGGGTGATCGCCCTCGTCCGGGATCCGGTGTCGTTCGTGGCGAGCTGGCAGCGGCTGGGGTGGACGGTGCACCTGCGCGAGCTGCTGGAACAGCCGCTGCTGGTCAGGGACCATCCCGAGGTGCTGGAGCTGCGGGCGCTCGCCGCGTCTCCCGATCGTCTGGCGACGGCGGCGGCGTTGTGGCGGGTGACCCGGGCTGTGCTGGAGCGCACGCCTGGGATCCTCGTCACGCCGTACGAGTCGCTGGCCGCCGACCCGGTGACCGGTTTTCGGGGGTTGTACGCGTACGCGGGGCTGCGGTGGACACCGGACGCCGAACGGCGGATCGTACGAGCCTGCTGCGCCTCCTCAACCGACATGGCCGGTGGCACGTCGCCTGGCGCGGCAAGCGGCACGGTGGGTGGCGGGGCGAGGGGCTTCGTGTGGTCGGGGTGGTCGCGGACGGCGTACCGGCGGATGGACTCGCGTGAGGCGATCGCGCGCGGGCCGCGGGGGCTCACCGAGCGGGAGGCAGCCCGCGTCCGTGCCCTGACGGGAACCTGAGCCGGGCGGCCAGGCACCCCCCGAGCAGCCGCAAGGCGAACGGCAGGTCGTCGATGAGGTAGCGGCGCGCCAGCCGCCCCGGCTCGGCGGCCAGCCGGAACGCCCACTCCAGCCCCGCCCGCCCGGCCCACGCGGGCGCCCTGGCGACCGTGCCGGCGGCGAACGCGATGGCCGCCCCGCACCCCACGAACCAGGCTCCCGGCAGCTCCTCCCGCAGCCTGGCGATGAGCCGGTCCTGCCGGGGGAACCCGAGCCCCACGAACACCAGCCGTGGCCGCGCCGCCACCACCATCGCGCGCACCCTGGCCGCACCCTCGGGGGTGGCGTCGAACGCGTACGGCGGCGTGTGCACCCCGCAGACCTTCAGCTCGGGATGGCGGCTCCTCAGCTCGGCCGCCGCCCTGCGCGCCACCACGGGCGGGCCGCCGCCGAGCAGGTAGACCGGCCAGCCGCGGCGGGCGGCGAGCGCGCTGAGCGACCAGATCAGGTCAGCGCCCGTCACCCGCTCGGAAACGGGGGTGCCGAGCAGCCGCGCCGCCCACACCAGCGGCATGCCGTCGGGGACGACGAGGTCGGCGGAGGTGATCAGGTCGCGCAGCGCGGGGTCGGCGGCGGCTGCGCGGCAGATGTCCACGTTCGGCGTGACGATCCGGCCGCCTCTCCCTGCCTCCATGGCCTGGGCGACCCTGTGCACGACCTCGCTCCCGGTCAGCGCGTCCACCCCGACCCCGGCCACTTGCACGCGCGCAGCCCTGCCGTCCGTCCTCACGCTCTCACCCGACACGGGCCCGATCACCGCTCCCTCGCCTCCCACCGCCGTCACCCCACCTCCCGCCGCCGCCCTCACGTCGCTAACCGGGGACGGACCAAAGGCAGGGCGCCGTCGCGCGAGACGGGCACAACAGCGGGCAGTACAGCCGGCGCAGCGCTGGCCAGCACGACCAGCGCAGCGCCAGGCAGGGTGGCGGGCACGGCGGCGAGCGCGGTGGCGGAGGCGGGGGCGGGGGCGGGCATGGTGGTAGTCGGGAGGGGCGTCCGTGCCCCTGGAGGCAGGCTCAAATGCCGTGCCCCCGCTGCTGCAAGGCGGCCACCACGGTAGGCGCCGTCACAACCCCAGCCGCCACAGCGAGCGCGATCGGCACCCGAGGCTCAAGAACCCGAGCCCCCAGGGCCCGCAAAGCCCACCGCAAGGCCGCCCGCCGCTCCCCCAGCGCCGCGTGGCAGAAGGCGAGCTGGCCGCGGATCCGCGCCGCACCACGCGGGTCCGCGGCCAGCTCGGGGTGCCGGGCGAGCATCCACTCGAGCCCGGCGATGCGGTCCGTCCACCGGACCGCATAGTGGGATCCGGCCCACCGCACCAGCACCAGCGGCTGGTCGACGTGGACGAGCGGCCTCCGCTTGGCGGCGCGCAGGGCCAGATCCCAGTCCTCGTTCTGCCCTCCGGGCGCGCTCTCGTCGGGCCAGAGCAGCCCGCGCGAGAACAGGAACGTCGATGAGTGCACCATCATCATCCGCGAGCGCACCAGGTCGGCGGCGGTGACGGAGGTGGTGCCGGCGAGGCGGGTGACGCGGCGGCGGCCGTGTTCGACCTCGATGGCGCAGCTCGCGAACTCGCCGCCCGCCTCGGTGAGGGCGCGTACCTGGGTGGCGAGTTTGCCGGGCAGCCACAGGTCGTCGTCGTCGCAGAAGGCGATGAGGTCGGTGTCGCAGGCGGCGATGCCGGTGTTGCGGGCGCCTGGCAGCCCCGGGGTGAGCGTGTTGGGCAGGACGCGCACCGGGACGCCGGTCACGTCGTGCGGGGAGCGGCCGTCGGCGACGACGACCACGTGCAGCTCGCCCGGGTAGTCCTGGCGCAGCACGGCGTCGACGGCCTGGCGGAGCAGGGCGGGGCGGTCGCCGCGGGTGGGGATGACGACCCCTACGGATGGGCTCATGACACCACCCCGCGAGTGGGGATGACGACCCCTGCGGAAGGGCTCACGTCACCACCCCCCAGTAGCCGTAGCGGGCCCTGAGCGGCCAGGTGAGGGCGTTGACGACGCGCCGGTGCGCCTGGGGCAGCCCTGCGCGCCAGGAGTCGTCGCGCCGCAGCTCGACCCGTCCGACGTGGAAGCGCATGGGGTTGCCCGAGGCGGTGTGGGAGGGGCCCAGCCAGGCGGTGCGGCCTTCGAGGAACGGCAGCTCCGGCTCGGGCAGGCCGAGTTGACGCGCCAGGGTGCGCAGCGTCTCGCCGGGGGCGGCGAGGAGGTCCTCGTAGCGGATCCTGGTCACGCGGGCGCCGCGGCCGGGGAGCAGCTCCAGGGCGGTGTTCTGGGCCGACCAGTGCAGGGCGGTGCGGGCGGGGCCCCACCGGGTCATCGGCCGGCCGTCCTCGGGCCTGCGTACGGTCCGGGCCCAGGAGTGGGCGACCGCGCGCGGGTCTCTGACGACGTGCACGACGCGCACGTCCACGCCGCTCGCCAGCAGGCAGCAGGCCAGCGACGCGTGCTTGCTGGAGTCGATGACGACGGGCGCGCCCGCCGCGTCGTACAGCAGCCGGTAGGCCCGCGCGTACTCGGCCAGGTCGGGGTGGGCGATCCGCGCGATCCTGCGGGTGCGGTCGATCCTGCCGCGCAGCAGGACGATCCGCTCGGCCAACTCGCGACGCCAGCCGCCGAACGCCCGCTCCCCCACCTGCCGCCAGAACGGGCAGTCGGGGAAAGGGGAACCACACCCGCAGAGCTCCTCCGCCAGAACCCCCCGGTCCCACAGATGCACCACCTCGCCCAGCGGCGCCACGCCAGGAAGCTCACCGAGGAGCCTCTCGAGCAGCGTGGTGCCGCTTCGGCCAAGGCCGCCCAGGTAGATCACCCGGGCGGACGCGCTATCAGTCAACGGAGGAGAGCCTTCGCGTCGTAGCAACGGAACGCGACGACTCTACTGCGGAGAGTAAAGAGCGGGTCAACCGAACCCGAAAAGATCTACCTGGCGTCGATGACCATGCCGGCGCCGACCGTGGCGTTCGTGGACTCGTCCACGAGGATGAAGCCGCCGGTGGAGCGGTTGCGCGCGTAGTCGTCGACGAACAGGGGCTGCGTGACGCGCAGCGACACCCGGCCGATCTCGTTGAGGCCGAGCGAGGTGGCCTCCTCGTCGCGGTGCAGGGTGTTGACGTCGAGCCGGTAGTGCAGGTCGCGGACGAGCGCGCGGGCCGTACGGGTGGTGTGCTTGATCGTCAGCTTGGAGCGCGGCCCCAGCTTGACGCCGTCGGCCATCCAGCAGACCATCGCCTCCAGCTCCTGCGCGACCTGGGGCTGGTTGTTGGGCCTGGCGATCATGTCGCCGCGCGAGACGTCGATGTCGTCCTCGAAGCGCAGCGTCACCGACATGGGCGGGAACGCCTCCTCGATCGGCCCGTCGAAGGTGTCGATGGAGGCGATGCGCGTGGTCAGCCCGGACGGCAGGTGCACCACCTCGTCACCGGGCTTGAGCACGCCGCCGGCCACCTGTCCCGCGTAGCCGCGGTAGTCGTGGAAGGCCGGGTCGGTGGCCCGCTGCGGGCGGATGACGTACTGCACGGGGAAGCGCACGTCGGTGAGGTTGCGGTCGGAGGCGATGTGCACGTTCTCCAGGTGGTGCAGGAGGGACGTGCCGAGGTACCACGGCATGTTCTCGCTGCGCGAGACCACGTTGTCGCCGTTGAGCGCGGAGATGGGGATGAAGGTGAGGTCGCCGATGTTCAGCTTGGACGCGAACGCGGTGAACTCGTCCTTGATCTCCTCGAAGCGCTCCTGGGAGTAGTCGACCAGGTCCATCTTGTTGACGGCCAGCACCAGGTGCGGGACGCGCAGCAGCGAGGTCAGGAAGGCGTGCCGCCGCGACTGCTCCAGCACGCCCTTGCGGGCGTCGATGAGCACGATGGCCAGGTCGGCGGTGGAGGCGCCGGTGACCATGTTCCTGGTGTACTGGATGTGCCCGGGCGTGTCGGCGATGATGAACTTGCGGCGCGGGGTGGCGAAGTAGCGGTAGGCCACGTCGATCGTGATGCCCTGCTCCCGCTCGGCGCGCAGGCCGTCGGTCAGCAGCGACAGGTCGGTGTACTCGGTGCCGCGGTCGCGCGAGGTGCGCTCGACGGCTTCGAGCTGGTCCTCGAAGATCGCCTTGGAGTCGAAGAGCAACCGTCCGATGAGGGTGGACTTGCCGTCGTCGACGCTTCCCGCCGTGGCAAAGCGCAGAATGTCCATCGTTAGAAGTAGCCCTCTCGCTTGCGATCTTCCATCGCGGCCTCGGACGAGCGGTCGTCGGCCCTGGTGGCCCCGCGCTCGGTGATCCGGGTGGCGGCGATCTCCTCGATGATCTCCTCGACCGTCACGGCCGTGGACTGCACGGCGCCGGTGCAGGTCATGTCGCCCACGGTGCGGTAGCGCACCACGGCCTCGAACAGCGGCTCGTCGTCGCCGCGCTGGACGACGTCGCCGTCGGGCAGCAGCATGCCGTCACGCTCGAAGACCTTGCGGGTGTGGGCGAAGTAGATGGAGGGGATCTCGATGCCCTCGCGCCTGATGTAGTCCCAGACGTCGAGCTCGGTCCAGTTGGACAGCGGGAAGACGCGGATGTGCTCACCCTTGCGGATGCGCGAGTTGTACAGGCTCCACAGCTCGGGGCGCTGGTTCTTCGGGTCCCACTGCCCGAAGTCGTCGCGGAAGGAGAACACCCGCTCCTTGGCGCGGGCCTTCTCCTCGTCGCGCCTGGCGCCGCCGAAGACGGCGTCGAACTCGTGCTCCTCGATCGCGTCGAGCAGCGTGGTGGTCTGCAAGCGGTTGCGCGAGGCTCGCCGCCCGGTCTCCTCCACGACGCGGCCCTGGTCGATGGAGTCCTGCACGCTGGCGACGATCAGGCGCGCGCCCAGCTCGGCGGAGCGGCGGTCGCGGAACTCGATGACCTCGTCGAAGTTGTGGCCCGTGTCGACGTGCATGAGCGGGAACGGGATCGCGGCGGGCCAGAACGCCTTCTCCGCGATGCGGAGCATGACGATCGAGTCCTTGCCTCCGGAGAAGAGCAGACAGGGACGTTCGAACTCGGCCGCCACCTCGCGCATGATGTGAATGGCCTCTGCTTCGAGCACGTCGAGCTGCGACGTCGTGTAGTCGCGCTGCAGCATGGAGCTTCCTCCGGCGGGTTCAGCGGTGCAGGTCCCGGATACCGGCGAGCAGGGATGTCGCCAGCTCCGGTAGGGAAACAAGGATATCGGGTAGTGACGGGTCGGCTTGGTTGTAGGTCAGCTCGGCGCCGTCGATGCGGCTGGCGTGGGCCCCCGCGGCCAGCGCGACGGCGACCGGCGCGGCGGAGTCCCACTCGTATTGGCCGCCGGCGTGGACGTAGGCCTCCACCTCGCCGGTGAGCACCGCGGAGATCTTCGCCCCGGCCGAGCCGATCGGCACGAGGTCGGCGCCGACGAGGTAGGCCAGCTTCTGCACGAACTCGGGCGGCCGGGTGCGGCTCACCGCGATGCGGAAGCGGCCCTTCTCATGCGAAGGCAGCTTCGGCGGCTCGGCGGTCGTCAGCGTGCGCCCCTGGGCGGGCAGTGCCACGGCCCCGGCGCTCAGTTCCCCGCGCTCCCACAACGCCACGTGCACGGCCCAGTCGGCCCTGCCCTCCTCGGCGAACTCCCTGGTGCCGTCAAGCGGATCGACGATCCACACCCGCTCGGCCTTCAGCCTTCTGGGGTCGAGGCGCTCTTCCCGGGTGGCCTCCTCCGACAGCACGCTGTCGCTGGGCCGCAACCGGGCCAGCGACTCCATGAGGTAGAGGTGGGAGGACCTGTCGCCCTCGGCGCGCAGCGCGGCCGGGTCGGCGAAGCCGGTGCGCTCCCGGGTGCGCAGCAGTCTCTCACCTGCCTCGGTCGCCAGGTCGGCGGCGAGAGCGTGGTCGTCGCGAATCGTCATCAATATGCTCCTTGCCCGCGGGCGACGGCCGACCAAGTCTTCCACAGGATCTGGAGGTCCAGAGTGAGGGACCAGTTCTCCACGTAACGCAGGTCGAGACGCACGGATTCCTCCCAAGATAGGTCAGATCTACCACTGACCTGCCACAGCCCGGTCAGCCCAGGGCGTACGAGGAGTCGTCTGCGCACGTCGTCACCGTAGCGTGCCACCTCTTCCGGCAGCGGCGGCCGGGGGCCGACAAGCGACATGTGGCCGCGTACGACGTTGATGAGCTGGGGCAGCTCGTCCAGCGAGTGGCGGCGCATGAGGGTGCCGAGCGGCGTGACCCGCGGATCGTTGCGGATCTTGAACAGCACGCCCTCCCTGTCGCTGACCAGCGTGATCTTCTGCTCCTCCGAGCCGCGCCGCATCGTGCGGAACTTCACCATGGTGAACAGCCGCCCGTCTCTGCCCACCCTGGTCTGGCGGAAGAGCGCGGGCCCGGGGCTGGTCGCGCGGACGGCCATCGCCAGCCCCGCCAGCAGCGGGGACAGCAGCACCAGCAGGGCGGCGGCCACCAGCCGGTCGAAGACGTTCTTGATGAGCTGCCTGGCCCCGGCCAGCTCGGGGTGCTCGACGTGCAGCAGCGGCATCCCGGCGACGGGCCTGATCGTGGTGCGCGGGCCCGCCACGTCCATCAGGGCGGGGGCCACGACCAGCTCGGTCTGGGTGCGCTCCAGCCGCCAGGCCAGCCGCCGCAGCGCCTGGCCGTCCATCTCGGGGCAGGCCAGCACGGCCACGGTGTCGGCCTCGTAGTGGTCCACGACGAGCGGCACGTCGCTCAGGTCGCCCGCGACGGGCACCGCCTCCAGCCGCTCGCCGGCGTGCCCGCCGGGCAGGCAGGCGGCCACGACGTCCATGCCGTGGTGGCGCTCCTCGCGGAACAGGCGCACCAGCTCGGCGATCGAGGCGGCGTGGCCGACGGCGACGACCTTGCGCATGCAGGCACCCGCCGCCCTGCGGCGGTACAGGGAGCAGCGCAGGGCGTGCCTGAAGATCAGGGTGAGCAGCGTGACGAGTGGCAGGGCCAGCACGACGTAGCCGCGCGCGACGTCGGTCTTGGTGACGTAGGAGCCGATGGCCGTGCCCGCCGTCAGGGCCACGCCGGCCTGGACGATGCGGCGGAACTCCTCGGAGCCGACGCCGAGCATGCGCGGCTCGTACGCCCTGCTGAGCGCCACCGCGCCACACCACACCAGCGGCAGCGCCAGGCTGACCAGCAGGTACGGCAGCACGTACGGCGTGAGCCCGCCGAACCTGACCGTGAACGCCGCCCCGGCCCCGAGCCCGGCCCCGCACAGGTCGCCCAGCACGGCTCTGAGCCGGTACGAGCGGACCCAGGAGGGCGTGCGCGGCCCGCTTCCCCAAGTGACCCCTTGACCCGACCAGACAACGGTCAAGAGCTCGTTACCGCGCACGCGCTCCTCCAGGTGTGACCAGCTCCTGAACGGACAGTCACAGATCGTAGCCGCGCGCGCGCCGGTCAACCGGCGAACGGCCCTATGCGGTGATCAGCGAGGAGGGCCGGAAATGTGCAGATCAGCCCGGTGAAACTCGTTCTGCGTGACCTCCAGGCCACGGCTCATCAGCGACTCCACCACGTCGGCCGCCCGGTCAACCAGGAAGGGCAGGTCCTTGCGCTCCATGGTGGCGAAGTCGCGCAGCACGAAGGAGGCCGGGTCCATGCGGCCGGGCGGGCGCCCGATGCCGAAGCGGACCCGCAGGTAGTCGCGGGTTCCGAGGACCTTGGTGATCGACTTCAGGCCGTTGTGGCCGTTGTCGCCGCCGCCCAGCTTGGCGCGCAGCGCGCCGTAGGGGACGTCCAGCTCGTCGTGCACGACGATCAGCCGCTCCGGGCCGATCTTGTAGAAGTCGGCGAGCGCCTTGACGGGCCCGCCGGACAGGTTCATGTACGTCAGCGGCTTGGCCAGGATGGCAGCGCTCGTCTCGCACACCTCGGCCCTGCTCTTGTGCGCCTTGAACCGCCCGCTCGCCCTGGCGGCCAGCTCGTCGAGCACCATGAAGCCCGCGTTGTGCCGGTTGCCCGCGTATTCGGCGCCCGGGTTGCCCAGTCCGGCGATCAGCCAGCGATCCATGCTCACAGCCTTCCACAGCCTCATACGGCGGCCCCATGAACCGGCCCCGCACAGCGGAACGGGACGGCTCGAGTCCGGCCGCCCCGTTCACGAATGAACCCGTCGCGCTTACTCGGCGGCGGGAGCCTCCGCGGTCTCGCCCTCGGGGGCCTCGGCGGTCTCGCCCTCGGCGGCCTCGGCGGCCTCCTCCTCGGCGGCCTCCTCGACCGGCTTGTTGATGACCTGGAGGATGACGGTCTCGGCGTCGGCGACCAGCGTGGCGCCCTGCGGGAGGTCGAGGTCGGCCGCGGTGATCACGGTGCCGATCTCCAGGCCCTCGACGTTCACCTCGACGCCCGTCGGGATGTGGGTGGCCTCGGCCTCCACGGCGACGGAGACGAGCTGCTGGTCGAGCAGGCCCTCGGAGTTGACGTCGCCGACCGTGGTGACCGGGATCTCGACCGTGACCTTCTCGCCGCGCTTGACCAGGAGCAGGTCGACGTGCTCGACGAAGCCCTTGATCGGGTCGCGCTGCACGCCCTTGGGCAGGGCGAGCTCGTCGACGCCGTCACCCTTGAGGTGGATCAGCACGTTCGGGGTGCGCAGCGCGAGCAGCACCTCGTGGCCCGGCAGGGTCAGGTGCTTGGGGTCGATGCCGTGGCCGTAGAGGACGGCGGGCACCTTGTCGGAGCGGCGGATCTTGCGAGCGGCGCCCTTGCCGAACGTGGTGCGGGGCTCGGCGGCGATACGTACTTCGGACACGACATCTCCTAGGGATGCGGTAGACGGAGGTTCGCGCGCTCACCCTCACCCGCCCTAGCGGAAGGCGTTACGAGCGCAACCCTCTTAGTCTAATGGCTCAGGTGTCTCCCTCGAACAAGCTCGTGACCGAGCCGTCCTGGAAGATCTCGGTGATGGCGCGGGCGATGAGCGGCGCGATCGACAGCACGGTGAGCTTGTCGAACCGGGCGCTCTCGGGCAGCGGCAGCGTGTTGGTGACGATCACCTCGGAGATCCGGGAGTTCTTGAGGCGATCGACGGCGGGGTCGGAGAAGACCGCGTGGGTGGCGGCCACGATGACGTTGGTGGCGCCCTGCTCGTAGAGGGCGTCGGAGGCCTTGCAGATCGTGCCGGCGGTGTCGATCATGTCGTCGATCAGCACGCAGGTGCGGCCCCGCACCTTGCCGACGACCTCGCTGACCTTCACCGAGTTGGCCACGTCGAGGTCGCGGCGCTTGTGGATGAACGCCAGCGGCGTGCCGAGCGTGTCGGCCCAGCGCTCCGACAGCCGCACGCGGCCTGTGTCGGGCGAGACGACGGTGGTGTTCTCCAGGTCGAGCTTGTTCTTGAGGTAGCTCTCCAGGACGGGCATGGCGAACAGGTGGTCGACAGGGCCGTCGAAGAAGCCCTGGATCTGCGAGGTGTGCAGGTCGATCGACATCAGCCGGTCGGCGCCCGCGGTCTTGAACATGTCGGCGATGAGCCTGGCGGTGATGGGCTCGCGGCCGCGGCCCTTCTTGTCCTGGCGGGCGTAGCCGTAGAACGGCATGACCACGGTGATGCGCTTGGCGGAGGCCCGCTTCAGCGCGTCGACCATGATGAGCTGTTCCATGATCCACTTGTTGATGGGCCCGGTGTGGCTCTGGATGACGAAGGCGTCGCAGCCGCGTACGGACTCCAGGTAGCGGGCGTAGATCTCACCGTTGGCGAAGTCGATGAGCTTGGTGGGGGTGAGGGAGACGCCGACGTGCTCGGCAACCTCCGCGGCCAGCTCCGGGTGGGCTCGCCCGGAGAAGAGCATGAGGTTCTTCTCTCCGGGCTGCTTGATGCTGGTCACTGCTTCTTCTCCTGCTCTTGCGCGGCCAGCGCCCGCTCTGCGTGCGCGGCCGACTTCGTGCCCGCGCGCCTGCGCAGAACCCATTTCTCGATGTTGCGCTGTCGCGCCCGTGCCACGCCCATCGCGCCCGGAGGCACCTCGTCGGTGATGGTCGAGCCCGCCGCCGTGTAGGCGCCTTCGCCGACCGTCAGGGGGGCGACGAGCATGGTGTCGCAGCCCACGAAGGCGCCGTCGCGCACGGTGGTGTGGTGCTTGTTGACCCCGTCGTAGTTGACGAAGACGGTGGATGCGCCGATGTTGACGTCCTCGCCGAGCGTGGCGTCGCCGGCGTAGGTCAGGTGCGGCACCTTGGAGCGGTCGCCGACCTTGGCGTTCTTCATCTCGACGAACGTGCCGGCCTTGGACTTGCGGCCCAGCACGGTGCCGGGGCGCAGGTAGGCGTAGGGGCCGACGCTGGCCTCGGGGCCGATCTCGGCGTGGTCGGCGACGGCGTTGCGGACCACCGCGCCCTCGCCGACGAGGGTGTCGGTCAGCGTGGTGGCGGGGCCGACCTGGGCGCCCTGCTCGATGACGGTGGCGCCGTGGAGCTGGGTGCCGGGGTGGATGACGGCGTCGGCGCCGATGCGGACGCCGACGTCGATCCAGGTGCTGGCCGGGTCGATGATCGTGACGCCGGCGCGCATGTGCCGCTCCAGCAGGCGCAGGTTGAGCACCTTGCGGGCGGCGGCGAGCTGGACGCGGTCGTTGACGCCCTCGACCTCGACGTAGTCGCCCGCGACGCAGGCGCCGACGCGGTGGCCGTCGCGGCGCAGGATGGCCAGGACGTCGGTGAGGTACTCCTCGCCCTGGGCGTTGTCGGTGGACACGCGCTTGACGGCGTCGGCGAGGAGCAGGCCGTCGAAGGCGTAGATGCCGGAGTTCATCTCCTGGATGGCGCGCTGCTCGGGGCTGGCGTCCTTCTCCTCGACGATCTCCAGCACGGCGCCGGCCTCGTCGCGGATGATCCGCCCGTATCCGGTCGGGTCGGGCACCTCGGCCGTCAGCACGGTGACCGCGTTGCCCTCGGTGGCGTGCCGTTCGAGCAGGCCGGTGAGGGTCTGGGTGCGCAGGAGCGGCACGTCGCCGTAGGTGACGAGGACGGTGCCGGAGATCGTGCCGACCTCTTCGAGCACGGTGCGCACGGCGTGGCCGGTGCCGCGCTGCTCGCGCTGCACGACGGCGCGCGCGTCGGGGCTGGTGGCGGCCAGATGCCCGCCGACCCGCTCCAGGGCGTGGCCGATGACGACGATGAGCTGCTCGGGATCGAGATCGCGAGCGGCGGCGAGCATGTGGTCGACCAGCGCTCGGCCGCACACCTCATGCAGGACTTTCGGGGTCTGGCTCTTCATCCGGGTGCCCTCGCCGGCGGCGAGGACGATCACGGCTGCCGGGCGCGGCACACTCACGGGCTGAGGCTCCCTGTGACTGGACGGATCGGGCTTCGGTTCGTCAACTACTCAGGGTCTTCGGTACGTCAACCGCACCGCTACCCTCCCGACACCGTGAGGATACCTGGCCTCCCCCAGAACATTCTCTGGGGGCGGTGCTTCATGGCTCCCGGAAGAGGACTCGAACCCCTACAAAGTGGACCAAAACCACTTGTCCTGCCGATTAGACGATCCGGGACAGATCGGACAGGTGATGTCCGACACCTCTCCTACGATACCGACCCCGCACAGGCACGCGCGCCCGTATTACCCCTCCCGCGCGCACCGCGCGTCGCACGCGTAACAGACCACCAGTAAAGCCGCAAGATACGAAACCCACTCAGCTCGGCCCGCCTCGCGTCACCTTCTCCACATTCCGCCCTTAGGTCTTCCTTACTTACGCTGGCGTAGGTTACGGTTGCGTAGCCCGGACATTCAATCGCATACATGTCGTTGGAGGTCGCCCATGACCGTTCTCACCGAGCGCTCCACCCCTGCCCCGAAGCCCGACTTCGAAGCCGAACCGAAAGCGAAATCCGAACTCATCATCTTCGGCCTGGTCGTCGGGCTGCCGCTGGTCGCGATCGCGGCCGCGGTGCCGTTCGCGTGGGGTTGGGGGCTCGGCTGGACGGACCTCGCCATCGCCTTCGTCTTCTACGTGGTCTCCGGCCTCGGCGTCACCGTCGGCCTGCACCGCTACTTCACGCACGGCTCGTTCAAGGCCAAGCGGCCGATGAAGATCGCGCTGGGCATCGCGGGCAGCCTCTCCCTGGAGATGTCCGTGCTCGACTGGGTGGCCACCCACCGCAAGCACCACAAGTTCTCCGACAAGGAGGGCGACCCGCACTCGCCGTGGCGCTTCGGCCCTGGCTTCAGGAACATGGCCAAGGGCCTGCTCTACGCGCACATGGGCTGGCTGTTCGAGAGCGAGCGCACCAACAGGGAGAAGTACGCCCCCGACCTGTGCAAGGACGAGGACGTGCTCAAGCTGCACAAGTGGTTCGGCGCGCTCGCGCTGACCTCGATCCTGCTGCCCGGCGTGCTGGGCCTGCTGTTCACCTGGTCCTGGCAGGGCGGCCTGACCGCGTTGTTCTGGGGCTCGCTGGTGCGCATCGGCCTGCTGCACCACGTGACCTGGTCGATCAACTCGATCTGCCACGTGTTCGGCGAGGAGGACTTCCAGGTCCGCGACAAGTCCCGCAACGTGTGGTGGCTGGCCATCCCGTCCTTCGGCGAGTCGTGGCACAACCTGCACCACTCCGACCCCACCTGCGCCAGGCACGGCGCGCTCAAGGGCCAGATCGACCTGAGCGCCGGCCTGATCAGGATCTTCGAGCGGCTGGGCTGGGTGTACGACGTGCGCTGGCCGACGCCGGAGCGGCTGGCGGCCAAGCGCATTGCCTAGCGCACCGCCCAGCACATCGCCCAGCGCCCTGCCGAGCGCATCGCCGCCCAGCGCGCCGTCGGACGCCTACACGTCGGTGAGCGGTCGTGGAAGCATGGCGGTCATTATGGAAACCGTGACCGAACCCCGATCTCGCAGGCGCATGTCCGGTAGCGAGCGAAGAGAGCAGCTGATCCAGATCAGCCGCACCCTCTTCGCGGAGAAGGGGTTCGACGGGACCTCTATCGAGGAGATCGCAGCTACCGCGCAGGTGTCGAAGCCCGTGGTGTACGAGCACTTCGGCGGCAAGGAGGGCGTCTACGCGGTCGTCGTCGACCGCGAGATGCAGAAGCTGCTCGGCATGATCACCGAGGCCCTCGCCGCCTCCCATTCCCTGGTCAAGCTGGAGCGGGCCGCGCTGGCCCTGCTCCGCTACATCGAGGAGAGCAGCGAGGGCTTCCGCATCCTGGTGCGCGACTCCCACGCCGCGTCCGGCACCGGCACGTTCGCCAGCCTGATCAGCGAGATCGCGAGTCAGGTGGAGGACGTGCTGGCCGACGAGTTCGCGGCCCGCGGCTACGACCCCAAGCTGGCCCCGATGTACGCCCAGATGCTGGTCGGCATGGTCGCACTGACCGGCCAGTGGTGGCTGGACGTGCGCAAGCCGGGCCGCGAGGAGGTCGCCGCCCACCTGGTCAACCTGGCCTGGAACGGCCTGACCGGGCTCAACCCGAACCCGACGATCACGGCCACCAGCCGGGCGCACACGGCCGCGGCCAAGCCGCCGCAGCCGCGCACCTCCAGCGAGAAGGAGCTGCGCGAGCTGGAGAAGGCCCGCGAGAAGGAGCTCAAGGAGGCGGAGAAGGTCCGCCAGCGGGAGCTCAAGGAGGCCGAGAAGGCGCGCGTACGGGAGCTGAAGGAGCGGGAGCGGCTGCTGAAGGAGGCGGAGAAGGCCCGCGAGCGCGAGGAGAAGATCCGCCAGCGGGAGGCGAGGCTGGCCGAGCGGGCCGCCCGTCTCGAACAGGTAGATCATCAGGAGTGACCCTTGTCCGGAACGGGCACTTGGAGTGACGATTAGGTTGAGCTGGGCTGACCATTACGGGTGAGCCGTTGCGGCAACGTTAACGTTCTGTTCAACCAAACGGGGCAATATACGCCATATGTCCGCGGAACCGTTCGAGCCAGCCAATGACCTGCCCCTGCCACAGGAGCGCTTTCTCAACCGCGAGGAGAGCTGGCTCCAGTTCAACCTACGCGTGCTCGAACTGGCCGAGGACCCCTCGCTGCCGCTCCTCGAACGCGTGCGCTTCCTGGCCATCTTCGCCAGCAACCTCGACGAGTTCTTCCGCGTCAGGGTCGCGGGGCTCAAGCGCCGGATGGCCACCGGCCTGCTCCTGCGCACCAAGAGCGGGCTCAAGCCGCGCGAGGAGCTGATCCGGATCGCGGCCATCGCCGACGAGCTGGCCAGGCGGCACGCCGCGGTCTTCCACCGGCAGATCTGCCCGCAGCTCGCCACCAACGGCATCGAGATCGTCCGGTGGGACGACCTGGGCCGCGAGGAGCGCACGGAGCTGCGCAAGCTGTTCAGGGAGCGGATAAGGCCCGTCCTGACGCCACTGGCCGTCGACCCCGCCCACCCGTTCCCGTACATCTCGGGGCTCAGCCTCAACCTGGCGGTGCTGGTGCGCAACCCGGCGACCGACCACACGGTGTTCGCCAGGGTCAAGGTGCCCTCGCAGCTCCCCCGGTTCGTGCAGGCGTCCAAGGACCGCTTCGTCCCCCTTGAGGATGTCATCGCCGCCCACCTGGGGCAGCTTTTCAAGGGCATGGAGATCCTCCAGCACCACGTCTTCCGCGTCACCAGGAACGAGGACCTCGACGTGGACGAGGACGTCACGGAGAACCTCATGCAGGCCCTGGAGAAGGAGCTGCTCAAGCGGCGCTTCGGGCCGCCCGTGCGGCTGGAGGTCGAGGAGACGATCACGCCCGAGGTGCTGGCGCCGCTGGTGGAGGAGCTGGAGCTGGCCCCGCACGAGATCTACCGGCTGCCAGGGCCGCTCGACCTGACCGGCCTGCACGCCATCGCCGACCTCGACAGGGGCGAGCTGAGCTACCGGCCGTTCGTGCCCGCCGAGGTGATCAACGCCGAGGACGACGTCTTCTCCACGCTGCGCGAGCGCGACGTGCTGCTGCATCACCCGTACGACTCGTTCGCCACCAGCGTGCAGCGCTTCATCGAGGTCGCCGCGAACGACCCCCGCGTGCTGGCGATCAAGCAGACCCTCTACCGCACCAGCGGCGACTCCCCCATCGTGGACGCGCTCATCGACGCGGCCGAGGCGGGCAAGCAGGTCGTGGTGGTCGTGGAGATCAAGGCCCGCTTCGACGAGCACGCCAACATCTCCTGGGCCCGCAAGCTGGAGCGGGCCGGCTGCCACGTCGTCTACGGCGTGGTCGGCCTGAAGACGCACTGCAAGCTCGCCCTCGTCGTCCGCCAGGAGCCCTCGGGCGAGCTGCGCCGCTACTGCCACATCGGCACCGGCAACTACAACCCCAAGACCGCCCGCCAGTACGAGGACTTCGGCCTGCTCACGGCCGACCCGCTGGTCGGCGAGGACGTCACGGACCTGTTCATCCACCTGACCGGCTACTCCCACCACTCCGCCTACCGGCGGCTGCTGGTCGCCCCGCACTCGATGCGCAGCGGCCTGGTGGCCAGGATCGAGCGGGAGATCGCCCACCAGCAGGCCGGGCGGCCCGCGCGGATCAGGATCAAGACCAACTCCCTGGTGGACGAGCCGATCATCGACGCGCTCTACCGGGCGTCCAGGGCGGGCGTCCCCGTCGACCTGTGGGTGCGCGGGATCTGCATCCTGCGCCCCGGCATTCCCGACCTGTCGGAGAACATCCGGGTGCGTTCGGTTCTCGGGCGGTTCCTGGAGCACTCCAGGGTGTACGAGTTCGGCCTGGGCCGGCGGCCCGAGGTGTGGATCGGCAGCGCCGACCTGATGCGCAGGAACCTGGACCGTCGCGTCGAAGCGCTGGTCAAGGTGACGTCCCAGCAGCACAAGGCCTACCTGATCGAGCTCATGGACCTGGCCATGGCCGAGACCACGAGCACGTGGTGGCTCAACTCCGACGGCACGTGGGTGCGTCACCAGGGCGAGGACCTGCAGAGCCGTCTCATCGGTACGCGTCGATGGAGGACCGTTGATGACTGACCTGCTCCGCGCCGCCGGAGCCGTGGTCTGGAGGGGCGCGGAGAGCAGCCCGGAGGTGGCCGTCATCCACCGCCCGCACTACGACGACTGGACCTTCCCCAAGGGCAAGCTGAAGTCCGGCGAACACGTGATCGCCGCCGGCCTGCGCGAGGTCCGCGAGGAGACCGGCCTGACCGTGCTGCTCGGCCGCGCGCTGCCGCCCGTGCACTACCTCAGCGCCGGCCGGCTCAAGCGGGTCGACTACTGGGTGGCGCGGGCCGCCGGCGACGACGGCTTCGAGCCTGGCGAGGAGGTGGACGAGCTGCGCTGGCTGCCCGTGGAGCAGGCCAGGCGGCTGCTGACGTACGAGTGGGACGCCGGGCTGCTGCGGGCGCTCGGCGCGGCCCCGCTCGACACGGTGCCCCTGGTGCTGGTGCGGCACGGCTCGGCCGGCTCCAGGAGCGAGTGGGAGGGCGACGACGCCGCGCGTCCCCTCGACACCGACGGGGTGTCGCAGGCGCAGACGCTGGCCACCGCGCTGCCCGCCTACCGGCCCGAGTCGCTGATCAGCTCGCCCAGCGCCCGCTGCGTGCAGACGCTGGAGCCGTACGCGGCGCTGACAGGGGCGGAGATCAAGATGGAGCCGCTGCTCAGCGAGGAGAGCCAGGACCCGCAGAAGACCCCCGCCCTGGTCGGGAAGCTGCCGGGGCCCGCCGCAGTGTGCAGCCACGGCAAGGTGCTGCCCGGCCTGATCGCGGCACTCAGCGGCAAGGACGTGCACCTGCGCAAGGGCTCGTTCGGGGTGCTGCACAGGGCCGGCGGGCAGGTCGTCAGCGTCGAGCGCTATCCGACCTGAGCACGCTCACCAGGTGACGGGCAGCTTCGCGAACCCGTCGGCGATCCTCCCCTCTGTTCTCGGCAGCTCGGCCTCGGGGACGGCCAGCCGCAACGTGGGCAGGCGCTGGAACAGCCGGCTGAACACCGCCTCCAGCTCGACCCTGGCCAGGCTGGCGCCGACGCAGAAGCGCGGGCCGTAGCCGAAGCTGAGGTGCGGGTCGGTGAGCGGGCGGCGCAGGTCGAACGCGTCCGGCTCCGGGTAGACGCGCTCGTCCCTGTTGGCCGCCCCCGGGGTGATCACCACGGCCTCTCCCCTGCGGATCGTCAGGCCGCCGATCTCGATGTCGTCGTGCGCGTACCTGACCAGGCCGTGCAGGCTGGGCGAGGCCAGGCGCAGGATCTCCTCGACCGCCGCCGGCGCCAGCCCTGGATCGGCCTTGAGCTGGTCGAGCTGGCCGGGGTTGGCCAGCAGGAGCAGCACGCCGAAGTCGATGCGGTTGACGGTGGTCTCGTGCCCGGCGAACAGCAGCGAGCCGGCCAGCTCGGCGATCATGCCGTCGTCGTCCAGCTCCTTGGCCAGGTCCGACAGGACGTCCTCGGCCGGTTCGTGCCGCTTGGCGGCGATCAGGCCCGCCGTGTAGGCGGTCATCTCGTCCATGGCGGCCTGCGCCCGGTCACGGTCGCCGATGCCGCCCATGCGGGACGACAGGCCGCTGAAGTACTCCCTGTCCTCGTACGGGACGCCCAGGAGCTGGCAGATGACCAGCACGGGGAGCGGGAAGGACAGCTCGGCGTGCAGGTCCGCGGGCGGCGTGAGCTTGGCCAGGTGCTCCAGCCGCTCCTCCACCAGCGAGCCGACGTGCCCGCTGAGCCGCTTCATGCGCCGTGCGGAGAAGGCCGGCGTGAACAACCGGCGCATGCGGTCGTGCTCGGCCTTCTCCGTCTCGATCTCGCCTCGGGGGCCGCCGAGCAGCGGCGATCCCGACACGCGTGGCGCGTTGTCCGGGTCGGGGTGAGAGCGTCCGAGCCGGCCGTCGTTGAACAGCGTGCGGGCGTCCTCGTACCCGCTGACCAGCCAGACCTCGTCGCCCGCCGGAGTGCGTACCTTCGCGATGCCCTTCTCCGCCCGCAGTTCCCGGTACGCCTCGGGCACCTCGAGCAGACTGCTGCGTTCGAAGGGGATGGTAGGAAGGCTCCTCATAGAACCTTACTAACCGCTTTGACGGTCTCCTTCCAGACTCGGGGGAATTCGGCGTGGGCCCGCTCGGCGGTGTTGCGCTCGATCCCGATCAGCAGCCCGTAGGTGAAGGTGTCCTCGCCCGCCTGGCGGGCGCTCTCGGCCTCCTTGGCGAGCGTCTCCTGCGCGACCACGCCGTCCTGGTGTGCTCCCAGCACCTCCTGGACGTTCTCGGCCAGCTTGGCGAGCTTGCCCATGTCGAAGCCCAGGCTCGGCTCCAGCGCCTCGGCCGTGTAGCGGGCGCGCTTGGCCGCCTTGCGCACGTCGTGCATGGCGATCTCGCGGCGTTCCAGGTCGTCGATGGCCTGGGCGCGGTCGTAGGCCTTGGTCACCCGGCCCCAGTTCGAGGCGGCGACGGTGTGCAACTGCTCCTGCGCGGGCTTGGCGGCCGCCTTGCCCAGCGACGGCCTGGCGACGAGCCGGTCGAGGGCGTCTAGCAGCAGGTAGTAGCGGTCGCCGCTGAGCGCCTCCTTGATCCGCCCGTACGCCTCTTCCTCGCGCTTGTGCAGGTCGGAGCCGAGGCGCGCCTGGATGGGGCCCGTGACCAGCTCCGGCGCCAGCCCCGCCAGCGTCCTGGCGAACCTGGCCCTGATCACCTCCAGGTCGCGGGCCTCGCCGAGCACGTTGCCCAGCCAGCGCAGCTCCTCCTGCACCTCGCCGGTGTCCGACACGACGGTCTTGAACGCCTTGAGCGCGCTGCGCAGCCGCCTGGCCGCCACGCGCATCTGGTGGACGGCGTCCTCCTCGGCCCTGCGCACCCGTGGATCCTGCGAAAGCAGCGCCTTGACCTGGCCGGACAGGTAGCCGACGACGATCTCACCGGCGCTGCCCTGCTGCGTGGGGGCCGTGGGGAGGGGGGCGGGCTGGAGGAGTCTGGCGAGCTTGCTGCTGGACTCGGAAGGGGTCGCGCCGGCCTTCCTGAGCCGTTTGCCCACCTTGGCGAGGAAACGTTCTGTGCCGCCGTCGAGCAGCTCGGCCTCGACCTCGCGCCAGCGCACGATCGTGGGGACGTCGCCGTACACGGTGCCCTTGACCCGGTCGTCGGCGATCTCGACCAGCCCGGTCTCGCCGTCCTTGAGCAACGTGACGTTCCTGCGGGTCTCCAGCTCGGCGACGACCTTCAGCTCGGCGCCGCGGGTGTAGGCGCGCACGAGCTCGGCGAGTTCGAGGGGGACGACCTTGGTGCTTCGGGTGAGCGGATGCGTGATCTCCTGGCGCACGCCCTTGGCCTTGGGCAGTTTCAGGTGCCAGCCGGGATCGGAGCCGCCCCGTCTTCGCCTGAGCGTGACGCCGCGCGCGGCCAGCCGCAGGTCAGGCGTGTCGAAGTAGAGAGCCACGAGCTGGTGGCTCTTCGGGCCGACGACGTCCGCCAGACCGGTGAGGTCCGGAATCTCGTACTCGGGGGGGACGTCGAACTTGTCCTCGATCTCGATGCCCACTACACCTCACAAGTGTCCGATTTCGGACCATGATGCCACCGCAAGGTGAACATCACACGGGTTGCAGGAGTTCGATTCTGTTGCCTACCGGGTCGGAGACGTAGATCCGGCGGTACCCGGGAAACAGATGATCAGGCCGCGCGCCGGGAAACCGGTCCGCGTACGCGTCCAGATCGTCCACCAGGAAGGCGGGATGGGCCTTGCGCGCGGGCCGGAAGCCCTCCTCGACGCCGAGGTGGATCTCCACCCCCTCGCCCCTGAACCAGACGCCGCCGCGCCTGGCCAGCTCGGGCGGTTTGGGCACCTCGCGCAGGCCGAGCACGCCGGCGTAGAACTCACGTAAGTACGGCTCGCTGCCCACGGGCGCGGCGAGCTGCACGTGGTGCAGGGCCTTGATCGTCACTTCTGCACCACCACGAAGACCCTCCTGAACGGGAAGGGCGTGCCGTAGCTCCTGGCCGGGTACGCCTCGGCGAGCGGCTTGGCGAGGTCCTGCTTGAAACGCCGCTGCTCATCGGGGTCGAGGCGGTCGAGTATGGGCCGCAGGGCAGTGCCGGAGACCCAGTCGAGCACCGGGTTCTCGCCGTGCAGGACGTGCACGTACGTGGTCTCCCACGCGTCCACCTGCGAGCCGCCGTGGTTGAGCAGGTCGAGGTACTCCAGCGGCTCCGCGACCGGGTTGCCCCTGGTGAAGTCGCCGAGCCGGTCCGACCAGGCGCGCGAGGAGCACAGCTCGCGGATCGCGACGTGGCTGGGGGCGTCGAAGTTGCCCGGCACCTGGAAGGCCAGCCAGCCGCCCGGGGCCAGGTCCTCCACCCAGTGCTCCAGCACGGCGCGGTGCTCGGGCACCCACTGCAGGACGGCGTTGGAGACGATCACGTCCACCGGCCGGTCCGGTCGCCACATGGCGACGTCGGCCACCGCGAACCTGACCTGCGTCTCCAGCTTGCGGGCCTTGGTGATCATCGCAGGGGAGGAGTCGAAGCCCTCGATGGTGGCGTTCGGCCAGCGGGCGGCCAGCTCCACCGTCAGCTCGCCGCTGCCGCAGCCGGCGTCCACGACGTAGTCGGGCTCGACGGCGCCCACCCTGGAGATCAGCTCGATGAACGGCCGCGACCGCTCGTCGGCGTAGACCGCGTACGTGACAGGGTCCCAAATATCTCTTGACATAGAGATAATTGATATCGAGAGAGATATCTCGATGTCAAGACAGTACACTCTTGTGTCATGACGGAGGATGCTAGAGACGAGGTCGATCGCCTCGTCGCGGCTTGGCGGGCGGAGCGCCCCGACCTTGACGTCGAGCCGCTCCAGGTGCTCTCTAGAGTGTCACGACTCGCCAAGCATCTCGACCGTGCGCGGCGAGCGGCGTTCGCCGAACACGATCTGGAGCCGTGGGAGTTCGACGTGCTCACCGCCCTGCGGCGGGCCGGCAAGCCCTACGAGCTCAGCCCCGGAGCCCTGCTGCGGGCCACTTTGGTGACCTCCGGCACGATGACCAACCGCATCGACCGGCTCGCCCAGGCCGGGCTGGTGCGGCGGCGGCCCGACCCGGAGGACCGGCGTGGCGTGCTGGTCTCGCTCACCGATCCTGGGCTGGCCCGGGTGGACGCCGCCTTCGACGACCTGCTGCGGCGGGAGCGGGAGCTGCTGTCGGGGCTGGAGACGGCGGATCAGCGCACCCTGGCGTCGCTGCTCCGCATGCTCCTCACACCCTTCGACTCCCCGCTCTGAGTTCTCCGGCCTTTCCTCAGTCGCCCAGGCGGTCGGCGACCTCCAGCCACTCGGCCTCGATCGTGTCCTTCTGAGCGGTGATCTCACGGAGCTGCGCGTCCAGCGAGCCGAGCTTGCCGTAGTCGCTGGCCGCGTCGGCCATGGCGGCGTGCAGCTTGGACTCCTGGTCGCTCAGCTTGTCGAGCTGCCGCTCCAGGCGGTTCAGCTCCTTGCGCAGCTCGCGCTCCTCCTTGGCGGACAGCCCGGCCTGCTCCGGCGCCGCACTCGCGGGAGCCGCCTCGGCAGGGGGCGGCGGGGTGCCCGCGCCGAGACGGGCGGTCACCGCCGTGCCCGCCGCACGCCGTTCGAGGTACTCGTCCACCCCGCCAGGCAGCATCGACAGCCTGCCGTCGCCCAGCAGCGCCACACACCGGTCGGTGACCCGCTCCAGGAAGTAGCGGTCGTGGCTGACCAGGATCAGCGTGCCCGGCCAGCCGTCGAGCAGGTCCTCCAGCTCGTTCAACGTCTCGATGTCGAGGTCGTTGGTCGGCTCGTCGAGCAGCAGGACGTTGGGGTCGTCCATGAGCAGCCGCAGCAACTGCAGCCGCCGCCGCTCGCCGCCCGACAGGTCGCCGATCACCTTCCACTGCGCGTCGCCGCGGAAGCCCAGGCGTTCGAGGAGCTGCGAGGCCGTCCACTCGCGCTTGCCGAGCTGGAGGTACTTGCGCACCTCCTCCACCGACTCCAGCACCCGCCGCGAGGGGTCGAGCTCGCCGAGCTCCTGCGACAGGTGCGCCAGGCGCACCGTGCGGCCCCTCACCACCCGGCCCGAGTCCGGCTTGATCGTGTCGGCCAGCAGCCGCAGCACCGACGACTTGCCCGACCCGTTCACGCCGATCAGGCCGATCCGGTCGCCGGGCCCGAACTGCCACGTCAGGTGGTCGAGCACCAGCGGGCCCGTGCCGGGGCCGCCCGCGTGCAGCGTGACGTCCTCAAGGTCGTAGACGGTCTTGCCGAGACGCGCGGCGGCGAACTTCATCAGCTCGACGGTCTCGCGCGCCGGCGGCTCGTTCGCGATCAGCGCCTGCGCGGCCTCGATCCGGAACTTCGGCTTGGACGTCCGCGCGGGCGGGCCACGCCGCAGCCACGCGATCTCCTTGCGCATCAGGTTCTGCCTGCGCTCCTCGGCGGCCTGCGCGATGCGCGCCCGCTCCGCCTTGGCCAGCACGTACGCCGCGTAACCGCCCTCGTAACGCTCGACCCGGCCGTCCACGACCTCCCAGGTGCGGGTGGAGACGGCGTCGAGGAACCACCGGTCGTGGGTCACCACCACGACCGCGCTCTTCCTGCCCGCCAGATGGCCCGCCAGCCACGCGATGGCCTCGATGTCGAGGTGGTTCGTGGGCTCGTCGAGCATGATCAGGTCGTGGTCGTCGATCAGCAGCTTCGCCAGCGCCGTACGCCTGCGCTCGCCACCCGACAGAGCGCCCGCCTTGGAGCCCAGGTCGAGGTCGCCGATCAGGTTCGTGAAGATCTCACGTACGCGCTGGTCACCCGCCCACTCGTGCTCGGCCAATTCACCGAGGACGATCTCGCTGATGGTGGCGGCGGGGTCGAGGTCGTCCTGCTGCGACAGGATGCCGACGCGCAGGCCGCGGTTGTGCGTGACGCGACCGCTGTCGGGCGTCACGGTGCCTGCCAGCACGGACAGCAACGTCGTCTTGCCGCCCCCGTTGCGGCCGACGACACCGATGCGTTCGCCCGCCTCAACCCCTAGGGAGACGTCGCTGAGCAGCGGTTTGGGGCCGTAGGCGTGGGAGACGGACTCAAGATTGACCAGATTCATGGCCTACCCAGGGTATCGGCTCCCCACCGGCCCCCGGCCGTCCGATCACACGCCGCCGATTGGAGCGCCCGATCAGAGGAGCGCGCCCGCCTCAGTCCGCCTCGCGCCGCACGCCCGCCTCGCACAGCACGCCGCCCCGCACAGTGCGTCGGCCTCGCCGCGCACACCCGCCTCGCCCCGCACACCGCCTCGCCGCGCACACCGCCTCGCCCCGCCTCGCACAGCACGCCGCCTCGCCGCGCACGCCGCCCCGCACAGCACGCCCGCCACAGTCCCGCCTGACCCAGCGCGCCTGGCCGAGCACGTCCAGAGGGCGCTCTAGATAAGAACGGCGCCCTGAACGGGCCCATGGGCGGCCACCGCGGTGTGGGCGGCGCCCGTCGCGGTCAGGCTCTGCGCCAGGTCGCGGGCGTGGGTGGCGTCGATGGCGAGGAACGCGCAGGTGGGGCCGGAGCCCGAGACGATCGCGCCGAGCGCGCCGTGCTGGCGGCCCGCGTCGAGGGTCGGCGCCAGCTCCGGGCGCAGGTTCAGGGCGGCGGCCTGGAGGTCGTTGCTGAGGTTCGAGCCGAGGGCGTACGCGTCGCCGGTGCCGAGTGCCTCCATCAGCGAGTCGTTGAGCTGGGGCCACGACACCTCGGCCGCCGCGGCCTGCCTGAGGCGGTCGCATTCGGCGTACACGCTGGCCGTGGAGAGCCCGCCGTTCGCCAGGGCGAACACCCAGTGGAACGTGCCTCCGGTGGGCAGCTCGCTGAGCTGCTCGCCGCGGCCGGTGCCGACCGCCGTGCCGCCCAGCAGTGAGAACGGGACGTCGCTGCCCAGGTCGCCGGCGATCTCCATCAGGTCCTCGAACGGCAGCCCGAGACCCCACAGCTCGTTGCAGGCCACCAGCGCGCCGGCCGCGTCGGCGCTGCCTCCCGCCATGCCGCCGGCGACGGGGATGTCCTTCTGGATGACGAGGTCGGCGCCGTAGCTGCGGCCCGCGTGCTTGGCCAGAGCGCGGGCGGCCCGGATGGCGAGGTTGCTGTCGTCGACGGGCACCTGGTCGGACCACTTGCCGTCGATCTGGACGGTGATGGACTCGGACTCCTTCGCCACCACCTCATCGAAGATCGATACCGCGTGGAAGACGTTGACCAGGTCGTGGTAGCCATCTTCCCTGAGCGGGCCGACAGAAAGCTGCACGTTGACCTTCGCGGGCACACGTACGGTCACCGAACTCATCGATCTTCTGCCACTCTCATCGCTTGCCGGGGTCAAGGACACTCGATGTTATCCGGGCTCGCTGGCCTGACATGCAGTTCTGGAAATATGAACCGCAGTGCTTGACAGTCGGCCGACACAGAGAGTCAAGTTGGTGGGCATTTGCCGGGCGGCCCTCACGCAGGGGGTTGGGCAGGCACAGGCTGGGTCGCCTCGCCCGGCACGGGCCGGGTCGTCTCGGCGGGCAAGGGGTGGGCCGCCTCGGCGCGCAGGCCGTCCAGGAAGAACGCCAGGCAGCGGCGCCAGGCGTCCGGTGCGGTGCCCATGGACTCGCGGATGACCTGCGACATCGCCCAGATCAGCGTCACCAGGTCCTGGGAGCCGAAGTCGGCGCGCAACCGGCCGCCCGCCTTGGCGCGCTCGATGATCCGCTCGGCGTCCAGAAAGCCCTGGTGACACGCCTGGCTCACGTCGGTCGCCAGCGTGAAGCCCTGCGTCAGCGCGTCGTTGAGGCCGTGATCCTCGGCCTGCAGCGCGAACAGCCCGTCGAGGAACCCGGCGAACCCGTCCCAAGGGTCGGGGTCGGCCAGCGCCTGCGCGGTGATCCGCTCCAGGGCCGCCAGCCGCTGCGGCATGACCGCTCCGAGGAGCGCCTCGCGGGTGGGGAAGTGGTTGTAGAGGGTGCCGATGCTGACCCCGGCGCGGCGGGCGACGTGCTCCAGGGGCACGTCCAGGCCGCGTTCGGCGAAGAGCTGGGTGGCCGCGACCAGCAGTTTGTCGCGGTTGCGTGCGGCATCCGACCGCAGCGGCTTGGTTCCGGCTGCCATCTCTCCATCATACGAAGTTGAGGACGCCCTCAAGTTTTGTGTTAACTTGAGGACTCCCTCGATTTACTCCAGGAAGGCAGGCACCGTCATGTCCGCAGCAACACGCAAGACCGCCGTCGTCATCGGGGCAGGGCCGGGGCTGGGCATGTCCGTCGCGCACCGGTTCGGGCGCGAGGGGTACGCCGTGGCGCTCGTCTCCCGCAGCGCCCACCGCCACGCCGGTTACGTCGCGTCCCTGGCAGGGGCGGGGGTGGAGGCGGCGGCGTTCACCGTGGACGTGCACGACCGCGACCGCGCCGAGGCCGCCCTCGACCAGATCAGGGAGCGGTTCGGCACGATCGACGTGCTCTACTACGGGCCGGGGGCCGCCGACCTGGACGCCGCGCCCGCGTCCATCACCGACATCGGCTCGGCGGACGCCCGGGAGGCGATGGAGATCGTGTATCCGGCGGTGGACCTGGTCGGGCAGGTGCTGCCCGGCATGATCGCCAGAGGTGAGGGCGGGCTGCTGTTCGCCGGCGGGCTCAGCGCCGTCATGCCGATGCCCGCCCTCGGCGGGCTGGCCATCGCCTCGGCCGCGCTGCGCAACTACGGGCTGACGCTGCACGCGGCGCTGGCGGGGCAGGGGGTCTACGCCGGGAACCTGATCATCGGGGGGCTGATCGAACGGGGTGACATCCACACGCACGTCGTCTCGCAGCCGGAACGGTTCGGTGACGTGGGCGGCAGCACCCTCGACCCGGACGCGATCGCCGATGGCGCCTGGGAGCTGTTTACCAAGCGCGACCGGCCTGAGGCGACGTTCAGCGCCTTCGAGCTACCCGCCTGATCGCCTGGCGCCGGCCTTTGAGCGCCCCGCGCTGACCGCTTGGGGCTCCAGCCTTCGAGCGCCCCGCTGATCGCCTCGCTACAGCCCTGCGGTGGTCAGGGCCTGAGTTCGGCGATGCGCGCGAAGGCCGTCACGTCGAGTTGCTCGCCTCGCGCCGACGGGTCCACCCCGGCCGCGCGCAGCGTGCGCTCGGCGTCGGCGGCCGTCCCCGCCCAGGACGCGAGCGCCGCCCGCAGCGTCTTGCGGCGTTGCGCGAAGGCCGCGTCCACCACCTCGAAAACCTCCTGGCGGGACGCCGACGTGACCGGCGGGTCACGGCGGACCATCGAGACGAGGCCGGAGTCCACGTTGGGGGCGGGCCAGAAGACGGTACGGCCCACGGGCCCCGCCCTGCGCACGTCGGCGTACCAGGCGGCCTTGACCGACGGCACCCCGTACACCTTCGAGCCAGGACCCGCCGCCAGCCGGTCGGCCACCTCCGACTGCACCATGACCAGGCCCTTGCGCAGCGAGGGCAGGACCTCCAGGACGTGCAGCACCACCGGGACGGCCACGTTGTACGGCAGGTTCGCCACCAGAGCCGTGGGGGTGTGACCGGACAGGTCGTCGAGAGTGATCTTCATGGCGTCGGCGTTGACGACCGTGAGCTTGTCGGCCGCCTCGCGCTCGGCCACCGTGATCGGAAGCTGCCGGGCCAGCACCGGGTCGATCTCGACGGCCACCACGTGCGCGGCCGGCTCCAGCAGCGCGAGGGTCAGCGAGCCGAGGCCGGGGCCCACCTCGATGACCACGTCATCGGGCGAGAGGTCGGCCACGCGGACGATGCGCCGGACGGTCCCCGCGTCGATCACGAAGTTCTGGCCCAATTTTTTTGTCGGACGCAGATCTAGCTTGTCCGCCAAAATACGTATTTCTGCAGGGCCCAACAGCCTCATCATCCAACCAGTCTCCCGCATCGAAGAACGTGCGATGGCGGATGGGGAGACCAAAGGAGAGGATGGCGTGGAACAGGAAGGGACGTCGCTCATGGAACCAACGGGCGCCGCGCCGCTCCGGCCGACCGACCTGCGCGCGATCGGGCCGTACCGGCTGCTGGGCCGATTGGGCGAGGGCGGCATGGGGACCGTGTTCCTCGCGCGGGCGCCGACGGGACGGTTCGTCGCGCTCAAAGTGGTCAAGGCGGAGTTCGCCAATCAGGAGGGGTTCGCCGCGCGCTTCCACGTGGAGGTCGAGAACGCGCGCCGCGTGGCGTCGTTCTGCACGGCCCAGGTGCTGGACAACGGCAACACCGGCGACGGCCGCCCCTACATGGTGACCGAGTACATCGCCGGCACTCCCCTGTCGGACCAGATCTCGAAGTACGGCGCGCTGGAGCCGGGCCCGCTGCACGGCGTCGCGCTCGGCGTCGCGGCGGCACTGGCCGCCATCCACGTCGCGGAGCTGGTGCACCGCGACCTCAAACCGGCGAACGTGATCCTGTCGCTGTCCGGGCCCCGCGTGATCGACTTCGGGATCGCCAGGGCGCTCGACCGCGAGACCGGCTTCACGCTCTCCGGCGAGCTGCTGGGCAGCCCCGGCTGGTGGGCGCCCGAGCAGGTGCGGGGCGAGCTGATCAGCCCTGCGGTCGACATCTTCGCCTGGGGCTGCCTGATCGCCTACGCGGGGAACGGGCGGCATCCGTTCGGGCGTGGCGACCCCATCACGATGGCCTCCCGCGTCCTCAACACGCCGCCCGACCTTGGGGCACTGCCCGCACCGTTGAACGAGCTGGTGCGGCGGGCCACGTCCATGGACCCGGCGCTGCGGCCGACCGCGCAGGATCTGCTGATCGCGCTGGTCGGGGGGAGCGCGCCGATGCCGGCGTTGGCCGATCCGCCCACGCTGGTGGCCACCGAGATGCTCAGTGACTGGCAGCCGCCGCAGAACGTGGTGGACGAGCCGGACATCACTGCCACCTTCACGACTCCGCCGCCCAGTGACGCCACCGGGCGGAGGGGTGTTGTCACCGCGTCGCCCTCCGGTGCTTCGAACCCTGGCGCTCCGACCGGTGCGCCGGGTGCTTCCGGGGCTCCCGGCTCCGCGACCGCGCCCGGTACTGCGGGGGCTGCGGGCACGTCCGGGGTCGCGAGCCCGCCTGGCGTTGCGGGCACCTCCGGGGTTGCGGGCACCTCTGGGGCTGCGGGCCCTTCCGGGACTGCTGGCACGGTCGGGGCCGCTGGCACGGTCGGGGCCGCCGGCTCCTTCGGCGCTGCTCGTACCGCCGGGGGTGCGAGCGCGCCGGGCTTCACCGGTGCGGCCGGGCCGGCGAGCGCGCCTGGCTCTGCCGGAGCCGGTAGCGGGGCGCCGTCCCTGGAGGAGCGGGCTCGCTGGGAGGAGGAGGCCGCCAAGGAGGAGCTGGCCCGCTGGCAGGTGCCTGGGCAGGTGGAGGCGCCGAAGCGGAGGTTCGGGCTGTTCGGGGGCAAGGCCTCGAAGCAGGCGCCTGGGCCCTCGCGGACGGAGAGTGCGCAGTCACGGCAGGACACCGGGCCGGGCGCCGGCTCGGGGCGGACGCCGCAGGAGAGCAGCTCGGGACCCGCGACCAAAGGAGGCGGCACAGGGACTCTGGGCGGCGGCTCGGGATCTCTGACCAGCGGCCCGGGACCTCAGGGCGGCGGGTCGGCACCTCTGGGCGGCGGGTCGCGGCCTCAGGGCGGCGGCTCGGGGCCGGTGCCTCAGCGAGGCGGCGCAGGGCCCGTACCGCAACTGGGCGGCTCGGGGCCGGGGCCGCAGCGGGGCGGCTTAGGCGCCGACACGCATCCCGGCACGATCGGCTCCCCCGCCGAACGCGACGCCGACTCCGACACCATCGGCGGCACCCGCACAACCGGCACCCGATGGCTCATCGCCGCCGGTGCCGCCGTGCTGGCCATCGTGGTGACCGTGGCCGTGCTGATCGCCACCTCGGCCCGCGACACGACCACCATCGCGACCCAGAACACCCCGACCCAGGCCACGGGCCGCCCCAGCCCGAACGACGTGGGCCGCCGCTTCACCCTCGGCGCGAACTTCGACGACCCCGTCGCGATCGTGACGGGAACGCCGGAGTGCGGGCTGAAGGAGTACGAGGGCATCACGTCCGCCAAGGGCCAGCTCTGCGTGATCCGCTGGACGATGCTCAACCCGGGCGGCGAGCGCAGAGTGCTGGTCCAGCCGGTGGTGACCATGGTGGACGATCGGGGCGGCGAGCACGATCCGTCCCCCGTCACGCTGCCCCCGGCGATCCTGCCCGGCGGGCGGGTGGACAGCGCCTTCGTGTTCGACCTGGCCATGTACCGCAAACCCATGAAGATGACGGCGACCCTGCTGGAGAACGGCAAGCTGATCGAGGTGGCGCTGTGATGATCAGAGCGGCCCTCACGACCCTCGCCCTCGTGGCGGGAACGATCACAGCCACCGCAGCCTCAGCGATCGCCGGGGCTTCCAGTAGCGTTGCGGCCTGCGGTGGGGCCGCCGACTTCGACGGTGACGGGGTGGACGACGTCGCGGTGGGCGACCCGTTCGCGGACGACCAGAAGGGCGCGGTGCACGTGCTGTCCGCCGGCAAGGTGGTGCCGGTCAGCGTTCCAGGGCCGGCCAGGGGCGACGGTCTCGGCTGGTCCGTCCGGCTCGCGAAGGTGAACGGCGACGCCTGCGCCGACCTGGTGATCGGCGCCCCGTACACGGATGTGGACGGCACCGAGGACGCCGGCGCCGCGTACGTCGTCTACGGCGGCAACGCGGCGCCCCCGCAGCGCCTGACCGCGCCGCAGCCCCAGCGGTTCGCGCACTTCGGCTGGTCGATCGCCGCGCGCGGCGACCTGGTGGCGATCGGCGCGCCGTACGAGGACGAGGCCCAGCTTCTCGACGTGGGCGCCGTCTACGTGCGCCAGGGCGCGGGCGAGCTGCGCAGGATCAGCCAGGAGACCGTGGACGTGCGCGGCAACAGCGAGGTGGGCGACCAGTTCGGCTGGTCGATGGCGTTCGGGCCGAAGAACGGGCTGGTCGTCGGCGTCCCGTACGAGAACGACGACGGGGCGGGCCGTCAGGTCGAGGCGGGCAAGATCGACTCCGGCTCGGTCGTGTTCATCGACGACGTGCTGGCGCCGCGGATCACCTCGTTCAAGCTGGACTCGCCGACGAACGCCTCCGGCGACCGGTTCGGGTACGCGGTCGCCTATGCCGAGGGGTCCGGGTACGCCGTCGGCTCGCCTGGGCCTGGTTACGTGCAGCTTCTCGATCCCGCGCGCAAACCTCTGAGGAGGGTGACGCAGGGAGGCAAGCAGGCGTTCGGCTTCTCGATGGCCGTCTCGACGGATGGGCGGCTGGCGATCGGCGCTCCTTACGGGGGTGGTGTCCGGATCGTCTCGTGGAAGAGCACGGACGAGGAGCGGAAGCTGTCCACCGCCGAAGGGCTGTTCGGATGGTCGCTGACCTTCAGCGGGAACAAGCTGTACGTCGGGCAGCCGGATGCGGCGCCGTCCGGGAAGGTCGCGGTGGCCGCCCGCAACGACGAAACGGCACAGCAGCCGCTGCAGCCCCCTCAGGGTGCCGACTTCGGGGTCTCCCTGGCCGGCTGACCACCCAACCGCCCGGCAGGCGGCGCGGTGGGTCAGTGGGTGGTCATGGTGAACAGGCGGTCGCCGCAGTGGGGCCATTGGCCCTGCCAGCGTCCGCCCACCTGCTGGTAGAGGAGCTGGGCCCGGTAGGTCTGCTCCTCCTCCGGCCAGGATGTCGGTGTGTCCATGCCCCCCACCGCCTGCCACATCGGCAGGCTGAACTGGTAGAGCCCGTAGTAGGGCCCGTTCGCGTTGAAAGCCTCGGGGTTGCCCCGCGACTCGCACTCCGCCAGGGCCTCCCAGTCGAGCTGAAGGATCTCGGGCTGGATCTGGACGGTGCGGGGCGGGGTGACCGTGATGACGGTGCCGTCCTTGGGGAAGCTGCCGAGCGGCGGGTTGACCAGGTAGCCGCGCCGCAGGGCGATGCGCTTCTGCTTGAGCACCTCGCGCACCGTCCGGGCCGTCGTGCGGGAGGTGACCCGGGTGGTGCCGGCCACCACGTAGACCTTGCGCCGGGTGTAGACGGTCAGTTCCATGCCCTCCAGCGGGACTCTGTGGCCGGGCGGGGCGGAGAGCTTGCTGGCGGCAGGGGCGATGTCGAGTTCGGTGAGGGCGTCGTGGACGTTCGTGGCGGTGACGAGGTGGGTGCTGGTGTGGCCGTCGAGG
Organism: Nonomuraea monospora; assembly: GCF_039531895.1. Classification (NCBI taxonomy): domain Bacteria; kingdom Bacillati; phylum Actinomycetota; class Actinomycetes; order Streptosporangiales; family Streptosporangiaceae; genus Nonomuraea; species Nonomuraea monospora. Next base: position 102,763 of record NZ_BAAAQX010000020.1, read on the forward strand.
GTCAGGGTGAGGGGGCGGGCGCGCCGCACCTCGATGGTGGCGCCGTCCTCGACCACGTTCTGCGTGGACGGACGGACGACGTCGCCGTACCCCACGGAGACCTCCGCGTCGGCGAGCACCTCCTGGACCGTTCCACCGAACGCGCGGACGTGCGTGCGCTCGCCGTCGACCACCACGATGACCTCTTTGACGAGGAACGAGACCACCACGAGCGCGCCGACGGCCACCGCCCCGGCCACGCACACCACCGGCGTCCACGGGGAACGCCAGGGTATGGGCGGGCGCGGCGCACGCCTCTTTCCTCGCACGGGCCACCTCCGGTGTGGGGCAGGACGGCCCGAACGTTACGCTGGTTCTGTTCCCGTATCCACAGGTTCACCAAAAGTTGGTCACCACTCGCCGAAAACTGTGACTCCGTTGGCGCTGATCGCCTCGCACAGCTCATCCGGGTGGACGTTCTTGACCTCGGCCAGGCAACGAAGAGTGAGAGGGATGAGGTACGGGGCGTTCGGCTTGCCGCGGTGCGGGACGGGCGGCAGGTAGGGGGCGTCGGTCTCGACCAGCATGAGCTCGGCGGGGGCGACCTCGGCGGCCTCTCGCAGGTAGCCGGCGTTCTTGTACGTCACCGGCCCGGAGAATGACATGAAATATCCGGCGTCGGTGCACTTCTTGGCCATTTCGGCGTCGCCGGAGAAGCTGTGGAAGACCACCTTGTCCGGGGCGCCCTCGGCGGCCAGCACCTTCAGCACGTCGTCGTGCGCCTCGCGGTCGTGGATGACCAGCGCCTTGCCGGTGCGCTTGGCGATCTCGATGTGCGCCCGGAAGCTGGCGTGCTGGTCGTCCTTGCTCGCCCAGTCGCGGTAGTAGTCGAGGCCCGTCTCCCCCACCGCCCGCACCTCCGGACGGCCGGCCAGCTCCTCGATCTCCGCCAGGACCTCCGGGGTGGCCTCGTGCGCCTCGTTCGGGTGGATGGCCACGCCTGCGTACACGCCCTCCTGCTGGGCCGCCATGTCGGCGTTCCAGCGGGAGGACGTCAGGTCGTAGCCAATCGTGACGAGCCTGGTGACGTTCACGGCCCTGGCGTCGTCGAGGATGCCGCGTACGGTCGCCGAGGCCGCCTGGGCGGCCTGCGCCACCGGGTCGCCCGACGACGCCTGCCTGTTGCCGACCATGATGTCGAGGTGGCAGTGGCTGTCGAACACGGGCGCGGCGAGCGCCTCCGGCGCGGCGGGAAGCTTGGTGGTCACGCCATCAAAGCCTAGCCGCCGCCCGGGAGCCGGCCCGCCGTACGGGAGCCTCCGCCAAAAAGCCAGCCCGCCGTGCCCGGGGCCGGGGCCGTCACTCGCCCAGCCGGGCCAGCTCCTCGTCGATGACCTTGGGGTCGAGCTTCTTGAACAGCGGCACGGGCGGCGCCAGCGGCGTGCCCGGCCGGATCGGCCGGTGCTCCCACCGAGCGGCCCCCTCGGCGTAGTCGCCGGTGATCACCGGGTACGGCGCGCCGCCGTCCTCGTCGACCTCGCGGATCTCCGGCATGCCCGACCACACCCCCTCCCCGCCCAGCATGGCGAAGACCTTGTTGGAGGAGCCGGGCAGGAACGGCGTGAGCATCGTCTTGGCGTCATCGACGACCTGCAGCGCGACGTGCAGGATGGACTTCTGCCGCTCGGGGTCGTCCTTGAGCTTCCACGGCTCCTGGTCGGCGAGGTACTTGTTGGCCTCGCGGACCACGTCGAACGCCTCGGTGATGGCGTTCTTGAAGCGCGAGCGCCCCAGCTCCGCCCCCACGGGTGCGAAGGCGTCGCGCGAGCGCTGCAGCAGGGCCCTGTCGGCGTCGGTGAGGTCGCCCGGCTCGGGCACGGCGCCGAAGTTCTTGGCCGCCATCGAGATCGAGCGGTTGACCAGGTTGCCCCAGGCGGCGACCAGCTCGCCGTTGTTGCGGTTGACGAACTCCTGCCAGGTGAAGTCGGTGTCCTGGTTCTCGGGGCCGGCCACGGCGATGTAGTAGCGCAGCGCGTCGGCGTCGTAGCGGGCCAGGAAGTCGCGCACGTAGATGACGACCTGCCGCGAGGAGGAGAACTTCTTGCCCTCCATGGTCAGGAACTCGCTGGAGACCACCTCGGACGGCACGTCGAGCGCGCCCAGCGCGCCGGGGGTGCCGCCGCGCGCGCCGATGCCGCTGTAGCCGAACAGCATGGCGGGCCAGATCTCGGCGTGGAAGACGATGTTGTCCTTGCCCATGAAGTAGTAGCCGCGGGCGTCGGGGTTCTGCCACCACTGGCGCCACGCGTCGGGGTCGCCGGAGCGCCTGGCCCATTCGATGGAGGCCGACAGGTAGCCGATGACGGCGTCGAACCACACGTACAGCCGCTTGTTGGGCTGGTCGCGCCAGCCGTCGAGCGGGATGGGCACGCCCCAGTCGAGGTCGCGGCTGATCGCGCGCGGCTGCAGGTCGCCGAGCAGGTTGAGGGCGAACTTGAGCACGTTGGGCCGCCACTCGCCCTGCTTGGACTGCAGGTAGGTGCCGAGCACCTCGGCGAAGGCGGGCAGGTCGAGCATGAAGTGCTCGGTCTCGACGAAGACGGGCGTCTCGCCGTTGATGCGGCTCTTGGGGTTGAGGAGCTGGATCGGGTCGAGCTGGTTGCCGCAGTTGTCGCACTGGTCGCCGCGCGCGCCGTCGTAGCCGCAGATGGGGCAGGTGCCCTCGATGTAGCGGTCGGGCAGGGTGCGGCCGGTGGAGGGCGAGATGGCGCCCATCGTGGTCTTGGGGAAGATGTAGCCGTTGTCGTAGAGGCCCTTGAAGATCTGCTGCGTGACGGCGTAGTGGTTCTTGGTGGTGGTCCTGGTGAACAGGTCGTAGGACAGGCCGAGGCCGGTGAGGTCTTCCGCGATGACGCGGTTGTAGCGGTCGGCCAGGTCTCTGGCGCTCACGCCCTCCTTGTCGGCCTGCACCTGGATGGGGGTGCCGTGCTCGTCGGTGCCGGAGACCATCAGCACATTGTTGCCCGCCATGCGCTGGTAACGACTGAAGACGTCGGACGGCACGCCGAAGCCCGAGACGTGCCCGATATGACGAGGCCCGTTCGCATACGGCCACGCCACGGCGGTGAGAATGTGCTGGGTCATGCGTCCCAGCCTACGGGTTGCTGAGATTCATCTGTTACGCGCCGCCGCCGTCCCCACGGGCCTTACGGGGCTGCGGCGGCGCGTACGGGACGTCAGTGCTTGGAGTCTTCGAGGGTGATGGCGGCGGCGGCTTCCTCGGCCGCGGCGGCGGCGTTGTCGATCGGCGTCTCGCGGGTGCGGCGGATGCCGAGGATGCTGATGAACAGCGCCGCGAAGATCGTCTGGAAGCTCATGATGAGCGCGGTCGCGGACGGCACCACGATGCGCAGCGACTCGCGCGGGTCCAGCTCGCCGAAGTCGCGCACCTGCCAGTGCACCAGCGACATGACCAGGCCGACGAGGCCGGCCAGGGCCAGCAGCCCGCCGACGACGAGCCCCTTCTCCAGGCTCACGATGTCGATCAGCCGCCGGATGCGCGGCGACTCGGGCAGGAAGCCCTCCTCGGCCGCGTACACCTTGGTGAAGACGGCGAACAGCGCCGCCTGGAAGCCGATCACCACCAGGGCCGCGGAGCCGACCAGGGTGTCGACGTCGAAGGCCAGCTCACCGATCTCGACGGGGCCGAACACCAGCGCGGTGCCCGCGACGAGCCCGATGATCATCATCAGCACGCCGGGGTAGAAGAACAGCCACTTCGGGCTGTAGAGGAGCAGGAAGCGCAGGTGACGCCAGCCGTCGCGCCAGGAGCGCAGGTGCGGCGGGCGGGAGCGGCCGTCGGGCGAGAGCGTGGTCGGCACCTCGCGCACGTCGAGGCCGGCCAGGGTGGAGCGGACCACCATCTCGGAGGCGAACTCCATGCCGCCCGTCTGGAGCTGCAGGCGCAGGATCGAGTCGCGACGGAAGCCACGCAGGCCGCAGTGGAAGTCCTTGATCGCGGAGGGGAAGAACAGCCGCCCGATGAACGACAGCACCGGGTTGCCCAGGTAGCGGTGCAGCGGCGGCATGGCGCCCGGCGAGATGCCGCCCCTGAAGCGGTTGCCCATCACCAGGTCGGCGCCTTCGCGGAGCTGCTCGACGAACGGCAGCAGCGCGGTGAAGTCGTAGGAGTCGTCGGCGTCGCCCATGATGACGTACTTGCCGCGCGCCGCCCTGATGCCGCCCATGAGGGCGTTTCCGTATCCCTTCTCGTCCACATGGACCACGCGGGCCCCGGCGTCTCGGGCGAGCTGTTGCGAGCCGTCGGTGCTGCCGTTGTCGGCGATCAGCACTTCGCCCTCGATGCCGTGCTCCTCCATGCACGCCAAGGCTTTGCGTACACAGACTTCCACGGTCTCCGCCTCGTTGAGGCAGGGCATGACCACCGTCAGTTCCACGTGTCTACCCTTCAGTTAAGGCTCTTCCAGTGAACCATCATGCCCTGAACGCGCCCGTGCTCGGGCACAGACCCGAAAACGACTGGCATTCTTTACAGCATGGTGAGCGTCGCGGAGATTACCCCTGTGGACCCCTCCGCCCCTGGCAGGACGGCCCGTTTGCTGGCCATGGTGCGCAGGCACCGGGTGTTCGCCGCAGCCTTCGGCGCAGGCGCCGTGCTGCGGCTCATCGCCATGCTCGGCTACGGCCCGGCCATGTGGTTCAACGACTCCTACGAGTACGTCTCGGTGGCGCTGCACCCGCGGCCGCACCCGATCAGGCCCGACGGCTACAGCTTCTGGCTGATGCTGCTCCAGCCGTTCCACAGCTTCACCCTGGTGACCTTCACCCAGCACCTGATGGGCCTGGCCACGGCCTGCCTGATCTACGCGTTGCTACGGATCAAGTTCCGGCTGCCGAAGTGGGGGGCCACGCTGGCCGCGGCGCCGGTGCTGTTCGACGCGTACCAGATCCAGCTCGAGCAACTGGTGATGTCCGACACCCTGTTCCTGCTGCTCGTGGTGGGCGTGATCACGCTGGTGCTGTGGAAGCGGCGGCTGACCTGGAAGGCGGGCGCGGTCATCGGCCTGCTGCTGGCGCTGACCTGGCTGACCCGCTCGATCGGGCTGCCGATCCTGGCGCTGGTGGTGCTCTACCTGCTGGTCAAGCGCACCGGCTGGCGGCCGATCGTGGCGGTGCTCACGGCCTGCGCGATCCCGGTGATGGCGTACATGGGGTGGTTCGCCTCGGCGTACGGCAAGTTCGCGATGACCAACAGCGACGGGCTCATCCTCTACATGCGCACCGCCATCTTCGCCGACTGCAACAAGATGGACATCGACAAGTACAAAGAGGTGCAGCTCCTGCTGCTGTGCATCAACGACCCGGTGAGCCAGCGCAAGGACTACGCGCAGTGGTACCTGTGGGGCCAGGGCAACGGCGACGGCACCGGCACCGGCGAGGTGCTGCACCGGTGGGGCATCAACAAGAAGTGGAGCGAGATCACCAACGACGCGGCCAGCAAGTTCGCCACCCGGGCGATCCTGTCGCAGCCCGGTGACTATCTGCAGGTCGTGGCGCGCGATTTCTTCCGCTCCTTCCACTGGGCACGTCCACGCTTCCCCGACGAGTCGACCTACAACATGTACCAGTTCAAGCCGTACGTGGAGCTGGACGACACCGGCCAGCCCAAGCGGCTGCCGAAGTGGTCGTCGTACGCGGGAGGCCGCACCGACACCGACGCCTTCAGCTACGAGCAGGGCCCGCCGGAGACCCGGATCGTGCAGCCGTGGGCGACCATCATGAGCAACTACCAGAAGGTCTTCTACCTGCGCGGCATCATGCTCGGCGGCATCCTGCTGATCGGCCTGTACGGCGTCTTCGTGCGCTGGCGCAAGTTCGGCGGGGCGGTGGTGCTGCCGTGGCTGGGCGCGGTCGGGCTGCTGCTGGCCCCGGCGGCGACGGCGGAGTTCGACTACCGGTACGTGCTCCCCGCCGTCCCGCTGGCCTGCATCGCGGCGGCGATCACGCTGCGCCGCGGTGTCACTTGGGCGCGGCGGTCACCCAGGAGCTCATCAGCATCCGAGCCCACCACTGTGCGTGCGTGATCGTCTCGGCGGTCAGCACCGGCTGGAGCCACCAGAAGTTGATCAGCACGACGAGTGTGAACGCGCCCACGACCGCGGCCCCCGTCGCCCTCCGGACGGCGGGGGCGTCCTGCCTGCCGAGGATGAGCCCGGCCATGAGCACGAGCGCCAGCACCATGAACGGCACGACGGGGATCATGTAGAACAGGTACATCGTGCGGTTGTCGGCGATGGCGTAGTAGAACCACGGCAGCCAGCCCACCGCGAAGCCGAGCAGCGTCGCCCCGGCCCGCCAGTCGCGGGAGGAGACGTACCAGGCGACGAGGCCGAGCAGGGCGAGCGCGGCGGCGTACCAGAGTGCGGGGGTGCCGACCCCGAGCACGGCCTGTGAGCACTCGTCGGCGCCGCAGGCGGACGGCGGCAGGCCGGTGGGGTAGTGGAAGGAGACGGGCCGTAACAGCAGCGGCCACTGCCAGGGCTCCGACATGTAGGGGTGGTAGTCCTCCAGGCCGCTGTGGAAGCCGAGCACCTGCGTCTGGTACTGCACCCACGACCGCACCGAGTCGAGCACGAAGAACCCGGGCCCGGCGGAGGTGGCGCGGTCCCAGTTGCGTCCCCAGCCGTCGGCGGAGGCGAACCAGCCGGCCCACGACGCGGTGAAGACCAGCGCGGGCGCCAGCGCCATGGCGCCGGACGCGCCGGGCAGGTCGTACGTCAGCGCCCCCCGGTACGGCTCGCGCAGGCCGAGCGCGCGCCGCGCCCCCAGGTCCCAGACGATCGACAGCACGGCGAACCCGATGAGGAAGAAGATCCCCGACCACTTGACCGCGCACGCGGCGCCCAGGCAGGCGCCCGCCGCCAGCCGCCAGGGCCGCAGCCCGAGCCGGGGGCCCAGCTCGGTGACGGGCGCGCTCTCGTACCAGGCGACGAGTTTCTCGCGGACCCGATCGCGGTCGGCCACCAGGCAGGCGAACCCGCACAGCACCCAGAACATCAGGAAGATGTCGAGCAGCGCCGTGCGGGACAGCACCAGGTGCAGCCCGTCGAGCGCCAGCAGCAGCCCGGCCAGGCAGCCGAGCAGCGTCGAGCGGGTCATCCTGCGCGCCACCCTGGCCAGGACCAGGATGGACAGCGTGCCGGCCAGCGCGGCGGCGAAGCGCCAGCCGAACGGGTCCATCCCGAACAGCCACTCGCCGAGGCCGATCATCCACTTGCCGAGCGGCGGGTGGGCCACGAAGGAGGCGCACTCGGACGGCTGGCCGCACTGCTTGAAGATGTCCAGGTTCCCGGCGATGAGGCGGCGGTCGGCGATGGGGTTCTTGGCGTCGCCGAGCGTGGCCATCTCGACGCCGTGCATCAGCAGCGAGTAGGCGTCCTTGATGTAGAACGTCTCGTCGAAGACGACGGCCTTGGGCTCGCCCAGCCGGGCGAAGCGCAGGACACCGCCGAACAGCGCCACCGCCAGCGGCGCCAGCCAGCCCAGAAGGGCGCCTTCCTGCATCGGCGGAATGAGCCGTCGTGCCGGCGCCCCCCAGTTCCTCACGATGCGCACCCTATGGCGTGGCGGTTCTCCTGTGAACCAGGTCATACAGCTCTCGCCTGGGCACGCCGGCACCCTTGGCCACCTCGGCCACGGCCAGGCTGCGCCGCTCCCCCGCCGCGACCCTGCGGTCGACCTCGGCCGCCAGCGCGTCGAGGTCGGGCTCGTCGTCGCCCGGCGCGTGGCCGGCGACGACGATCGTGATCTCGCCCTTGACGCCCGGCGCCGCCCACTCGGCCAGCTCGGCGAGCCCGCCCCTGCGCACCTCCTCGTAGGTCTTGGTCAGCTCCCTGCACACGGCGGCCCGCCGCTCGGCGCCGAACGCCTCGGCCATCGCCCGCAGCGACTCCGCCAGCCGGTGCGGCGACTCGAAGAAGACCATCGTGCGCTCCTCGGCGGCCAGCGCGCCCAGGCGGCGGCCCCGGTCGCCGCCCTTGCGCGGCGGGAAGCCCTCGAAGCAGAACCGGTCGCTGGCCAGACCCGACACGGCCAGCGCGGTGGTGACGGCGCTCGGGCCGGGCAGCGCGGTGACGGTGATGCCCGCCTCGACCGCGAGCTGCGTCAGGCGGTAGCCGGGGTCGGACACGCCCGGCATGCCCGCGTCCGTGATCACCACGACCGTGCGGCCCTGTTTCAGCGTCTCGACCAGCTCCTGGGCGCGGGCCACCTCGTTCTGGTCGTAGTAGGACACCACCCTGCCGGTGAGCTCGACGCCGAGGTCGGCCGCGAGCCTGCGCAGCCGCCTGGTGTCCTCGGCGGCCACCACGTCCGCCTCGCCGAGCAGCTCGCGCAGCCGCGGGGAGACGTCTCCGACCTGGCCAATAGGGGCTCCTGCCAGCACCAACCTGCCGTTCCCAGTCACCTGACCATTGTTGCAGGGCATCCCAAATACACCGTGTTTCCTTGGTAACCACCGCTCTGGGGCCCGTACGATGTCCGAATGGCGGTGACCGATTCCCCGTACCAGGCCTACGAGAGCTCGGAGGTCGGCGAGAGCCATCCCAGGACACGGTCCGTACGTGACCGGGTCGTGCCCCCCATGCGCGGCAGCGTGTTGTGGGGATGGGTGGGGCCACTGCTCGTCACCCTGTTCGGCGGGATACTCCGCTTCCTCGACCTCGGTCATCCCAGGTCCGTGGTGTTCGACGAGACGTACTACATGAAGGACGCCTTCTCGCTGATCACCCACTGGGTCGAGAAGGTCACGATCAAGGACGCCGACAAGGCGATCATCGCGGGGAACACCGACATCTGGCAGTCGTGCACGGCCGCCGACCTCGACAAGTGCGCCTCCTACGTGGTGCACCCGCCGCTGGGCAAGTGGATGATCGGCCTCGGCGAGTGGATCTTCGGGCTCAACCCGTTCGGCTGGCGCTTCGCCGCCGCGGTCGTCGGCACGCTGTCCATCCTCATCCTGGCCAGGGTGGCCCGCCGGATGACCCGCTCGACGCTGCTCGGCTGCTTCGCGGGCCTGCTGCTGGCGCTCGACGGCCTGCACTACGTGCTCTCCCGGACGGCCCTGCTGGACATCTTCCTGATGTTCTGGGTCCTGGCCGCGTTCGCCTGCCTGGTGGTCGACCGTGACCAGGCCCGCGAGAAGCTCGTCACCTGGTACGAGACCTCGCCCCTGTCACCGCAGGGCCCGTCGCTGGGCATCAGGTGGTGGCGGATCGCGGCCGGGGTGTGCCTGGCCTTCTCGATGTCGGTCAAGTGGTCGGGCCTGGCGTTCGCCGTCGGGTTCGCGATCATGTCGCTGCTGTGGGACTTCGGCGCCCGCCGCGCCGTGGGGCTGCGCCGGCCCTACCTGGGGGCGTTCAACAAGGACGTGCCGCAGGGCGTCCTGGCGTTCGGCGTCGTGCCGTTCGTGGCGTACATGGCCACCTGGGCGGGCTGGTTCCTCAGCGCGGGCGGCTACGGCCGCAACTGGGACCGGGCGACGGAGCCGGGCAACCCGATCTTCTTCGTCTTCGACTCGATGCGGTCGTGGGTGCAGTACCAGTGGCAGGTCTTCACCTTCCACAGCGGCCTGGAGACCTCGCACCCGTACATGTCGGAGCCGTGGTCCTGGCCGCTGCTGCTGCGCCCCGTCGCCTTCTTCTACGAGGGCAAGCAGAACACGTGCGGCGTCAAGGACTGCTCTCAGGCCGTGCTCGGCGTGGGCACGCCGGTGATCTGGTTCGGCGCGGTGGCCGCGCTCGTGGCGCTGGTGGCGTGGTACTTCTCGACGCGCGACTGGCGGGCCGGGGCGGTGCTGCTGGCGTACGCGATGGGCTGGCTGCCGTGGTTCTACTTCGCCATCGCCGACAACCGCACGATGTTCTTGTTCTACGCCATTCCGATGGTGCCGTTCATGGTGCTGGCCATCACGTTGTGCGCCGGGTTGCTGATCGGTCCGTCCGCGTCGTCGGTGAAGGGGGCCATGCCGATGCGGCGTACCCTCGGCGCCGCCGTCGTCGGGGCGTTCGCCCTGCTCGCGCTCATCAACTTCTGGTGGCTGCACCCCATTCTCTCCGCCGAGCTGATCCCGTACGTGGACTGGAAGGCCCGCATGTTGTTTGAGAAACGGTGGATATGATCACGTTACAGTCGGCTCAATAGGGGTTTTTTAGGTAGTCGCTGTGCAAGACCCAATACGCACCGGATTCGGTCATCGTCAGGCCCGGGGTCGATACGGCAAACTTCGAGGCATGAGTGCACCGGATGTCACCGCCCTTCTCGCCGAGTTGGAGCGATCTCACCCGGATCTGGCCGAGGAGGCCAGGACCGCCGTCGAATGGTTGACGGGTGGGGAGCCGCTGGAGACGGTGACCCAGCTCGACGTCTGCGAGTTCCTCTGGTACACGTTGCCGCTCAAGGTCGCGCCGCCCAACGCCGGACAGCCCAAGGGCAGCGGCGACATGGAGCGGCTGGCTCGTTCCCTGGGGCGGCTGCTCCAGCTCGGCGGCATGGACAGGTACGCCGCCATGTGTGTGTCCCCGACGACCGTCCAGATCCTGCGCACCTACGCCCGCGAGGGCGACGACGCCGGCACCACCGCCTACCAGCAGGCGCTGGAGGCCACGGGGGTGCTCCCGCCCGACGTGCCGGAACTGCAGTGGAGCATGATCATGGGGCCGGAGGAGCTGGGCGCGCACATCGCCTGTTCCGCCGCCCTGGAGCTGGCGATCGTGGCCGGCGAGACCGTCGACCGCACCGCCCTGACCCGGCGCTGGCTCACCGAGCCGCGCGCCGACCTCGGCGGCGACAGCTGGCTCAACCGTGTGCACGGCGAACGGCTCAACCGCTGGGTGCTGGGGCGCGGCCCGGCCAGGCGGGAGCTGGCGCAGCCGTTCGAGGTGCGGTTGCACGCCCCCGTGGCCCCGCAGCCGCTGCCGGCGCTGCACCGGCTGCTGTCCGTGGCCGCCTCGGGGGAGACGCTGCCGCTGCGGCTGGCGCCCTCGCCCGAGGCCGCGCGGCTGCGTGACCTGGCCGAGCGGGAGCTGGGCGCGATCCGCCGCGACGGGGCCAAGCTGGCCATCACCGACTACGGGCTGCGGCTGCTGAAGTCGAAGTCGGCCATGTGGTCGGCGGTCACCCGGCTGCTGCTGGCCAGGGGCGAGCACGAGTTCGAGGTGTCGGCCAGGGAGGCGGCGCTGATGCTGCTCGCCGACGGCACCCTCATGTCGCCCGCCAAGCTGCGCGAGCGGGTGGCCGAGGTGGTGGGCGGCGAGGGCTGGCATCCGACGACGAGCCTGGAGGACGTCACGGGGCCGGTGATCGATCTGGTGTCGCAGCTCACCGCGCTGGGGCTGGCGTTCAGCGACGACCTGGCCGTGCGCATGGACCGGCCGGGGCAGCTCGCGGCCCTGGCGGCGCTGCGGGCCCACGCCCTGCGGCCGAGGAAGTACGTCAGCTCGGCCTGACCTCTTGGCACGGCGGGTTCAGCCCCTGGGGACCCGCCGTACGGCCTGCTTGAACTCGGGGCACTCCACCAGCGGGTCGTGCGTGCAGATCACCGCGTGGCGCAGGCTGTCGCGCAGCCGGGTGAGCTGGTCGACCCGCTCGGAGACCTCGCGCTCCTTGGCCGCCATGTGCCTGCGCAGCCGCTCGTCGGACGGCCCTGCCCGCAGGAACTCGCCGATCTCGGAGAGCGAGAACCCGGCGTCGCGGGCGCAGGAGATCAGCGCCAGCCGCTCCAGGGTCTCCGGCCGGTACGCGCGGCGCAGCCCGTTGCGCCCCTCGGCCTGGATGAGCCCCTTGCGCTCGTAGAACCGCAGCGCGGAGGCGGCCAGCCCGCTCTGCCTGGCCACCTCGCCGATGTCGATCAACGTGTCGTCCACGCCTGGCTCCTTGACTTGAACCGCACTTCAAGTCGCAGTCTAGCCGCATGCGAATTCACCATCTGAACCTCGCCTCGATGCGCGAGATCGACTCCCCCGACGGCCAGGCCCCCGCCCGCGCCGTCTGCCACGCGCTGCTGGCCGAAACCCCGTCCGCCGGGCTGGTCCTGGTCGAGGCGGGCCTCGGCCTGGACGACGTGGCCGACCCCGCCGTGCACCTCGAACAGGAGTGGGCGGAGCTGGTCGAGCCGGTGCTGTCCCCCGGCGAGACGGCCGTGCGGCAGGTGGCGGCGCTCGGGCACGACCCCGCCGACGTGCGCCACATCGTCCTGACCCACCTGGACGTGGACCACAGCGGCGGCCTGCCCGACTTCCCGCACGCCCAGGTGCACGTCATGGAGGCCGAACTGAAGGCGGCGCTGGCGCAGGGCCCGAGCCGCCGCTACCGGCCCACCCACTGGGCACACACGCCGCACTGGGTGTCCTACCCGGGCACGGGCACCCGGTGGCTGGGCGTGGACGGCGTGCGCCCGCTGACGGGCCTGCCGGAGGAGGACTTCCTGTACGTGCCGCTCGACGGCCACACGGACGGGCACGCCGGCGTGGCGGTCAGGGACGGCGACCGGTGGCTGCTGCACGCCGGGGACGCGTACTTCTACCACGGCGAGCTGGCCCGCGAGCCGCGCCCGCATCCGCTGATGGACCTCGTGCAGCTCGACGCCCAGGTGGACGCGGCGCGGCGGCTGTCGAGCCAGGAGCGCCTGCGCTCGCTCAAACACGACCACGGGGTGGCGGTCTTCTCCGCACACGACCCCTGGGAGCTGGCCGAATACTCACAGTAGTTACGATTGTCGGGAAATGCTCTACGTCGGAGGGGGCCGTCATGGAGTTGTTCCCGGCCATGCCGCTCGCGGAGTGGACAGAGGCCAAGGAGACCTTTCACCGGTTCGCGCAGATCGTGGGGAAGATCAGGCTCGCGTCGAGCAACCGGCGCAACCACTGGTGGCAGGTGCCCTTCCACCCGACCGGGCGCGGGCTCACCACCCGGCCGATGGGCGGGCTGGGCGAGCAGCCGCTGTTCTGCGTCGACTTCGACCTCGTCCGCCACCGGCTGGTGGTGGACGTCTTCGACGGCCGCAGCGCCGAGTTCAGCCTGATCGGCAGGTCGGTGGCCTCGTTCCACGACCGGCTCTTCGAGACCCTGGCCGGGCTGGGGATCCGGCCGGAGATCTGGGCCGTGCCGTTCGACCTGAGCGACGACACGCCGTTCGCCGAGGACACCCTGCACGCCCGGTACGACCCGGTGCTCATCAACCGGTACTGGCGGATCCTGTCGCAGGTGGTGCAGCTGCTGGACCGGTTCGCCGCCGACTTCGCCGGCAAGACCAGCCCCGTGCACCATTTCTGGCACACCTTCGACATCGCGGTCACCCGGTTCACCGGGCGGGTGGTGAAGGTCGCGCCGGAGACCGACCCGGTCACCCGCGAGGCCTACAGCTGGGAGGTCATCAGCTCGGGGTTCTGGTTCGGCGACAAGGAGCGGCCGTGGCCGGCCTTCTACTCCTACACCGCGCCCGAGCCGGAGGGGCTGGAACGGGAGCCGCTGCGGCCGGGCCAGGCCGAGTGGATCGCCGCCAGGGGCAGCCACCTGGCCGTGCTGCGCTACGACGACGTGCGGGGCATGGAGGACCCGGTGGGGGCCGTGCTGGAGTTCCTGGACAGCGCTTACCAGGCGGGGGCGCGGCTGACCGGGCTCGACTCCGAGGCGCTGGCCTCTCCCGGCGGGGTCACCGACCCGTATTTGCGCACACACACGTGAGCGCCCGCCCTCCGAGGAGAGCGGGCGCCCTACGAGTGCGTACCGGTGTGCGTGTCGCCTCTCGGCGAAAGGCACAACACGGCTCCAGCCGAACGGTATTCCGTGAAGGCAATAGGTGAGGCCCGGGGACACTGGGCACACCGGCCACGAGATATGTAACCACACCCCGGCGGGATCCATTCCCACGCCACGACGATTATTTTCTCGTGTCCGAGCTGATGTGCTCAGCCAGTAGTTCGAACGAGGAGCCGTCGATGAGCCGGTCCAGCATCCCGGTGGCGACCTCGCACTCCACGGCCGGATGCTCCTCCTGGCAGCGCAGCCCGTGCCGCAGCACCTCCTGCGCCAGCCTGGCCCTGGCGATCTCGGCCTCCAGCTCCCCGATCCGCTCCCGCACCGCCGCCCGCCACCGCTCGCCCGGCTCGTCCAGCATCGCCCTGGCGGTGTCCAGGGGCACGCCGAGCCGCTGCATCGTGCGCAGGAAGACCAGCCGGCGCAGCTCCTGCCTGCCGTAGACCCGCCGCCCCTGACGGCGGCGCACGGGGGCGACCAGGGCGCGCTCCTCGTAGTAACGCAGCGCGGAGGCGTTCACGCCGAGCAGGCGGGCGGCCTCGCCGATCGGGATCGTCTCATCCATGTCCCCCATTCGACGCCATGTCTGCGCCAAACGTGAGAAGTCCTACGGCTTCCGCCCTAAGCTGAGCCGCATGCTCGTGTGGATCAACGGCACGTTCGGGGTGGGCAAGACGCAGACCGCGTACGAGCTGCACCGCAGGCTGCCGGGGAGCGTCGTGTGCGACCCCGAGCACGTCGGCCTGGGCCTGCACAGGATGACCCCGCCCGCGCTGCGCGCCGACTACCAGCTCCACCCGGCCTGGCGGCAGGGCGTGTTCGAGGTGCTCGACCTGGTGCTGAGCAAGCACGAAGGCGTGGTCATCGCGCCGATGACGCTGACCGAGCCCGCCTACCACGACGAGATCCTGGGGCGGCTCGGCGAGTCCGGCCACGACGTGCGCCACTTCGCGCTCCTGGCCGACCGGGAGACGGTGCTGGCGCGGCTGCGGGAGCGCTCGCTGAGCCGGAGCCTGAAGCGGGAGGCGTTCGCGGTGGCCAAGCTCGACGGGTGCCTGGAGCGGCTGCGGACGCCGAAGTTCACCGAGCACGTCGAGACGGACCGGCTGACGGTGCCGCAGGTCGCCGAGCGGATCGCCGGCTCCGCCGGGCTGAGCCTGGCGCCCAGCTCCGACGGCCGGCTACGCCATCGGCTGCGGCGGATCGGGGTCACCCTCCGGCACATCAGGTTCTAGCCAGGCGGAGCGGCGTCTCCCTCCGGCGCCTCAGGCTCCAGCCGGACGGCTCTGGCGTTCAGGTAGCGCTGCTGGGGCAGGCTCATGGCGCGCCCGGCCGCCTCCTGGTACGCCGCGCGGGCCCCCGCATGCTCACCCGACATCTCCAGCAGGTGCGCCCGCACCGCGTACAGCCGGTGGTCGCCGGACAGCCGATCGTCCCCGGCCAGCTCTTCGAGCAGGTCGAGCCCCGCGCGAGGGCCGCGCGCCATGGCCACGGCGACGGCGTGGTTCAGGGCGATCATCGGGTTGGCCGAGCCGCGCAGCAGCAGCTCGTACAGCGCCGCGATCTGCGGCCAGTCGGTCTCCTCCGCCGTCGGCGCCTCGTCGTGCAGGGCGGCGATGGCCGCCTGGAGCTGGTAGGGCCCAGGCGTGCCACGGGAGAGCGCGGCCGTGACCAGCTCGACGCCCTCGGCGATGAACGCGGCGTTCCACAGCGTGCGGTCCTGCTCGGCCATGGGGATCAGCGCGCCGTCCCGGCCGGTGCGGGCGGGGCGGCGCGCGTCGGTGAGCAGCATGAGGGCCAGCAGCCCCGCCGCCTCGGCGTCGCCGGGCAGCAGCCGGTGCAGCATGCGAGCCAGCCTGATCGCCTCGGCCGCCAGCTCGGCCCGGTGCAGGTCGGGCCCTGACGTGCTGGCGTACCCCTCGTTGAAGATCAGGTAGAGCGTGTGCAGCACCGCCCGGGTCCGCTCCGCTCGCTCGGCTGCCCCCGGCAGCCGGAACGGCACGCCGCTGTCCTTGACCCGCTGCTTGGCCCGCGTGATGCGGCGGGTCATGGTGGCCTCGGAGACCAGGAACGCGCGCGCGATCTCCGCCGTGGTCAGGCCGCCGACCGCGCGCAGCGTGAGCGCGAGCTGCGACGGCGGCGACAACGACGGATGGCAGCACATGAACAGCAGCACCAGCGTGTCGTCCGACGCCCCCGGCGACCGGTCGGCGGGCGGCGACAGCCAGTCGTCCGGCAGCGCGCGGGCGGCGACGGTGTCCTCGCGGCGGCGGCGCGCCTGCTCGGCGCGGAGCAGGTCCGTCAGGCGGCGCGCGGCCACCGTGACGAGCCAGGCCCGCGGATCGTCCGGCACGCCGTCACGCGGCCACTGCGTCGCGGCCGCGAGCAGCGCCTCCTGCACCGCGTCCTCGGCGAGGTCGAAGTGCCCGAAACGGCGCACGACCGCGCCGAGGACCTGCGGCGCCAGCTCGCGCAGCAGATCCTCGGACGCACCCATGCCGATCAGAAGCCCATGTCGTCGGCCGACTCCATGACGGGCCTGATGTCGGCGTAGGCGTTGGCGTAGCGGCCCGCCGGGGCCGGGCACTGCCCCAGGCGGCCGGCGATCTCCAGGGCCCTGTCGAAGCTCTCGCACTCGACGATCCAGTAGCCGGCCAGCACCTCCTGCGTCTCGGCGTACGGGCCGTCCGTCACGTAAGGGACGCCGTCGCGCACGCCGACCCTGCGGGTGTGCACGGGCGCCGCCAGGCCGCGCGTCTCGACCAGCTCGCCCGACTCCTCCAGCTCCTTGTTGACGGTCGTCATGAACGTCGTCATGGCCACCAGGTCGTCCTCCGGCCAGGGCCCGCGACCGGCGTCCTTGCCGGACATCTCGTCGTAGTCCTGCTGGGACGCGTACGAAAGGATCATGTACTTCACTGTTGTCGACCTCTCTCTTCGATGGCTCTCAGCAGGGACGTCGGAGCCGAGGCGGCGCACCGGACATGGCACCATCGAAGACGTGTCCTACGCAACGACCCCTTCGGGTGTGAAGCTGTCCTACCAGGTCCGAGGCCATGGAACGCCGCTCCTGCTGTTGCAGGGGCAGGCCAACGACCACCGCTGGTGGGACTCCGTACGCGACGACTTCGCGGCGTACCGGACCGTCACCCTCGACTACCGGGGCACCGGCGACAGCGACAAACCCGACGAGCCGTACAGCACGCGCGGGTTCGCGCAGGACGTGCTGGCCGTGCTCGACGAGATCGGGGTGGAGCGGGCGCACGTGTACGGCACGTCGATGGGCGGGCGGGTCGCCCAGTGGCTCGCGGCCGACCATCCCGGCCGCGTCGGCGCGCTGGTGCTCGGCTGCAGCTCGCCGGGCGGCGCCCACGGGGTGGAGCGGAGCAACGAGGTGCGCAGGTCGCTGGCCCAGGCCGACCGGGCCGCCGCCGAGCGGGCGCTGCTGGAGCTCATGTACACGCCCGCCTGGCTGGCCGCCCATCCCGGCCCGTACCGCACGATCGGCGACCCGCGCATGCCGGCCCACGCGCGCCGCCGCCACCTGGCCGCCAGCGCCGGGCACGACGCCTGGGAGGCGCTGCCCGCCATCGCCGCGCCCACGCTGGTCGTGCACGGCACCGACGACATCTTCAACCCGGCGGCCAACGCGCCGCTGCTGGCCGGGCGCATTCCCGGGACCGAGCTGCGGATGATCGACGGGGCCCGGCACGCCTACTTCGAGGAGTTCAGGCAGGTGGCGAGCCCTCTGGTGCTGGAGTTCCTGGGCCGCCACTGATCTTTTCTCCCAGCGGTCCATGCTAGATTGACGCGTATGTCCAGCCCTGAGGCATCCAGACACTAGCCACCGGTCGTCCGGTGGCCTCTTCGCGCTGCCCTCATTACCTCAGGCGCTCTCGCCATCCGGATCACCGGCTCACGGGCCCATCCAGCCTGACCTCTTCAGGCTGATCCATCACGAGCAGGATCGGTTCTTCCGTCCTGCCCGCATTCCTGTGAGAGCTGTCTGATGCCTTTCGCTGTCTACCTGCTCGGGCTGGCCGTCTTCGCCCAGGGCACCTCCGAGTTCATGCTGTCCGGGCTCGTGCCCGCCATCGCCCGCGACCTGGGCGTGTCCATCCCGGCCGCCGGGCTGCTCACCTCCGCGTTCGCCGCCGGCATGGTGGTGGGGGCGCCGCTCATGGCCGCGCTCAGCCTGCGGCTGTCCCGGCGGGCCGCGCTGCTCGCCTTCCTCGTCGTCTTCCTCCTCGTGCACGTGGTCGGCGCGGTCACCACCAGCTACGAGGTGCTCGTCGTGACCCGCGTCCTGGCCGCGCTGGCCAACGCCGGGTTCCTGGCCGTGGCCATCGCCACCGCCGTCGCCCTGGCGCCCGCCGACGCCAAGGCGCGCGCCACCTCCGTCCTGCTCGGCGGGGTCACCATCGCCTGCGTGGCGGGAGTTCCCGGGGGTGCGCTGCTCGGCGAGGTGTGGGGGTGGCGGTCGGCGTTCTGGGCGGTGGCCCTGGCGCTGGTGCCCGCCGTGCTCGCCGTCCTGAGGTCCGTGCCCGGCGGGGCTCCCGCGACCGTCTCCGCAGGCGGCGGTGTACGGGGTGAGCTGCGGGTGCTGCGCCGGCCCCGGCTGCTGGTGCTCCTGCTGCTCGGCGCCCTGGTGAACGGGGCCACGTTCTGCACCTTCACCTACCTGGCGCCGGTCCTCACCGGAGTCACCGGGATCGGCTCCGCCTGGATGCCGGTCATGCTCGCCCTGTTCGGCCTCGGCTCGTTCGCCGGGGTGACGATCAGCGGGCGCGTCGCCGACCGGCGGCCCGTGCCGCTGCTGACCGCCGGCGGGGTGGCGCTGGTCGCGGGCTGGGCCACGTTCGCGCTGACGGCCGGGGCGGCGGTGCCCGCGATCGTGCTGGTCCTCGTCCAGGGCACGCTGTCGTTCGCCGTCGGGTCCACCCTGATCTCCCAGGTCCTGTACGCGGCCGGCGGCGCTCCCACCCTGGGCAGCGCCTACGCCACGGCGGCGTTCAACGTCGGCGCCACGCTCGGCCCCTGGCTGGGCGGCCTGGCCATCGACGCCGGGCTCGGCTTCCGGTCGCCGCTGTGGGTGAGCGCCGCCATGGCGGGGCTCGCGCTGGCCGTCGCGGGAGGCGCCGCGGGGCGTAATCGGATGGAGGTCGATCTCCGGGGTGCGGCACAGTGAGACCCATGGACGCTGCCGCACATTTCCATCGGGAAGTACGCGCCTTCCACGACGCCGCGCGCGAGGCCGCCGAGGCGGGCGACGCGCCCGCCGTGCCGTCCTGTCCGGGCTGGACGATGTCCGACCTGGTGTTCCACCTGGCCGCGGTGCACCGGTTCGTGATCGCCATCATCAGGGACCGGCTCGACGCGCCGCCCGATCCCGCCGTACTGGCCGCGACCGAGCTGCCCGCCGACACGGCGGGCTGGCCCTCCCCCGACCGTTCGCCCACTTCCGGGCCGATCCCCGCCACCCTGCTGGACGCCTTCGAGGAGGGGGCGGGCCGGCTGGAAACCCTGTTCAAGGAGCTTCCCCCGGAGACCCGCGTGTGGACGTGGTCGCGGGAGCAGACGGTCGGGTTCTGGCTGCGGATGCAGGTCATCGAGGCCGCCGTGCACCGTTGGGACGCCGAGCACACCGTCGGTGTGCCCGGCCCCGTCCACGAGGAGATCGCGGCGGACGCCGTCACGCAGACGTTCCAGGTGATGGCGCCCACGCGGCGCGCCTGGAAGTCGGCGCCGCCCGGCGCGGGTGAGCGGTTCCGGTTCGTACGGACGGACGGGGCGGGGGTGTGGGCGGTGTGCTTCGACGGCGAGCACGTACGTCTCGGGGCTTCCGACGACCCCTTCGACGTCGAGCTGTCGGGGACGGCCTCGGATCTGATGTTGTTCCTCTGGCAGCGGATCCCGGCCGAGGCGCTGGCCGTGCGCGGGGACAAGGCCGTGCTCGACCGGTACTTCGAGCTGGTTCCTCCTATATGACCTAATCTGGCCGACATGCAGGTCAGGGAGGTCAACGGCACCCAGCTCGCCGTCGTCACACCGGCGTCCGGCGGGTTCGCCCGGCACAGCCACGACGAGTACGTCATCAGCGTCAACGTGCGCGGGCGGGAGCGGGTGCGGCTGGACCGGGCCTCGTTCGAGGTCGATCTGGATGAGGTCACCGCGTACAACCCGGGGCAGGTCCAGTCCTGCACCACCCGGACGCCGGGCGGTTCGGCGTTCACGTGTGTGAGCTGGTACGTCCGGCCGGAGGTGGTGGGCGGGCTCGTCGGCGGCCCGCCCCCGGACTTCTCCCGTCCCGTGGTCCGTGCTCCTGAGCTGCGGCGGGAACTGCTCCGCGCGGCCCGCCACCTCGGCGAGGCGGGGGACGACACCCGTCACCTCCACAAGGCGCGAGGCGACACCCGCCTCGTTGGCAAGTCGGGAGACGGCGCCCCCCATCTCCGAGAGGCGCGAGGCGACACCCTCCACCTCCACGAGCCGGGAGACGACATCCGCCGGCTCGGCGAAGCGGGAGGCGACGCCCGCCGGGTCGGTGAGGTGCGGGAGGCTGCTCTCGCGCTGGTTGAGGAGCGGCTGACGCTTCTGCTTCTGCGCCTGCTCGACCTTGCCGCCCCGGCCCGCCGCCCATCCGAGCCCGGGCCCGCGCCGGGGGATGCCAGGATCGCCGCCGTCCTGGACCGGCTCAGGGCCGACCTCTCCCGCGCGCCCAGCCTGGCCGACCTCGCCGACGAGGCAGGGATGTCCAGGGAGCACCTCGTCCGCTCCTTCACCAGGGCCACCGGCTGCCCGCCGTACGCGTGGCACCTTCAGGCGAGGCTGGCCGAGGGGCGGCGCAGGCTGCGCGGCGGGCAGGCGGTCGCGGAGGTGGCCCACGGGCTGGGGTTCGCCGACCAGGCCCACTTCCACCGGCACTTCACCGCCGCGTACGCCATCACGCCCGGCCGGTACCGGGCCGTCAACATCTGACAAGACGCCGCCCTGAGCCCGGCAGCAGAGTGAACGCCATGTCCGAGATCTTCACGCTGGCCCTCTGGATCGGGCTGGTGTTCAACGCCGCGCCGGGAGCGGTGTTCAGCGAGTCGTTGCGCAGGGGCGTGCGGGGCGGGTTCTGGCCGGCGTTCGCGGTGCAGGCCGGGTCGCTGGCGGGGGACGCCGTGTGGGCGGTGCTGGGGCTGGCGGGGGTGGGGGCGCTGTTCGCGGTGCCCGTGCTGCGGGTGCCGATGACGGTCGGCGGGTGCCTGCTGCTCGCCTGGCTGGGGGTGACCGGCTTGCGCGACGCCGCCTTCCCCCGCCGGTCTTCGGTCGGAGAGGACGCCGCCTTCCCCCGCCGGTCACCGGCCGGAGAGGACGCAGCCTCCCCCCCGCCCGTCAACGGCCGGTCTTCCCCGTGAGAACCGGTCCGGCCGGGGCGCGGTCGCGGTCGGTGCCGCCATGTCGCTGGGCAACCCCTGGAACGTCGTCTACTGGTCAGGCGCGGCGGGCGCGGTCAGCGCCGTGCTGGGCGAGGACGCGGGGGTCGGGAGCCTGGTCGTGTTCTTCGCCGGGTTCATGGCGTCCTCGCTCGCCTGGTGCTTCGTCTCGGCGGGGCTCATCGCGGGGCTGCGCAGGGCGTTGCCGCCTGTGGGGGTGCGGGTGCTGGAGGCGGCGTGCGGGGCGGCGCTGATCGTCTTCGCCGTCCTCCTCGCGACCAGGCTGCTACCGGGCAGCTCCTGAGCAGCACCCCGCCCGGCACCCCCTTCGAGACCACTCACCGCAACAACGGCAACCGCCCGGTGAGCCGCTCCACAACCCCTCGCGGCCCGAACAGGCTGACCGCGTAGTACGACGGCTCCTCCGTCCGCGCCAGCGCGGCCAGGTACTCGTCGTACACGTTGGTCTGCTGCGCCACGTCCGCCATGTCGGCCACCACGAGGTCGGCCTCGGCGGCGGCGTCCTTCCTGATCCGCCCCACGATCGCGCCCGGCGCCCCCAGCACCGTGCAGCCCGTCCACGGCAGCCCGGCGTGCGCGAGGCCGGAGGCGTCCGTGCCGCCCGACCCGACGATGGCGGGCACGGCGACCCCGACGGAAGCGGCCAGGCAGGCGGCGGCGTTGGCCTGCAGCCCCCTGGGCAGGTCGCGGTCGATCACGATAACCCACTTGACCGCGAGCTCCTTGGTGGGCAGATCGGTACGGCGTTCGAGCTCGTCCAGCACCGTCATCAACACATCCCTCCTCCGAAGTTCTGCCAGAACACTCACACCGAATCCGCCCTTTGACCAAGCGAGAAGCCGTTTTTCCGCAGATAATTCGGAAAGACGTGCCAAGCTGCGTACGTGGACGAACTTGATACGGCGATACTCGCCGAGCTGCAGCGAGACGGTCGCCAGACGAACCGGGAGCTGGCCGAGCACCTCGGCATCGCCCCCTCGACCTGCCTGGAGCGGGTGCGGTCGCTGCGCGCGTCCGGCGTGATCGAGGGCTTCCACGCGGAGGTCAACCTCGACGCGATCGGCCGCCCGGTGCAGGCGCTGATCAACGTGCGCCTGCACCCCAAGATCCGTGAGGCGGTGGAGGGCTTCCGCGACTACGTGACCGCGTTGCCGGAGACGCTGGCCGTGTTCGTCGTGTCGGGCGGTGACGACTTCATCATCCAGGTCGGCGTGCGCGACGCGGGCCACCTGCGCGACTTCGTGCTCGACCACGTCTCACGGCACCGCAACATCGCCGACGTACGCACGTCGCTGGTCTACGACCACATCCGCAAGACGTCGGTGGAGGTCCTGCCACCCGAACGCCCCTCACGCCCCCGCACCGGCCGCAAACGCTGAAGGCCCGCGCGAACGCTAAATAGGTGGTGGCCGAATGGGTGGCCCGGTTACGGTTACGGCAGGTCAGCGAGCGGACAAGGTGTGGCGATGTCGCTGGCGGCGCCTCGCCGCGCCCTGTCCGCCTGCCAGCCGGAGAACCCGCGGCTCACCCGTACGGAGTCGTCCGACGGCGAGGCGATGGTCACCAGGGGCACCGTCCGAAACCCCCGAGATGATCGCGAAGGAGCCGCGGGTTCACCTTTGCGGCGAGAAGCTTTCGATGGCCTCGTGCAGTACCTTCCTGAACGTCTCGCTGCCGGTGTGCCCGGAGTCCTCCACCACGTGCAGCCTGGCGTCCTTCCAGACCTTGGTCAGCTCCCAGGCCGTGTGCAGCGGCCCGCCCATGTCGAGGCGGCCGTGCACCAGCGCGCCGGGGATGCCGGCCAGCCGCCCCGCGTCCCGCAGCAGCACGCCCTCCTCCAGCCAGGCGGCGTTGGAGAAGTAGTGGGCGCAGATGCGGACCATGGCCATCTGCGCGTCGGCGGGACGGTCGCTGTAGGCGTTCGGCTTGCCGTTGACCTCCTGCGAGATCACCGCGTCCTCCCAGGCGATCCAGTCCTGGCAGGCGCGCTCCCGCACGTCCCTGTCGGGGTCTGCCAGCAGCCGCGAGTACGCCGCCAGCACCTGGAACACGTCCCCGTCACGGTCGGCCTCGGGCACGCCGCGCAGGAACCGTTCCTGCGCCTCGGGGAAGAACCTGCCGGCGCCCCGGTAGAGCCACTCGGTCTCGGAGCGCCGCGTCATCGTGACGGCGGGGATGACGATCTCCGACACCCGCTCGGGATGGGTCTCGGCGTAGGCCAGGATCAGCGTCGAGCCCCACGACCCGCCGTACAGCAGCCAACGGTCGATGCCGAGGTGCTCGCGCAGCGACTCCATGTCGGCGATCAGGTGCTGGGTGGTGTTGTGCGTCAGGTCGGTGGCCGGGTCGCTGGCGTGCGGGCGGCTGCGGCCACAGTTGCGCTGGTCGAACAGCACGATGCGGAAACGTTCCGGGTCGAACGTGCGGCGCATGTTGACCGAGCAACCCGACCCGGGGCCGCCGTGCACCACCACGGCCGGCTTGCCGTCCGGGTTGCCGCAGACCTCCCAGTAGACGAGGTTGCCGTCGCCGACGTCGAGCATGCCGTGCTCGTACGGTTCGATCGCGGGATACAAGGGGAGGCTCCTTCCACAGATGTAACAGCGCTTCAATATACCGCTATCACCCCGCCGACTTGAGCTCCTCCAGATACTCCGCCAACGGCTTCAGCCCGGCCTCCGCCCGCCGCTCGTCCACCTTCGCCTCGTCCTCGATGGGCGTGCGCGGCCGCCACGCGCCCTGCGGGTCCGTCTCCCACTGCGTCCCGTACACCTGCGGCTTCCCCTCCGCCACCCGCACCCGATCCACCAGGAACGCCAGGTCCGACGAGTCGGCGTCGCCCTTCTCCACGGCCCGCCGCATCAGCTCCAGGCCGCGCTTCTGCAGCTCCAGATCGCGGTCGGCGTGCTGGACGAGCGCCCACGCGGCCCGCGCCCCGTCCTCGCCGACCGCCGCGTACCCGGGCCAGCCGTGCTGGTCGAGTATCTGACGCATGCGGTCGGTGTTCGCCTTCTCCACGCGGTCCCAGTCCTCCTGGGACGCCTCCAGCGTCCTGACCTCCTGGTCCAGTTCGAGCATCGCGAGCAGCTCGGCGCGCAGGGCCGGATCGGTCGGCGCGGCGTCGGCGCAGGCGGTGATGAGGGCGAGGGTCGCGAACAGGGAGATGAGGAACGGCCGCATGATCCGGCTCCTTCTGCGACGCCAGTCGTAAAGAGGGCTAGATCCAACTATGAAGTAACTGAACCACCACTAAGGGTACTGATCGCAGCAATAACTAGATCATCACCCTCAGGGAGCATCATGTACCGGCATGCACTTGCCGTAGCCACCGCCACCTCCGCCGCCCTGCTCGCGACCGCCGCGCCGGCGATCGCCGACGACGCCAAGAGCGAGACCGCCACCCAGTGCAGCAACCGGGACGTGCTGAGCATCAACGTCTCACCACCTCCACCGCTCGCCGGGAGCATCACCGCCGAGGACATCCAGGGGCTCATGGACGCGGTCGTCGCCGGCACCCGGCTGCACGGGTTCTTCTCGGCCGGGGCGGGGGCGCCCGCCGTTCCCGCGGTGCCGTACCTCGCGCCCGCGTTCCCGTACGTCATGCCGGGCGGGCAACTGGCCGCGCCCTACGATCCGCGCCACGCCATGCCGTACGACCCGCAGCAGGCCCTGCCCGGCCAGGCGCAGCAGGCCGTTCCCGGGCAGCCGCAGCACGCCCTGCCCGACCAGCCCCGGAGCGCCGCCACCATCCAGCCCGGCACCGGCGGCACCGACCCGAACCAGCCGGGGACCGGCGGCTCCAGCCCCGTCCAGCCTGGCGTGGGCGGGGCCGCTCCTGTTCAGCCCGGCGTGGGCGGAGCTGCCCCCGTTCAGCCTGGCGTGGATGGGGCCGCTCCGGTTCAGCCCGGTGTCGGGGCGCCGAGTCCGGTTCAGAGTCAGCCTGGTGTCGCCGGCCCGAGCCCGAGCCTTCCGCCACTGCCCAGCCCGAGCAGGCCGTCGGGCCCCAACCCGAGCCCGTCCGCCGCCCCCAGCACCTCGGCCTCCGCCGCGCCGAGCGCCTCCACGTCCACCGCGCCCAGCTTCGGCCCCTCCCCGCTCAGCGCGGACGGGGCGACGGTCTCGCCGGTCCAGGCGATGTTCGAGGACCTGATCGGCCAGGTGCTGGTGTGCGCCCGCGCCACAACGGCACCGGGCACGGAAGCAGACACCAAGCCAGGTGTGGAGGCGGGCACGGAGCTGCCACCTCTCGGGGAGATCGACACGGCCCAGATCGCCCAGTACCTCGAAGCGCTCGTCGCCGGCCTTCCCGGCGCCTGCGCCCCGGCCGGCTCACCCTCCGCGGCAGCGGCGGCCAGCCCGGCCCAGAGCCCGGCCACGCTGCTGGACGCCGTCGGGGTGAGCCAGATCCTGAGCACCCTGACCGGCTACCCGCCGGCCTGCGCGAACCCGTCCACAGCAGCGAGCGGGGGCACGTCGATCTCCGCCTCGGCCTCGGCCTCCACCTCGCTCCTGGACTCGATCGGCGTCACGAGCCTGCTCAAGGCCCTGACCGGCTGACGCCCACCGAAGGGAACGGCGTTTCTGTCGGACCCGGCTGGCACGCTTGCCCGATCGCCGCAGCCGTCCGCGCCAAGGAGCCGCCGCATGAGCACGTCCGCCAGGGCCGAGGTGTACGTGAGCCACCACCAGCTCCTGATCCAGGAGCAGGGCGACGCGGTAGCACCGTTCGACGTGCCCAACCGGCTGACCGCGTCGGCGCCCGGCGCCGCCGTCATCCTGACCGGCCTGCACACCGGCGTCGTGGACGTCACCATACGACTCGCCGACGCCCCGCCCACCGAGCTGGGCGACGAGGGGTGGGACGAGGTGCACGACGTCCAGCTCATCAGCTTCACGGGCGAGATGCGCCTCGGCGGCTTCGGCATGGGCCTGGCCGACAGCCTGCCGGTGCTCACCGCGCACGGCCCCGGCCGCTACGGCATGCGGGTGCACGCCCGTGGCAGGGACGTGGCGGAAGACGCCGTGTCCGGGGTCCCGGCGGAGTTCTACCAGGTGACCGCGTGGCCCATCGACGTCGGACCGCAGGCCCACGCCAGGCTCGGCATCGGCGTGGCGCGGGAGCTGGGGCTGCCCGACAAGTCGCGCGAGATCCGCGAGTGGGCCAAGCAGCACGGCCTGCCGCAGAGCGAGCGCGGCCGGATCGCCGGCGCGCCGCCACCGCGCCAGCACGTGCCCGCACCCGAGCGTGCCGTGGCCGTGGCCGACGAGCACCGGTTACGCGTCGTCAACCCGTTCCAGGACACGGCACCCGCCCCGGAGCTGCCCGCCGGTCTCGTCGCCGCCGCTCCCGACTCGCTGGTCATCCGCACGCTGAAGCGCAGGGGCACGGTGGACGTGCTCATCAACTGGCAGCCGTCGGCGCCCCGCTTCCCGGCGGAGGGCTGGGAGGAGGCCGAGGAGGTGGAGTTCGTCACGACGACCGGAGTCATGCAGGTCGTCAACCTGTCCCCGGACGGCGACCAGCGGCCCAACCTGACCTACCAGGGCGCGGGCCGCTACGGCCTGCGCGTCCACGGCCGTTCCCGTGGCCGACGGCTGTCCAACCGTCCACGCGAGTCGTACCTGCTGGTGGTGTGGCCCATCGAGCTGGGGGCGGCGGCGGCTCGCGTGCCGACGTGATCGGAGGTGGACGGGCGCCTAAAGGGCTTCCTGAAGGTCGGCGCGGCGCAGGCGTTGGTCGAGCTCCCACAGCGCCGTCCTGTCGTCGTCATACCGCAGTGCCTCGTACGCGCCCGCGTACCCCAGCCACCGCACCGCCCGATGCTCCCCCGACAGCACGACCCCGTCCGCCCGCCCGGTGACGTCCATGGCGAAGTAGTGCTTCCGCACGATGTAGAGGTCCTCGGGCCAGGATGACGCGGCGGCGAAGCACTCCTTCTCCACGCCGCTGACCATGTCCAGCCGGTACAACGGCGCGCCGTCCGGCAGGCCGGTCTCCTCGGCGGCCTCGCGGCGGGCCGCGGCGACGGCGGACTCGTCCGCCTCGACGCCGCCGCTCACCCCTTGCCAGTTGCCGTCGTCGGCCCGCTGGAAGACGGCGTACTCGGGCCGGTCTGCCGTCATCCTGTAGAGGAGCACCACGACGTTGTGCGGCTGACGCATGCGCGGCATTCTTCCCGAAAACGGTCAGGGTGCGGGCCGTCGGGCGTACGCCTCGATCTCGATCTTCATCCGTGGGTCCGACAACCCGCACATGAACATCGTCGCCGCGGGCCGCACCGTGCCGAAGCACTCCCGCAACACCGGCCAGCACGGCTCGAAGTCGGCACGGTCGGGGAGGATGTAGCGCACGCGGACGACGTCGCCGAAGCCGCATCCCGCCTCCTCCAGTGCCTGGCCGATGTTGCGGAGGCACTGCCTGGCCTGTTCCACCACGTCGTCGGAGATGGTCATCGTCGCGTAGTCGAACCCGGTGGTCCCCGACACGTGCACCCAGTCGCCGTCCACCACGGCCCTGGCGTATCCGATCTGCTCCTCGAACGTGGAACCGCTGAGGATGGCGCGTCGTTCCGTCATGCGCAGAACGGTACGTGACCAGCACCGATACGTCTAAGACGGGAAGGTGGATGAGCTGATATCTCTGGAGGTATGGATCGCCCGGAACTGCCGCTGGCACAGTTGCACGCGTTCGTGGTGCTGGCGGAGGAGTTGCACTTCGGTCATGCCGCCGATCGGCTGGGCATCGCGCAGCCGCCGTTGAGCCAGCAGATCCGTCGGCTGGAGGGCAAGGTGGGGCATGCGCTGTTCAGCCGGACGCCGGGGCGGGTGGCGCTGACGGCGGCCGGGCGGGAGTTGTTGCCGGCCGCGCGCCGGGCGCTGGAAGAGCTGGCGGGCGGGCTGGCGGCGGCGCGGGCGGTGGGTAGCGGGCGGGCGGGGCGGATCCGGCTGGGGTTCGCGGCGTCGCTGGCGTTGACGATCCTGCCTGAGCTGCTGAGCGCTTATCGGGAGCGGTTTCCCCGGGTGCGCATCGAGATTCATGAGATGACGACCGGGCCGCAGCTCGCCGCCCTGCGTGAGCGGCGGATCGACGTGGGGCTGTTGCGGGAGCCGCCGGACGACGAGCCTGAGCTGGCGTTCGCGACCGTGCTGCGCGAGCCGTTCGTGGCCGTGCTGCCCGCCGCGCACCCGCTCGCCGCCGGGCGCGCGGTGGATCTTGCCCGGCTGGCGGGCTCGCCGTTCGTGTTGCTGCCGCGCGAGCACGGGCCCGGGTTGTACGACCGGATCGTGGGGATGTGCGGGGACGCCGGGTTCGTGCCCGAGGTGGCGCAGCACGCGGTGGAGTGGCAGACCGTGTGTGCGCTGGTGGAGGCGGGGCTGGGGGTGTCGGTGGCACCCGCGAGCATCCGCCGCATCCGGCTGAAGGGGGTGGCCTTCCGCCGGCTGGTGCCGAGTGTCGGGCGCGGGAGCGAAGCGGCGGACGCCGACCGCAGGGGCGGGGCGGCGGGTGACGGGCGTACGAGCGTGGCGGTGGCCTGGCGGGTGGGTGAGGTCGACCCGCTCGTCACCGGCCTGCGGGAGACGCTGCTCTGACGCGACCCCCCGTCACCGCGGAAGCAGCACGCTGGCCTGGTTGCTGCCGGGCACCACCCCCGCCTTCCGGTGCGCCTCCTTGAGCGCGTCGGAGGCGAAGTGCTGCCGCATCGCCCGCGCGTCCTCGCACTCGAACAGCACCACCGCCTCCTCGGGAGCCTCGGCGTCGACGCTGACCAGGACGGTGCGCATGCCCGCCGCCGCCCGCACCTCCGCCAGCTCCTCGAACGCCGCGCGCCAGGTGTCGTAGTCGGTGAACCGCTGCCTGATGAGCAGGTACTCCATGGCCGGACTCCTCAGAGAGAAACTCAACGCTGTTGAGTTAAACCGTAGCACGACTAACTCAACAGCGGTGAGTTACGCTGATCACATGCCACGACAACAACGGGCGGGCGGCCGGCGGCCCGGCGCGACACGTACGCGCGAGGAGATTCTCGAAGCCGCGCAGCGCAGCTTCGCCGACTCCGGCTACGACGGCACCACGATCCGCGGCGTCGCCAGGGAGGCCGGCGTCGATCCCGCGCTGGTGCTGCAGTTCTTCGGCAGCAAGGACGGCCTGTTCGACGCCGCCCTGCGCGCCGACCCGCCCGTGCGCGACCTGGTGACGCTGGCCGGCGAGGGCGAGGTGGCCGACCTCGGCGTCCGCCTCGCCCGCCGCTACCTGGAGTTGTGGGAGGACCCGCACTCAGGCCCCCGGATGCTGGCCGTGGTACGGGCGGCAGCCGCGGCGCCGAGCGCGTCGGCCATGGTCACGGCGTTCATGACGGACGCCGTGATGCTGCCCCTGGCCAAGGCGATCGACGCCGACGAGCCCGAGCTGCGCGCCGCTCTGGCCGGCGCCTACCTGCTGGGCGTGGCCACGGCCCGCTACGTGCTGCGCATCGGGCCGCTGGCCTCGCTGTCGAGGCAGGACGCCGCGTCCGTCCTGGGCCCCGTCGTCCAGCACCACCTCACCGGTCAGCTCCGGGGGCCGAGCACCACGGGCAGCCGCATGGGCCCCTCGGTGATGAGCGAGGGCGTGTAGCCGATGTCGTCCACCCCGATCGCGAGCCGCAGGCCGGGGTGGCGGCCGAACAGCGACGACAGCGCGATCCGCATCTCCAGCCTGGCCAGCGGCGCGCCCAGGCAGAAGTGCGGCCCGCGGCCGAAGCCGACGTGCGCGTCCGGCTCGCGCGAGGCGTCGAACCGGGCGGCGTCCTGGCCGTACCTGGCCGGGTCCGTGCCCGCCCCGTCGAGCCCGACCACGATCGGCGCGCCGGCCGGGATGTCCGTCCCCAGCACCCGCACGTCCTGGAGCGGGTAGCGGAACATCACGTTGATCACCGAGCTGCGGCTGCGCAGCGCCTCCTCCACGACCTTCTCCCAGGCCTCCTGGTTCTTGGCGCCGGGGAGCTGGGCGCGGTCGGCGCACAGGGCGATGACGGTGTTGGCGAGCATGTGCACGGTGGTCTCGTGACCGGCGATGAGCACCAGCCACAGGATCCACAACATCTCCTCGTCCGACAGCCGGTCGCCGTCGTCCTCCTGCACCTTGATCAGCCCGCTGGTGAGGTCGTCGCCCGGCTCGGCGCGCTTGCGCTCGATGAACGCCCCCAGGTACGCCAGCATGTCGCCCGCCGCGGTGGCGGCCTCCTCCGGGCTGGCGGTGTGGAAGAGCAGCGTGTTCGTCCATTCGCGGAGCTGGTAGCGCTCCTGTTCGGGCACGCCGAACAGCTCGCAGATCACGGCGATGGGCAGCGGCTCGCTGAAGTGCCGCACCAGGTCGACCACCTCGCCCTCGGCTGCCAGCCGGTCGAGAAGCCCGTCGGTGATCTGCTGGATGCGCGGCGCCATGGCGGCCACCCGGCCGGGCGTGAAGGCGCGGTTGATGAGGCCGCGCAGCCGGCGGTGGTCGGCGCCGTCCTTGGTCAGCAGATGGTTGCCCTCGACGATCTGGCGCAGCGGCCAGTCAGGGGGGATGGTGCCGTCGTGCAGCGCCGGGCAGTTGAGTGCGTTCTTGCTGTAGAGGGTGCCGTCGTTGAGCAGCACCTCGCTGACGCTGTCGTACGAGCACACCATCCAGGCGTTGACCTTGCCCGGCAGCTCGATGGGGACGACGGGGCCGCCTTCGTCCCTGAAGCGGCGGACGGTCTGTGAGGTTCGCTCACCGGGGGCCGGAATCGGCAGGGGTTCCATGCGCAGTCTCCCGTGTCGGAGGGAATTCAACTGTCCGCCCTGCGAATGGCCTCTGCCATACCGCTTCGTGGTCATGTCACCACGCAGGCGGCGACACCTGCCGCCGTGGCTACAAAACGCTACGGAACGACTTCGACAATGAGTCATCGGCGTTGTAGGAAGATGTCCGGATGATCACGTCCAGCCCGTTACATCCGCGGCGGCTTCCGCTTTTCGGCCTCGCCGCCGCCCTCTCCGCCCTCTCCCTGACGTTCATCATGCCCGTCCTGTTCGGGCTGCGGGACCCGTCGATGATCCTGTACGGCCTGCGCGGCGAGGCGATGCTCATCGCGGCCATCCTGGTGGCGCCGCTGCTCGGGGCGCTGGTGGACCGGGCGCGTAGCCGTCGTACCGTACTGGTCGCGATGGCGTGGGCGGGCGTGGTCGCGCTCGCGGCGGCCACCGTCGCGGCGCAGGGCCCCGACGCGGTGAGCGGCCCGGTCTTCACGGCCGTGGCGGTGACGACGTCCGCCGTGACGGCCCTGGCGCCGGTCGGTGAGCAGGCGTACCTGCCGTCGATCGTCGGACGGGAACGCCTCGTCACCGCGAACGCCGTGCTGCACGTGCTGCCGCTGCTCGTCATGGTGGTGTTCGGGGCCGCGCTCTCCTGGGCCGACGGCGACGGCCTGGTGCTCGCTGTCGCCGTCGCCGCGATGGCGGCCTGCGCGGCGGTGGCCTTCCGCGGGGTCCAGGCGGACGAGGAGCCGCCATCGCCCAGAACCGGGCTCTGGCGGGAGACGCTGGAAGGGCTGCGGTTCACCTTCAGGGAGCCGGTGTTGCGGGCGATCGCCCTGTGCGTCATGGTGACCGGCCTGACCGGCGGGTTCATCGAGGAGATGGAGGGGGCGGCGCGCGGCGCGCTGGCAGACCACGAGACCATCTCGCTGTCCATGATGGTCACCGGTTACGGCGCGACCGCCCTGGGGCCGCTGGTAGCCGTGCTGCTGCACCGCAGGCTCGGCGCCTACCGGCTGGCGGTCGCGGCCCTGCTGGCGAGCCAGCCGTTCCTCCTGCTGCTCACCCTGTCGGGCGGGCCGTGGTGGTACACGCTCGGCAACCTCGTCCCGCAGGCGGGCATGATCGTCGTCAGTATCGCGCTGCTGAGCCACCGCCAGGCGATCACGCCCGACCGGCTGCTCGGCCGCGTGAGCGGCACCCTGATCGCCGTGGTCACGCTGAGCGAGACCCTGGGCAACGTCCTGCTGGGCCGGCCCGGCGACTGGCTCGCCGAGGACGCCTCGTCGCCGCTGCCTCTGCTCACCGGCCTGGTCGTAGCCACGGCGCTGAGCATGGCCGCCGCCGTCCCACTGCTGCGCGCCCGACACCTCGCGGCGGCACCGCGCGAGCCGGAATCAGCGCTGCCATAAACGCGGGGAGTCAGCGCTGCCGCAGGACGCGGCCCCGGCGTTCGCCCGTGAACTCGCCGGACTCCACCACCACCCGCCCCTCCAGCAGCACGTGCACGATCCCGGTCGGCCGGACGGACGGGACGGCGTAGGTGCCCGCGTGCCCGATGGTGGCCGGGTCGAACACGCAGATGTCGGCCCACGCCCCGGGCCCCAGCCAGCCTCTCCCCCGCAGGGCGAACTGGTCGGCGTTCGCGGAGGTCGCCTTGCGCACGGCCTCCTCCCAGGGGATCACCTGGCGTTCCCGCACGTACGTGCCGAAGAAGCGCGGGAAGCAGCCCCACGTACGGGGGTGCTCCAGCCCGGCGGGCAGCCCGTTGTCGGAGCCGATGCCGATGAGCGGGTCGGCCATGATCTCGGCCAGGTCCTCCTCGGCCGTCAGGAAGGCGACCATCGTGGCGGCGGGGTCGGCGGCCACCAGCGCGCAGGTGGCCGCCCACGGGTCCACCTCCAGTTTGCGGGCGATCTCGGCCAGCGAGCGGCCGGCGTAGGAGGGCTCGGCGTGCGCGGTGACCCGCACGTCGGCCGGCGTGACGTCCTGCCACAGGCCCGCTCCCGTCCCGCCGGCCTCGGCCATGGCGCGCAGCCGGTCCCGCTCGGCGGGCACCGCGAGCGCCTCGCGCAGCCGGCCGCCGGCCAGCGCGGACGGCGGCAGCAGGGCGGCCAGCACGGTCGCGCCGGCGACGTAGGGGTACTGGTCGCCGCGCACGTCCACGCCGCGCGTCCGGGCCTCGCGCAGCCGGTCGAGCAGCATCCTGGCCCGCCCGTGGTTGGCCCGGCCGGCGACCTTGCAGTGCGAGACCTGCAGCCGCACGCGGGCCCGCCGCGCCACCTCGACGGCCTCGTCCAGCGCCGCGGCCAGCCCGGCGCCCTCGTCGCGCAGGTGGGTGGCGTACGGCACGCCGAACCCGTGGGCGACGGAGGCCAGCGCCACCAGCTCGTCGGTGCCCGCGTACCCGCCTGGCGAGTAGATCAGCCCGCTGGACAGCCCGCACGCGCCCGCCGTGAAGGCGGCCGTGGCCAGGTCGCACATCCTTTCGAGGTCGCCGTCGCGCAGGCGCTCGTCGAACCCGGCCACGGCCGCGCGCAGCGTCGAGTGCCCGACGAGGGTGGCCATGTGGTTGGTCGGCCCTGCGGCGGTGATCGCCTCCAGGTACTCGGCGAACATCCAGTCGGGCACGGCCGCGCCCGTCACCTCGGCCAGCACGGAGGCGTCGGGCGCGTAGGAGAAGCCGCAGTTGCCGTTGATCTCGGTGGTGACGCCCTGCAGCAGCTTGAACGGCTGCGGCTGCGCCATCAGCGGCACCAGGTCGGAGTGCGCGTGGGCGTCCACGAACCCGGGCGAGACGGCCAGGCCCGTGACGTCGATCACCCGGCGCGCGCCGCCGAGCCGCTGCCCCGTCTCCATCACCCAGCCGCCGGAAACGGCGACGTCTCCGACGAAGGCCGGGGAGCCTAAGCCGTCGTACACGGTGCCACCGCGAAGGATGAGATCGACCATGCAATCCGCCCTGGAGTAAGAAATCTTGTCATGTACTACAACGCCGGACGCCGGTAGAGGTTCCACGACCGCCGTGACACCGAAGTCAAGAAGCAGCAAGGACGCCCTTGCGGATGGGATACCGGCTGGCTTTAAATACGCCTGGCGCTGACCCAGCCACCCCTGCCGCCGACAAGGAGCCTCTGTGACCATCCCCGCAGGTCGGGCCTCATTTTCCACCGCCCGCAATCTCCGCGCCAGCCTGTTAACGCTATCAATTGTGTCGCCGACCCCATGAAACTTTCTTTTAGCCTATCGGGAAAGCGCTTACCCGCCGCTGTGAAGGAAAAAGTCATGCGATTGCACCTGGCCGCCGCGGCCACCGTCCTGGCCCTGGCCGCGATCACGATCCCCACCGCCCCCGCCCAAGCCGCGCCGCCCACGAAACAGATGGAGGACCTGGACCGGGGGCTGATCAGCGTACGATCCGGCTCAGGCAACCTCGTCTCGTGGCGGCTGCTCGGCACCGACCCCGACGGCGTCTCCTTCAACCTCTACCGCGGCTCGACCAGGGTCGCCACCGCCCTCACCAGCTCCACCAACTACCTCGACAGCGGCGCCGCCGCCGACGCCTCCTACACCGTCCGCGCCGTCGTCAACGGGGCCGAGCAGGCCGCCTCGCCCGCCTCGCTGCGCTTCACCGGCGGCGCCTATCTGGACGTGCCCATCCAGCCCCCGTCCGGCGGCACCACCCCCGACGGGGTCGCCTACACCTACAGCGCCAACGACGCCAGCGTGGGCGACGTGGACGGCGACGGGCAGTACGAGATCGTGCTCAAGTGGGACCCGTCCAACGCCAAGGACAACTCCCAGTCCGGCTACACCGGCAACGTGTACGTGGACGCGTACCGGCTGAACGGCACCCGCCTGTGGCGCATTGACCTGGGCCGCAACATCCGCGCGGGCGCGCACTACACCCAGTTCCAGGTCTACGACTACGACGGCGACGGCCGGGCCGAGGTGGCGATGAAGACCGCCGACGGCACCAGGGACGGCGCCGGCACGGTGATCGGCAGCTCCGGCGCCGATCATCGCAACTCCAGCGGGTACGTGCTCAGCGGCCCCGAGTACCTGACCATGTTCAACGGCCTGACAGGCGCCGCGATGTCGACCGTGAACTACGACCCGCCGCGCGGCACGGTCTCCTCGTGGGGCGACAGCTACGGCAACCGGGTCGACCGCTTCCTGGCGGGGACCGCGTACCTGGACGGCGAGCGCCCCTCGCTGATCATGGCGCGCGGCTACTACACCCGCAGCGTCATCGCCGCCTGGGACTTCCGCAACGGCGCGCTCACCAAGCGCTGGACGTTCGACAGCAACTCGGCCGGCTCGCAGTACGCCGGGCAGGGCAGCCACAGCCTGTCCGTCGGCGACGTCGACCAGGACGGCCGCGACGAGATCGTCTACGGCGCCATGGCCGTCAACGACAACGGCACCGGCATGTGGAGCACCCGCACCGGCCACGGCGACGCCCAGCACCTGGGCGACCTCGACCCGGCCAGGGCGGGGCTGGAGTACTTCAAGGTCAGTGAGTCCACCTCGCAGCCCGGCTCCCTCTACATCGACCCGCGCAACGGCTCGATCCTGTGGTCCACCGCCTCCGGCTCCGACAACGGCCGCGGCGTGGCGGGCGACATCTCGACGGTCAGGGTGGCCAGCGAGTTCTGGTCCGCCTCCGACACCCAGCTACGCAGCGTCACCGGCAACAACGCCGGTCGCGAGCCGTCCTCCGTGAACTTCCTCATCTGGTGGGACGCCGACCCCGTCAGGGAGCTGCTCGACCAGACCAGGATCGACAAGTACGGCACCGACGCCGACACCCGCCTGCTGACCGCCTCCGGCGTGCACTCCAACAACGGCACCAAGGCCACCCCGTCGCTGTCGGCCGACCTGTTCGGCGACTGGCGCGAGGAGGTCGTCTGGCCGACCAGCAACAACACCGCCCTGCGCATCTACTCCACCACCACGCCGACGGACCGGCGCATCTACACGCTGATGCACGACCCGCTCTACCGCGTGTCGGTGGCGTGGCAGAACACCGCCTACAACCAGCCGCCGCACACCGGCTTCTTCCTCGGCGACCGCATGCCGGCGGCGCCGCGTCCGGACATCTACGTGCGTTAGAAATCCGGTACGTTGAGGCGATGGACGAGCGGATCGCTCCCGTACAGGGCATGAAGATCAGCGTCCGGACCCGCCGCGACGTGGTGATCGTGGACCTGGAACGCTTCCTCGCGACCGCCCGCGCGGCCTACCGCGAGCAGGATCCGGCGGCGAGCGAGGAGGACGCGGCCGAGTTCGTCGCCGACGTCCACGACGCGATCTGGCTGCTGCTCGACCGGGACGGCGAGCTCGCGCACGGCGAGCCGCAGACGCGGGCCGAGCAGCCGCGGCAGGACCGCCCCGACGGGCTGCTCCTGGAGGGCGAGATGCGGCACATCTCGCTCGACGACCCGCTGCCGCTGCCCGGCCGCCACTGCTTCGAGCTGGACGACTCGGAGGACTACTTCGCCCTGCCTCCCGAGGGGTAGCTCACGGGCACCGGGCTCGCGCCCGCGCCACCATGTCGAGGGCGCGTGGGAACCCGTCGAGGCGTCCGGACAGCGCGTCCAGCGCGGCAGGAAGCAGCGACCCGGGGATGTCGCGCGCCGTGAGCACGTGCCGCATCCAGCCCACGAACGCCGAGAACAGCTTCGGGTCGTCCACGTACAGGGCGGCCCGGAGGAAGTCCACGAGGTAGGCGACCTGCTCCGCGAGCTGCCCGAGCTGCTGCTCGGTGCAGCCCGCCGGCTCGGGCCCGCGGGCCAGCTCCGTCACGATGCCGCCGACGAGGTCCCCGGCGGAGCGGGTCAGCTCGGTGTACTCCCGGTCGGCCAGCCCCAGCGGCTCCTCGCGGGAGCCGGTCCGGCGCGGCAGCGGCCCGGCGGCCAGCAGGTCGGCGGCGGCGCGGGCGTCCGGCGCCCAGCCGTCGGCGCCCAGCAGCCGGGCGTAGCGGCCGTCCGGGCCGAACGCGGCGCCCCCGGCCACCACCGGCGTGCCCGCCGCCTGGCAGGCGGTGATCGCCGCGTGCGCGGCCGGCAGCCGGATGGCCAGCGAGCTGGACAGCGCCACCGCGTCCGGGTTCGTCAGGTGCAGGTGGGCGACCAGGTGCGGCGTGGGGACCTGCGCGCCCAGGTAGTCGACGTGCCAGCCGCGCACCCGCAGCACCTCGGCCAGCAGCCGCGCGGGGAAGGCGTGCCACTCGCCGTCGATGCACGCCACCATGATCCGCCCCCTGCCCGGACCGTCCTGACCGGGCATGCGGTGGGCCAGGGTGGCGAGCACGCGCTCGTTCACCGCCGTGGCCGTGTGCTCCTGGGCGACCGAGAGGCGGTTGGCCGCCCACTCCCGGCCGACGCGGGCCTGCACGCCCGCTACCACCTCCAGCAGCAGGGTCTCCATGGGCATGCCCGCGTCGAGCGCGCCCGTCGCCACGGCGGTCGCGGCGGGCTCGTCGCCGGCCGTCGCCGCCGTCCACAGCGCCTCCACCCGCTCCTCGACGCCGTCCGTCATGGCTGCTCCGCACCCGCCGTGCGGGGGGCCGAGATGGCGACGACCGCCATGTCGTCGTGCTCGCCCTCGCCGACCCACTCGGAGGCCAGCATCTGCACGCGCTCCGCCACCGCCTCGGGAGGCATGCCCGAGCTCTGGCGGAGCTGCTCGCTCAGCCGCTCCTCGCCGAAGAACTCGTGGCCGAGCGGGCCGCCTCTGGCCTCGATGATGCCGTCGCTGTAGAGCAGGCAGGTCTCGCCCGGCTCCAGCACCACCGAGTCGGTGACGCTGGTGATGTCGTCCAGCACCCCGATCAGCGTGCCCACGGCCGGGACGGTCTCGACCCGGCCGTCGTTGCGCAGGATCAGCGGCGCCGGGTGCCCGGCGCTGGTCAGCCGCAGCGCCACCCGCGTGCCGCGACGCTGGAACGAGGCCAGCACCAGCGTGACGTAACGGGCCTGATCGCCGTCGGTGACCAGCACCCCGTTCAGCAGCTCCAGCACGCGGTGATGGTCGTCGGCCAGCGGCAGCAGCGCGCGCAGGGTGTTGCGGATCCTGCCCGTGAGCACGGCCGCCTCCAGCCCCTTGCCCGCCACATCGCCGAGCACCACCAGCGACTCCTGCCCCGAGCCCGCCACCGGATGGACGTCGTAGAAGTCGCCGCCGACCCGCTCGCTGGAGCCCGCCGGCCGGTAACGCGCCGCCAGCTCCACCCCGTTCAGCGCCGGCGTGGGAGGCGGCAGCAGCTCCGCCATCAAGGTCTCGGTGATCATCGCCTGCTCGACGTACAGGCGGGCGACCGAGATGGCGGAGCCCGCCCACTGGGCGAACAGCCGGACGAAGATCCGTTCGTCCGGCGAGAAGCCCTCTCGCGCGCCTCGCACGAGCACCAGCGCCCCCGCGGGCAGCCCGTGGCCGGGCAGGGCGGCCACCGCCACCGAGCCCACTTCGGCGCGCCTGTCCCCGAGCACCCAGCCGGGAGCCTCCGCCGGGTCGATCCAGCGCGTGGGCACCGGCGGGAAGCCCTGCAACGCCTCGGGCAGGCCGGGCAGCGTACTGGGGTCGATGTTCGTCTCCCACGTGGCCGCCTCGCCCGCGGCGCCGCAGCGGGCGATCGCGTACCTGCGGCCCGCTCTCGGCAGGACGACCAGCGCGGCGTCCGCCAGGCGGCGGGCGGCCAGGCAGGCGGTCACCTCCAGGCAGCGGTCGAGGTTCAGCGAGGGCAGCAGCTCGTCGGAGGCCTCGGCCATGAACGCGGTCCACTCGCGCAGCGAGTCCATCGCGTGCTGCCTGCCGGTGACGTCGATGAGCCACCAGACGATCCGGTCGCCCGTCGCGTACACGGCATGGGCCTGGAACATCCGGCCGCCCAGCTCGCCGCACGGCTCCGCGCCTCCGGCGCGCCCCCCTGAGGCGAGTCTGTCGTGCGCCCGCGACAGCCACTCGGGCGCGGCTCGCTCCAGCCGCTCGCCGACGCCGGTGCCGGACAGCAGCAGCCTGGCCGCCTCGTTCGCCTGCTCGACGACCCCCGACGTGCTGACCGCCAGCATCGGGTACGGCGCGTCCTCCCACACCATCCCGACCATGGCACCATCCTGCGAGACCCCCGGATTGCTCACGCTACCGCCGGTGCACCGGGGCTCTCTTTCCGCCATATCGCTTCTTTGCAGGATCTTTCACTCGGGTGACCCGGGCGGCGCAGACCGCACCGGCCAGGAGCAGCACGACGGCGACGCCGACCACCCGCCGCAGCCCCTCGGCGGAGGTGGGTGCGGCGAAGTACACGCTGCCGAGCCCGGCCACGGCGGTCACCCCGGCGAGCACCGGGCCGGTGGAGTTCAGCGCCGACACGGCGGAGGCCAGGCGCGGCTCCACCAGGGACGTGATCCGCGCGATCAGCGGGCTGTACCCGGCCGCGTGCCCGGCGCCGGCCAGCATCAGCAGCGGCACCAAGCCGACCTCGTACCAGTGCAGTCCGACCACTCCCACCGTTCCGGCTGCTCCGGCCGCGAACGCCAGCGGGCCCGCCACCGGCAGCGCCTCCCGCAGCCGCGCCGGATAGCGGCTCCAGGTCAGGCTCAGCGTCCCGAACCCCACCGTGTACGGCACGAACGCCAGCCCCGCCCGCAACGGCGAGTAACCGAGCGCGTCCTGCAGATGCAGGGTCAGGATCAGCAGGAAGACGGTGTAGCAGCCCATGATGATCCAGCACGCCGCCAGCCCCGGCTTCACCCCCTCCGGCCGCAGCGCCGCCGGATCCAGCAGCGGATGCCGCGCCCGCGTCTCGTACCAGGCGAACCCCGCCAGCAGCGCCACCCCGCCCGCCAGCGAGACCCACGCCCAGCCGGGCCAGCCCTGGTCAGGCCCGAAGATGAGCGGGGCGGCCAGCGCCGTCATCGCCACCGTCAGCACCGCCACACCCGCCGGGTCCAGCCGCGCCCGCCCGTCCGGACGCGAGCCCGGCAGCACCCGCAGCCCTGCCGCCACCACGACCACCCCGATCGGCACGTTGATCAGGAAAATCGGCCGCCACGACAGCCCGAACAGATCCGCCCCGGCCACCAGCCCGCCGACCACCTGGCCCAGCGCCACCCCGAGCGCCAGCACCATGCTGTAGACGCCGATCGCCCGGCGGCGGGCCGCCCCGTCGAAGTGCTGGAGGATCAGCGCGAAGATCTGTGGCGTCAGCAGCGCCGCGCCCACCGCCTGCGCGACACGCGCCAGCACCAGCGCCGCCGCCGTGGGCGCCAGCCCGCACAGCAGCGACGCGCCGGTGAACCAGGCCAGCCCCAGCAGGAACGCCCGGCGGTGCCCGATCACGTCGCCCAGCCGGGCGCAGGTCACCAGCAGCACGCCGGTGGTCAGCAGGTAGCCGGAGACGACCAGTTGGATCGCGGCGCCGTCCGCCCGCAGGTCGTCGCGGATCGTCTGGGCGGCCACCGAGACGATGGAGCCGTCCATGGAGGCCATGACCTGGCCGGTGAGCAGCACGGCCAGCATCCGGCCACGATTGATCATTCGCCCAGGATGGGGTGAAGGCGGGTGTCCGGTCTTGAACGAATGTGCGGATTCGGGGGCTGTCGTACCGTGGTGCGGTGCGTACTACCAGGACGGTGATCGAGAGCCGGCACTTCGCGATCCGGGCGGTCGAGTGCACCGACGATCACGCCCGCTGGTCGGCTCCGGAGCCGGCGCCGTCGGCGCATGTGGTGCTGGTGCGGCGGGGGCGGTTCCGGGCGGAGGTCGGCGGGCGGCGGGTGGTGGTCGAGCCTGCCGTGGGGTACCTGCATCTGCCGGGGGAGGAGCTGCGGTTCGCGCATCCGGCGGGGGGTGATGTGTGCACGGCGGTCGCGTTCGCCGGTGGCGAGGCGCCGGGCGGCGGCTTTTCGAGCGAAGGCGTTTCGGGTGGCGGGCTGGTGGGGGGTGGCGGGCTGGTGGGGGGTGGCGGGCTGGTAGGGGGTGGCGAGCTGACCGCTGGGATGCGGGTGCGGGTGGCGGCGCGGTCGCGGGCCGTGCGGGTGGACGCGCGGCTGGAGCTGGCCCACCGGCTGCTTGTGCGTACGGGCGCCGACCCCGCCTTCGCCGCCGCCGAGGCCGTGCTCGACCTCCTGCGCCTGGCCCTGCGCGAACAGCCGGACGACGCCGCCCCGCCACCGGGACGGGCCGAACTGGCCGACCGCGCCAGGGAGGCGATCCTGGCCGACCCGCTGGCCGGGACGAGCCTGGTGGAGCTGGCCCGGCTGCTGGAGACGTCCCCCTCCCACCTGAGCCACACGTTCCGGCACCACGTGGGCATGCCGGTGAGCCGCTACCGCAACCGCGTCCGGGTCAGCCGCGCGCTGGCCCGCCTGGACCAGGGCGAACAGGACCTCGCCCAGCTCGCGGCCGGCCTGGGCTTCAGCGATCAGGCCCACCTGACCAGGGTGATGCGGGCCGAGCTGGGACACACGCCGGGCCGGGTCCGCGCCCTGCTCGTCACGGCCTGAGCCTCCTCGCGAAAAGTCGCTGTAATCCGAATCCGCCCGCCAACCGGTAGTCATCACCGGACGACCGACGAGACGGAGATGACGGATGGACGACGGGTTCGCCGAGTACGTGGCTCACCGGCAGCTACGCCTGTGCCGGATGGCGTACCTACTCACCCGCGACTGGGGCACGGCCGAGGACGTGGTGCAGACCGCGCTGGCGAAGGCCTGGCTGGCCTGGCGGCGGATCGAGGGCAACCCCGACCCGTACGTCTACCGGATCATCGTGAACACCCACACGTCGTGGTGGCGCAGGCGCTGGCGTGGCGAGGTGCCGGCCGAGGTGCTGCCCGAGACCGCCGATCCGCGTGACGCGGCGGCCGAGGTGGACGACCAGGCGGCCTTGTGGAGCGCGATCGGCGCGCTGTCGCCGCGCCAGCGGGCGGTGATCGTCCTGCACTACTACGAGGGACGCACGCTGACGCAGGTCGCGGAGATCGCCGGGTGCTCGCTGGGAGCGGTGAAGAGCCAGCTCAGCCGGGCACTCACCCGTCTGCGGGTCGATCCGGACATTCGGCGCATGAACGTGGAGAGGGTCAAGCGATGACGCACACCGAGAGCGACCTGCGAGAGCTGCTGACCAGGCGGGCCCGGGAACAGGGCGGCGGTGCCGGGCTCGACGCGATCATCCGGCGCGGCCGCCGCGTCCGCCGCACCCGGCGGGCTTTCATGGCGGGCGCGGCGGCGCTGGCCGTCACGACGGTCGCGCTGGCCGGGATGCAACTGCGCCCGGCCGGGCCTCCTGTCGCCCAGCAGCCCGTGGACTCGGCGCAGGTCGAGCAGCCCGTCCCCGAGGTGCCAGGGAAGTTCGAGGTGCGGCTGGGGGCGAAGCAGTTCGACATGCCCCTCATCCACTCCGAACGTTTCGACACGCTGGGCGCCCGCACCGTCACCTTCACCCCGACCAGCACCTACACCGGCTCCAAGGTGCTCTGCGAGGACCCGAGGGCCTGGGTCGTCACGACGGAGCGGCTCAAGGGCGGCGAGTCGGGCGGCGGCGCCGCGCGGTGCGGTGACGGCAGGGGCGGCATGCACCACGACGAGCTGTCCGCGCCCGACGGCTGGCTGGATGGGCCGCAGACGCTGAAGGTCTGGGTCTTTCCCTCGGACGCCCCCGTCCGTGAGGTGGCGAAGGCGGTCACGGGCTGCCGGATGTTCGGCAAGGACACCGGCTGCGACGAGTCGGCCCAGCTCCACGCGCTGACGAACCCGAAGGTGCGCGAGCGGCTGCTGGCCGAGCTGGGTGAGCGTCCCGGCAGGTGGGCGGTCGGGATCTACGATCGTCCCGCCGGGTAGCGGGCGTTCAGAGCCAGTGCCAGGTGACCCGCGCCTGCTCGGCGGCGGCGGCCAGCCACTCCTCGAAGGCCTCCGCACCTGCGGCGGCCAGGGTGGCCGCGTCCTCGACGGCTTCCTCCCGCTTGAGCACCGCCCCGGTCAGGAAGCCTCCCTCGAACGGCACCGGCCCCACCGTGGACGCCTCGCGCAGCGGCTCGGGCAGGTCTCGCGCCCAGACCTGGGCCCTGGTGAGGCGCACGTCCCAGCGGCCGTCGAGCGGGCCGTGCAGCTCGTCCACGCCGACCGGCTCGTCCGCCGAGATCGCCCACACGGCCCACACCCTGGCGAACCGCTCGCGGTGCCGGGCCAGGTACTCGGCCGCCAGCTCCGCCCGCATCCGGGTGCGGAAGCGCTCGTCCTTGGCGGCGGTGGTCATGTGGTCGTGGAACGCCTCGGCGCTCATGCCCATGCGTTCCAGCCACCTGCGCATCGCCTCGCCGCTGGTGAGGCCGTGGCGGCGGCGGAAGGCGTCCGCGGCGGCCTGGACGTCGTCGAGCTCGACGTCCTGCTTGGCGGCGGCGTTGCGCAGGACGCAGAACCGGACCAGCTCCTCCTGCGGCGACAGCCCGGGGCGGGTGAGTGAGCGGAGCATCA
This sequence comes from Nonomuraea monospora, assembly GCF_039531895.1. NCBI lineage: Bacteria > Bacillati > Actinomycetota > Actinomycetes > Streptosporangiales > Streptosporangiaceae > Nonomuraea > Nonomuraea monospora. The sequence continues at coordinate 146,252 of NZ_BAAAQX010000020.1, forward strand.
GCATCGCCTCGGGCGTGGAGACCTGCATGCCGTCCACGGTCAGCAGGTTGCCCGCGGCCCAGTGGGTGGAGTGGTCGACCAGCCAGGACGCGCCGTCGTCCGGCTGCACGCCGAGCATGATGGTGCCGCCGGCGGGGTCGTCGATCAGCAGGTCGTAGTCGACGATCGGCGAGCCGGGGCGCGGGTTGGTGACGAGCTGGGCGGCCAGCTCGGGATGCGAGGCGGCCCACGCGGCGGCGGCGCGGCGGGACTCCGCCACGGCGGTGCGCCTGCGGCTCAGCCCACGCAGCAGATTGACCCCGCTGTGGAGGACGGGGCCCAGATCGGGTGCGGTCATGGCTTGTTCACTCTCAAGGGGGCGGTCATGGCGCGTCCGTTTCTCCGGCCGTGAGCCAGTCCGCGATGGCGTCGCTGATCGGCAGGCCGGTCAGGTCCTCGATCCACGCCCACTGGCCGTTGGGATTGATCTCCAGGAACACGTACTCCCCGTCCGGGGTCAGGATCAGGTCGATGGCCCCGAACGACACGCCGAGCGCGGCGACCAGGTCCACGCAGCGGCGGGAGACGTCGTCGGGCAGGTGGTACACGCTGTGGCGGGCACGGTCGAAGTCGTAGTGGCGCCAGTCGTCGCGGGTGCGCGCGGAGTCCTGCGAGGCGATCTCGGCGGTGAAGACCTGCCGCCCGACGACGGTGACGCGCAGCTCGACGGCCTTGCGCACGTACGGCTGCAGGATGGTCGGCTCGTGGGCCAGCCCGGCGCGGCCGGCGAGGTCCCTGCGCTGCACCACGGTGGTGTAGACGGTGTGCCGGGCGCCGTCGATCTCGAACGGGGCGTACTCGACGGGCTTGGCGATCAGCCGCCCGCCGGCCCGCTCGTAGGCGGGCACCAGCTCGGCCGGGTCGTTGGTGATCACGGTGCGCGGCACGGCGAAGCCCAGCCGCTGGGCCAGGGCCAGGTGGACCAGCTTGTTGTGCGCCCTGCGCAGCACCGGGTGCCTGGCCGGCAGCCAGCGGGCGTCCAGCAGGTCCCAGAAGCCTTCGAGGAACCACTCCGACAGCTCGCCTGCGCGGTCCCGCAGGTCGGCGGCGGTGACGTGCGGCGCGGCTGCGGGCTGTCCCGGCCGCCGGTTCCACACGGCCGTCGTCTCGCCGAGGTCGACGGTCTCGCCGCCGGTGACCAGCCCCAGCTCGGTGCCGCCCGCCGCGAACCGGGCGGTCAGGTGGGCGAGGCCCGGGTACTGGCCTGGGTCCCACCAGACGACCTCGGCGCCTCTGGCCTTCAGCTTGGGCAGGACCATGCGGACGGTGGTGTCGCCGGGTTCGCTGAGTATCAGTAGCATGTGGCCCCCCTCGGCCGCGCGGGAGAAGCGCGAGGCTCCTCCCGCGCGGCCCTGAGCGTTTAGTAGTCGGACACCCAGCCGTCGGACGGCCTGCCCTCGGTGCCGTTCGTGTGGTAGCAGCGCTCCATGCGCGCGCCACCGGAGACCAGACCGAGGTCCGCCTCGTCGATCACCGGCAGCTCGTTGCTGAGATCGTCCAGGTTCACGATCTTCTTAGTCATTTCTTCCCTCCCTTTCCGTGGGCGAGCCGTGGCCCCGCGCGGGGTCCCGGCTCGTGGGATGAAGCTCATCAGCCGGTGTTTGGATCCGGCTTGTGAGTGGCTTGGAGATCATCGGCGCGCATCGCCCGGATCAGCACGGGCAGGGCGATCACCAGGACGATCCCGCGCAGCGCGCCCGCGACGGGGTACGGCGCGTCCACCCCGAACCTGTGCGCCACCATCCCGCCGGCCAGCGCCCCGAGCGGCATCAGCCCCCAGCCGAGCATCCGGTACACGCTGTTCACCCTGCCGAGCAGCCCGGACGGCACGAGCTGCTGCCGCAGGCCGACGGTCACGACGTTCCACACTGTGGTGACGAAGCCGGTGGCGGCGAGCAGGGCGCCGAGCACGATCGCGTCCGGGCTCAGGCCGATCCCGACGAACGTGACGACGTTCGTGACGAGCGCGGTGATCAGGGCGGGCAGCGCGCCCATTCGCTCGATGAGGGGCGCGCCGAGCAGCCCGCCGAGCAGGCTGCCGACGGCGGCCCCGGCGAGCAGCAGGCCGTAGCCGGGCGCGTCGAGGTGCAGCTTCTGGGTGGCCAGCAGGACCAGCGACACGTTGCCGAGCTGCCAGCAGAAGGTGTTGACGCCGAGCAGCAGCGCCAGGGTGCGCAGCAGACGGTGCCTGGCCAGCCAGCGCAGCCCGTCCGCGATGGCCGTGCGCATCGGCGCGTGCCCGCCGGACGCGCGCCCGCGCCTCGGCAGCGTGGCAAGCAGCGCGGCGGACATGGCGAACGAGGCGGCGTCCAGCCCGAACGGCAGCGCCACCGCGACCGCGAAGAGCAGCCCCCCGACGGGCGGCCCGGCGAACTGCAGCCCGATCGTGGTGATCACCTGCTGGTGGCCGTTCGCCCTGTGCAGCAGCGGCTTGGCGACCAGGTCAGGCAGCACGGCCTGCGCGGCGTTGGAGAAGACGACCGTGCACGCCCCCAGCGCGAACGCCAGCACCGCCAGCGCCGGGATGCCGATCGCGTCGAACGCGGCGAGGACCGCGATGGCGGCCACGATCACCGCCTGCAGCATCTGTGACCGCCACATGAGGGCCACCCGGTCGCACCGGTCGACGAGCGCGCCGGCGGGCAGCGACAGCAACAGCCACGGCAGGAACGTCGCCGCGGACACCACCGACACCAGCCGCGCGTCATGCGTCACCGTGACGGCCAGCAGCGGGATCGCCGCCGTGAACGCCCCGTCGCCGACGCCGCTGATCCCCGTCGCCCACCACAGCCGCCAGTAACCCCGGGACAGGCGCGGTTCGGCCTCGCTCTGCGTCATGCCGCGATCTTCCGGCGCGGGTCGTCAGGGGCGACAGCATTTAGGGCTGGGCTACATAATCGGGCACATGGCTCTCACGGTCGATCTGGGCGTGGCCGAGCTGGCGGCGACCAGATTCGCGGTCTCGCCGCTGTCGGAGACCGTGTCCGCCCTGCAGCAGCTCGGTGACCGCGATCGGCAGCCGGTCAACCTGCGGTGGCTGCGGTGGGCCGCGGACGAGCTGGCCCGGCGTCCGCTCGACCTCTCCTTCACCTGGCCACTGATCGTGAACGACCGGCCGGGCTGGCCGGGGTTCCTCGTGCCCGCCCCGCGCGGCACGGGCGGGTCCATCGACGACGACCTGGCCGCGGTGCGGAGCACGCCCGCTTCCCAGGTACGGACCAGCCTCCGGCGCGTGTTCGGCGACGATCTCCGCGGGCCCGCCGCCGACCTCGCCGAAGATCCGGCGGCAGGGCTACGCGTGATCACCACGGAACTGCGGACCGCCTACGACCGGCTCATCGCACCGCACTGGCCTCGGATCAGGGCCGTGCTCGACGCGGACGTCGGCCATCGCGCCAAGCAGCTGGCCGCCGGCGGCGCTCGGCAACTGTTCTCCAGCCTGCACCCGGACCTGCGGTGGAGCGATGGCAGGCTGCGGCTGATCCAGGCGTATGAGCGGGCCGAGCAGGTCGTGGAGCTCGGGCCCGGCGGGCTGGTGCTGATGCCGGTCGCGCTCGGCACCCCGTACGTGCTGATCAAGAAGAGGACGTCCACCCAGACCACCGTGCGCTACCCGGCCCGCGGCGTCGGCACGTTGTGGACCGCCGGGACGCGCGCCCCGGCGGGCAGCGCGGTGCGGCTGCTCGGCCGGGTGCGGGCCGGGCTGCTGGAGGCGCTGCGGTCGCCCGCGACGACGACGGACCTGGCCCGCGCGCTCGGCGTGACGCCCAGCGCCGTCTCGCAGCATCTGCGGGTGCTGCGCGAGAGCGGGCTGGTCACCTGCGAACGCTCCGGGCGCACGGTCCTCTACCTGACGACCGCCCTGGGCACGACCCTCATCGGGGACGACTGAAGGTGACGAGCAGCGTCGGCGTGGCGGCGGGCACGCTCAGCACGGCGGGCGGCGGCTTAGAAGATCTTCATGTCCCTGAGCATCCGCCAGCTCTCCAGCGCCTTGATCGAGTTGGGGTACTCCTTCTTCGCGATCCAGTCGCCCAGTGCCCGCTTGCCCGCGTACTTCTTGAGCTGCCCGTTGAACTCCCCCACGTTGTAGTACACGTAGGTCCAGTAGACCAGCTCGTCCCGGGTGGGCGCGGCGTACCCGTAGGCCTTGACGTCGGCCAGGAACAGCGCGCGGCGCCGCTTCAGCATGGCGGCCTCGCCCTGCAGCCCCATCGTCAGGTTGGGGAACAGCGCCGACTCCACCAGGGTGCCCTTCTCGTTGCGTCTCGTGTCGAGGCCGATCCGCTTCGGGTCGTAGGGCAGGAAGTTCCTGCCGGGCACCCTGGCGGCGTCCATGTCGAGGAAGAAGCGGTCGGTGCCGAGGTAGTCGTAGCCGAAGATCGGGCTGGTCGTGGGGACGCTCCTGAGCTGCGCGTCCGTCGGGTCACCGCTGTTCTTGCCCAGCCCGATCAGGTCGCGCACGTAGTCGACCAGCCCCTCCAGGTAGGCGTAGGTGTAGAGCTGGTCCACCGGCAGATCGGGCGTGGCGGCGGTGAAGACCACGTCGAGCACCTGCGGCGGGGTGTTCTTCAGCCAGTACTTGGCCTGCGAGTTCGGGTACTTCCGGGTCAGCTCGGCCAGGGGCGTGGTGAACAGGGCGAAGAGCTGCCGCTCCCTGGTCAGGTACGCCGCGCTCCCGGCCCGCGCCCGGTCGGCCACCAGGCCCGCCCACCGTTCCAGGGCCGCCTCCGGCGCCCTGCCGAGAACGCCCAGGGCGTGCGTGATCCGCGCCCGGCCCGCGTTCGCGTTGAACGTCACGCTCTTGCCCTTCTTCACCTCGTTCAACGCGTTCCTGAGCACGTCGAGGTCGGCCTTGACGCTCGCGTCCGGCCCGAGATAGCTCTTCCTGGCCCTGTCCAGAACCTGCTGGCCCCGCGTCTGCGCGCCCGCCTCAGCGGGGATCGCCGTGCTGCCGGCGAGGGCCAGGGCGCATGCCAGAGTGGTGACGGCGAATCGACGCCGTGAGTACGTGTGCATGCCTGCTGCTTATCGCCCGGCGTGTTGACCTGCCATGGGGCGGCGTCCGTGGTCATACGCGGGCGGCTGGTGGACAAATGGCCAAAGCCGCTGTCCCCCGTACGAGCTACCGGCGAATGTCCACCGCGTGGTGACGATTCCCCGCCGCCCGATCCCTAACGTTTCCGGCGTAACCGCGGCGCTCCGGTCGCGGAGTCTTCGTGAGGGAGTCTTCATGCGACTGTTGACGCAACTCGTGGCCGTGGCCGCGGTCGCTCTCCTCGGCAGCCTGGGCGTCCAGGCCGTGCAGGGAAACTGGCTGCTCGTCCTGCTTCTCGGCGTCGGCACGGCCGCGCTCGCGGTGTTCGTGTACGCGTGGGCGGTGCGCCGGTCGGAGCGCCGCGAGCCTTCCGAGGTGGCCGCGAAGGGCGCCACCCGCGCCTTCGGCCGTGGCCTGCTGATCGGCACCGGGATGTTCGCCGCCGTCATCCTGAACATCGCCTTCCTCGGCGGCTACCGCATCGACGGCCTGGGCTCGCTGACGACAGCGGCCGGGCTCGTCGGGTTCATGGCCGCTGCCGCCGTGACGGAGGAGCTGCTGTTCCGCGGCATCCTGTTCCGTTTCGTCGAGCAACGCACCGGGACGTACCTGGCGCTGGTGCTGACCGGGCTGCTGTTCGGCCTGTCGCACCTGTTCAACCCGCACGCCAGCCTGTGGGGCGCGCTCGCCATCGCGATCGAGGCGGGCGGCATGCTGGCCGCCGCCTACGCCGCCACCCGCACCCTGTGGCTGCCGATCGGCCTGCACTTCGGCTGGAACTTCGCCGCCGCCGGCATCTTCGGCGCCGAGGTCTCCGGCAGCGGCGCGGCGCAGGGGCTGCTGAACGGCGTGACGTCCGGCCCCGCCCTGCTCACCGGCGGCGACTTCGGGCCTGAGGGCAGCGCGTACGCCGTCGTGTTCGGCCTGCTCCTGACCGTCGTGTTCCTGTGGCTGGCCCGCAGGCGCGGCAACCTGATCCCGCTCCGCCGCCGCCCGGCCGCTACGCTCGCCTCATGATCGAGCTCCGCCGGGTCGCGGGCCTGCGGCGGCGCTGGGACACCATCAAGCTCCACCGCCTCACGCACTGGTGGCAGCGCTGGGACACCATCAAGCTCCACCGCCTCACGCACTGGTGGCAGCGCTGGGACGCCATCAAGCTCCACCGCCTCACGCACTGGTGGCAGCGCTGGGACGTCACGGTGCGGGACTTACCGTTCGGGCTGGCGCTGGCCGCCGCGTCTCTCCTTCCGGCGCTCCACGGCAAGGGCACGCAGGTCGGCGACCTCCCGGCCGTCCCGCTCGACGAGCTGGCGTACGTGGCGATCGCCCTCCAGACCCTCCCCCTCACCGTACGCCGCCGCTGGCCGGCCGTCAGCCTCGCCCTCGTGTCGGCCGGCTTCGTGTACGACCAGCTCCTCTCGTACCACGTGCTGGCCAGCAACGCGATGCCCCTCGCGCTCATCAGCGCAGGAGCCCACCTGAGGCGCCACCGGCGCGTCGCCGTGACCCTCCTGTCCGCCGCGTACCTCGCGCTCGCCATCACGCTCAACCGGCTCGGCGCGCCCGAGCAGCCGGAAGGGTACGTGGTGTTCTACCTGGCGCTGGCCCTGGCCTGGGGCGTCGGCGTCTGGCTGCGCTCCACCCGCGCCGCCGAGGCCGAACGCCGCCTGCGCGTCGCCGAGGCCACCCGCGCCGCCGAACGCACCCGCATCGCCCGCGAGCTGCACGACGTCGTGACCCACCACGTGACGGCCATGGTCGTGCAGGCCGAGGCCGCCCGCTACCTGACCGCCGCCCCCGACCGCCTGGAGGAGACCCTGACCGCCGTCACCGACACCGGCCGCCGCGCCATCGCCGACCTGCGCCACATGCTCGACCTGCTCAAGGCCGACCACGACGGCGACGCCAGGACGACACCGTCCGCCGGCGACCTGCACGGCCTCGTCGAGCAGACCCGCCGGGCCGGCCAGCCCGTGGAGCTCGCCGAGGAAGGCACACCGGCCCGGCCCGACTCCGCCACCTACCGGAGCGCCGAGTTCGTCACGTACCGGGTCGTTCAGGAAGCCCTGACGAACGCCCTCAAACACGCCCACGGCAGCCCTACCGTTGTCCGGGTGCGCTACGACGAGGAGGAAATCGCCGTGGAGATCGGCAACGACGGCTCCGGCTCCCGCGCCGCCTCCCCGGGGGGCAGTGGGCGGGGGCTGGCGGGGTTGCGTGAGCGCGTGGATGCGCTGGGCGGCGAGTTCAGCGCCTCCGCTCAGGTGGGCGGCGGTTTTCTCGTACGAGCCCGCATCCCCGCGGGAAGCCCGTCGTGAACGCGGTCGCAGCGACTTGCACCCCCACCGGAGACCCCTCGTGAACGACCCCATCCGCGTCCTGGTCTGCGACGACCAGGCACTCATCCGCACCGGCTTCGCCACGATCATCGACGCCCAACCCGACCTGGAGGTGGTCGGCGAGTGCGGCGACGGCCGCGCCGCCATCGACCTCGCCGCCCGTCTGCACCCCGACATCGTCGTCATGGACGTGCGCATGCCGGTGCTCGACGGCATCGAAGCCACCCGCCTACTGGCCGGCGCGGGCGTCGACAACCCCGTCAAGGTGCTCGTCGTGACCACGTTCAACCTGGACGAGTACGTCTACGAGGCCCTGCGCGCCGGCGCGAGCGGCTTCCTCCTCAAGGACGCCCCACCGGCGCAGTTCCTGCACGGCATCCGCACCGTCGCGACCGGCGCCGCCCTGCTCGCCCCCGAGGTGACGCGGCAGCTCGTCGGCCGGTACGCCTCGCGCATCCGCCCCGCCAGAGACACCCCGGACGACGTGGCGCTGACGCCGCGCGAGCTGGACGTGCTGCGCCTCATCGCCGATGGACGGTCCAACAGCGAGATCGCCGCCACGCTGGTGATCAGCCAGGAGACCGTGAAGACGTATGTGTCGCGCATCCTCACCAAGCTCGACCTGCGGGATCGGGTGCAGGCGGTGGTGTACGCCTACCGCCGCGGGCTGGTCACCTGACGCCGCCAGCACACTCGGCAGCCCCACGATCTCCTCCATCGTGCCGTACACGGGCCCGACCTGCGGATAGGACCCCTCGGGAGCATCCCGCAACACGTTCCTGGCGGCAGCTCGGCTCACCGCATAGCCGTACACCCGGAGCACGTGGTGCACGGGAAGGCTGGTCACTTGGTTGCCCGCGGCAGCAACCTCAACCCCTCATGCGAACGCAAGCACGCGCCTCGACCCAGCCACCGCTCTCCAACGCCAGCTCATTGACGCACACGGCGTGAAAATCGCGCGATCGCGTCTCAGCGAGCGGCCAAGCCATTCAACCGAACTCGTGCAATTCGGCAAGGGCAAGGTAGTCGCGGCCGACGTGATCTATCGCGACTCCAAGGCAAAGCCCGAATCACGAGTCATCCGCTTCCCCGACCGCTGGTACACACGCGAATATCCGCCCAAGGAATCGCTGCCCGACGGAAAGCCATGGTTCCTCTACCCGGGCCCGCCGAACGATCTCACATTGGCCTGCGGTCCCATCGAGCTGAGCCATCCGGCCACGCTGAAGGCCGTGCTGGCGACCGCCACCGTCAAACGCCCGGCGGGAACGTACGACAAGGTGCGCACCACCTTCTACCAGGGCCGCATAACCCTGGGCGAGCTGTACAAGGCGAACAGCGCCTTCCGCGTCCCGGTCAACGCCAAACCCGTCGGCGAATACGCCAAGATCCCGGTGACCTGGAAACTGTGGCTCGGCAAAGACCAACTCGTACGCCGCTGCCGAAGCTCGTACGCCAGGCCGATCATCGTGCCCGGCATGCACAGCGACGAGCGATTCCGCCACACCGAGGACATCCGGCTGTCGAGCTGGGGCACCAAAGCGAACATCCAGCCACCTCCCACTGATCAGGTGGCCACCTACGACGACCTCGACCCACCCGAATGATTCGCCCTCGCCACGTTGAATCCCGCCCGACCCAGAAGATCGGACGGGATTCCGTCAACCGCCAAGGTCAGTCGTCACGACCGGGTCTGCTGAATTCCCCGATCAGCACCGGATACTGCTCCCCACCATGCCCGGCGGCGATCGCGCGATCAGCCATCGCCTTCATCAGCTTCGGCAGCTCGGCATTCACCCCCACCGCCTCACTCTCCTCGATCAAATGCGCCATCGCCCGCGCATCGGTCTCCAGGGCCGACACCTCGGCCGGGAACGCGCCCGCATCGACCTGCTCCGCGTACTCAGGCAACCATTCGGCCACCGTGGCGGCGATCTGCCGCGCGAACGGCGCGTACGTCACGGCGTCCACACCAGCCGTCCTGAGCAGAGCCGTGCCTTGCAGCCACGCATTCAGCACACTCCACATCATGGCCAGCCCCGCCACGTCGTACAGGGAAGCCAGCCCGGGATCGGCCCCCAGATAGGTGACAGTGCCGAGCGCACCAAGCGTCGACTCATGCTCCTCGAAGAAGGACTCCGGCCCGCTGTGCAGAATCACCGCCTCAGCGGTCCCGATCGCCGACGGAATGGCCATGATGGCACCGTCCAGGTAATGGGCGCCGCGCCGCTCAGCCCATCGGGCGGCCTCCCGCGCCTGACCCGAGTCACCCGAGGTCAGGTTGATCAGCATCACCCCGTCCAACCCACCCTCGCTCTCGCTCAGCAGCTCGTACATGGCCTGGTAATCGGTGACGCAGACAATCGTCACGGAACCGGCCTTGAGCGCCTCCCCCACACTCGGCGCCAGCCTTGCCCCCTCTGCCACCAACTGGTCGGCCTTCCCGGCCGTACGATTCCACACGGTCGTCGGATGCCCGGCCTTCAGGAACGCGGCGGCGAGCGCCCGCCCCATCAGTCCGAGGCCGATGACCGCCACAGGTGTATCGCTTTTGCTGTTCATGGCAGCATCGTCAACGTTGATACCGGTGTGAAGGTCAAGTGAGGTTGCCATGCTGATCGGAGAACTGAGCCGCCGGACAGGCGTGAACACCCACCAGTTGCGCTACTACGAGGCCCAGGGCCTGCTCAACGCGGAACGCGGCGCGAACGGCTACCGCGAGTACGACGAGAGCGCCGTACTGCGCGTGAAGCAGATCCGGCACCTCCTCGGCGCCGGCCTGTCCTCGGAGGACATCGCATACCTGCTGCCCTGCGCGGTCGGAGAAACCCCAGAACTACTGGGATGCCCCGAACTACTGGCCGCGATGCGCTCAAGACTGCAGCGCCTGGACGACCAGATGAACCGGCTAGCCCAATCCCGCCTCGCCCTCGCCGACTACATCGACGCGGCCGAACGCATGGCCGGCGACCACTACCCGCCCTTCGACGACGCCTGTGAAGAGCCCATTTCCGCCTGAGCCATCCGCTCCTGGGCTCTCCTCCAGCCGATTCTCGACCAATGTCCTGGAAGCGCGGCCACCGAAGTCGTCATGAACTCTCGTGATGCCCAAACGCAGCAGGACGGAAAGGGCCCGACGCAAGCTTCTCCAGCACCGAGCCGCCCATCACCACAAGCCCCCAACAAGCATGGACCTCACCGCTCATCCCGTCCGAGCGGCCACCGAGGCACCGCCACCCGCGACCGGCACGCCCCACACCCCGATCGATGCACCAACGACGGCAGCCCCCTTCAACATACTGCCGATATACCGCCGCTCTTTATGGTCGCCCCGTGGAGAAGCCACAACACCCGGGCATTCATCGACCTCATGAATCGCATTTCCGCGTTTATCCGGCCGACAACCGAATGCTCGCCCTCTTGCCCCAGAGCCCAGGAGGAACAGTGTCTCGGTCCGCCCTCTTACGATCCGCCCTCACCACCACGCTCATAGCCGCATTCTGCATCGCCGCCACAACGAGCAGCCACGCCATGGCGGCCCCCGATCTCCAACTCCCCTTCCCCTGCAGCCAGCAGTGGCGCCTGGACACCTGGGCCCACGCCCCGGCACTGGACATGGTGAAGGAGCCCGACCAGCACGGCACCGAAGGAGCGACCCTCGTCGCCCCCTCCGCGGGAAAGGTGAACAAGTCGGTAAGACACGCCAACGCCGGCAACATGATCCAGATCAACCACGGCGGCGGCTACTTCACCACCTACATCCACCTGCAGTCCCGAAACGTCTCGGTCGGCGACACGGTGCAACGCGGAACGGTGATCGGCAAGGTCGGTAAGGACGGCGAAACCGCCAACGGCCACCCCCACCTGCACTTCGAACTCGGCTACGACTCCAACGGCGACGGCTCCGCCTCCTGGGGCTTCGAGGGCTCAGAGCGCATCAAACCCACCTTCAACGGCGTCACCTACGGCCAGTCGGACAACCGAACCTGGCGCAACGTCACCAGCCGCAACTGCGCCACCCCCACCCCCACGGGCCGCGCCTCGATCTACGGCGTACTCCCGGACGGCCGCCTCACCTACACCGCGATCGACGCGGCCACCGGCAAACGCACCCACGGCGCCGTCGTCTCCACCGCCACCCTCGGCTTCACCCCCAAAGCCCTAGCCACCCTCAACTTCAACACCCTGCTGGTCACCAAGAACGACTCCAGCGGCATGCTCTACCGCGTCGACATCCGCACCAACAACGACACCCTCGAATTCGAGCCCCCCGTCCAGCTCGGCACCGGCTACACCCACGACCACCTCGCCTACGACGGCAAGAGCCACCTCTACGGCATAGCCGACGGCACCCTACGCCGCTACACGATCACCGCCACCAAACCCGCACTCACCAACATCACCGACAACACCCTGATCGGCACCGGCTTCACTCTCAAAACCCTCACCACCACCGGCCCCGACTGGCTCCTCGGCACCACCACCGGCGGCCAGCTCATCTCCTACCGCATCAACGGCGCCGGCAACTGGCAACGCCACCAACTCCGCGACGCCACCTGGCAAGGCTTCGACCACCTCCTCTCCCCTGGCGCAGGCGTCTACTACGGCCACGCCGCCAACGGCTCCCTGCACCGCTACCACGACGCCGACCCCTACGACGGCCAGGACAACGACCTCACCGGCCCCAACACCGTCGACGCCACCGGCTGGTCCCAGACCCTCCTGTCCGCCCAGCCCGCCACCGTGACCTGAGCACACCTGAAAGAGGTACCTTCCGGCTCCGGCATCGTGCGGGGCCGGAGTCGCTCGTTCTGCGAAACAGGCCGCGCGCAAGCTGAGCGAGCGTCCGTGTCAGTGCTTCAGCTTGTCGAAGGCGATGGTCTGAGCGGCGGGCGGAGGCTTGATGGTGAGCCTCATGCCCCAGTCCGAGTAGCGGACGTCTTTGACGTAGCCGAACCAGCCCTGACCATCGCTGAGGCCCTTCAACTTGTCTCCTTCAGGTTCCCGCCATTTGGACCAGGCACGGCGCACGAGGCCGTCCTTGCCGATCCAGAGCCGCCAGTCGATTTCCCAGTCGGCGTGCTCATTCTTCACAGAGCCGTCGCGCAGCTCCGGCCTGACGTTCCATAGCTGACGGAACGAGATCGATCCTTCGTGGAGGGTCGTGGGCGTTCCGTCGTAGGTGTCGGAGGCCTTGGTGGTCTTCGTGGTCTCCAGGACGGCCGCGAGCACCTTCGGCTCGTCCAGACGCAGATGTCCCGTCTGCAGGCGCAGTACACAGGGGTATTTGAAGGTGACCCACTTCTTGCCGTTCGGCAGCTTGTCCGCCGGGTCGTAGTCCCAGATGCGTTTGCCGATACAGATGTCCCGAACGCCTGCCACTCCCAGTTGAAAGTCCCACAGATCGGTTGCCGCCACTTTGCCGTCACCGAATCCGACGACACCCTTCGTCGGTTTGAATCGCTCCCAGCCTGAGATCCGGCCCGAGTTGAACGTGTCGTATTCGGTGATCCGCACGCCGTATCCCTTGACCAACTGCCGTTGGATCGCCGCGACGGGGTCGCCGGCCGTGGCCGCGCCGACGGCGGGAGTTCCGTAGAGCGCTGACCCGATCACGCTGAGCGTCGCAACCGCCATCCATCGCCTCATCACGTGATGCTGCTCCTCCCGATGCGCCCGGTACGTCCGTCGACACGGGCCGAAGCGGCGATCTTCGCACGCGTCTGTCTCACCGCGATCACAAGGGCAGACGTGTATGCGGGCGTTGCGCAGCGTTGGCGCGAATCCGGTGCAGGGGGTTCGCCCCACCATCGAGGCAGATGCCGCAGCAGGCCGGGTGAGTGCCGCGTCACCCAGCCCCTGTCCGCCGCGCCCATGGTCGCCGTCACCAACGAGCTCATCCTGCTGGCCTGGCCGAATCCCACAGCCCTTCGCGCGCTCACACACCACCAACGCCATTCGAGCCAGAACCAGCCCGCCCCAACATGGTCGTGATCGTTTCCCGGCCGGGCGCTCCGCCCGACACCTGAGGTTGCGTGATTTGCGCAGATCGCCCTAGCCTCCATGGATCATGGATGCCGTGAAGCGGTCACTGGTAGCGATAGCGCTCATGGCCTGCGGTTGCTCCACCACCCAGCAGCCGGCCGAGCAGCAGAAGCCGACCGCGTCAGCGCAAGTGAAGCCGAAGCCGACCGCGGCCAGTCGTGTCCTGAGCCCGACACCAATCCATGAGAAGATCCGCAAGCTGAATTCCGGCCCCAGACTCAAAACGTTCCCGCTCATCCCGGCGAGACCCCGGGCGTGCGCACAGCCCGGATTGAAGACCGACCAGATGCGGTCCGTACCGGCGCGGCAATCGGGCTGGAAGCTGCTCTCCGTAGACCAGAAGATCAACGACATCATGGACGTGGACGTCGCCGCCGACGGCGCCGTGTGGGCACAGACGGTGAGGGTGGTCGACGATGACAACGAGAAGATCGACATCCGACGGTGGCACAAGGGCAGGTGGAGCACCTTCGAGCGGCCTCCGATCGGCCCCGACTCCGTCGACGCCATCTACGCGATAGCCGCCGAGTCGGCGCGGCGAACCTGGGTGTTCGGCACGACAGCTCCTCCGGGCGAGGACGACGTGGTGAGCCAGATGTTCATCGGCACCTTCGAACACGGACACTGGGACGATGCCGTTCTCACCGACGAAGACACCCGGGAGCTCGACTGGTCCACGGTCGGCGTCGCGAGCGGGTGGGCGAAAGCGGGCGACCTCGTGCTGCGCTGGAACGGCCAGGCCTGGCTACGACAGTCGGGCGAACCTCCGGGAGGCCAGCCGTTCGGCCAGGGTCACGACATGTGGGCACTCGACGGCACCGCCCGATCGGTCCTGCGCTGGCAGGGCACGGGATGGCAGCAGCTCAAGCTGCCCGAGCTGGGGACGCGCGCACTCGACAGCGTGCCGGAGCCATGGCTGACCAGCGTCGTCCCGTACGGCCGCGACGCCGCATGGGTGATCGGCAACGTCGGCTGGGACATGGACAACGAAGAACACGACGCCGAGGCGATCAGGGCCAGGCCGGTAGCAGTCCGCTGGAACGGCAGCTCGTGGACGTGCACATGGGGGCCGATGCACCGCACCTTCCGCGACGCGGCCCCGGACGGCAAGGGCGGGCTGTGGGTGATCGCCGACCAGGAGTACGAAACCAGTGAGCTCTGGCACCTGTCCGGCGGCCGATGGACGAAGGAGTTCCTCCCCGCCCCCGCCGGACAGAGCTTCTTCGTCCAAAAGCTGATCAAGCGCCCAGGCTCGGACGAGGTGTACGCCGCGGGCCACGTCACCGGAGACGACCTCGTTGACGGCTCACTCTCCGAAGATCACCGAGGCGCCCTCTGGCGCACGAATTAGGTCATGTGCGATATCGGCGCCAGAAACGCCGGTGGAACGCAAACGTACATTGACATGCCCAGGGAGGCGACTTGAGACCTCCACCAGCAGCCTGACATCACCCCGAGCCTCCCCAGCACCCGCCCGCTGAACCCGGACCGGGACGAAACCCCAAGCGGGCACTCAGAAGAGTCGTTGCCGGACACGCCCGTGGCGATCGAGCCGGTGTTCGCCGCCAGCGTGAACGTCCGCATCGTCGAGCACAGCCACCACCGACCGAGCAAGGCACCCGTGACGCATTCACCCCGGTCGGTCTGCAGCCCGCTGAGGGCGGCTCGGTCACCGTCGAGCCTGCCGGATACATGGGGGATCATGCGCGACGAGGTTCGCCCGCTGTCGGCGGCCACGGTGCTTGCCAGCGTTCACGAACTCTGCGGCTCCAGGATGCGCCGCAACTCCAGAGGACGCACCTGGCGACCTCGCCGTGTCGGCAATGCGGAACAACTCCTTGCCACCGAACGCCTCAACGTAAACCGGATCGCCTCCGCGGCACCGTCCACCATGAGGTGCGGAACAGCGGCGTATCGGTAGCGCTCGGGAACAGATGCCATCACAGTGATCCTTTCCCGCCGAAAACCGTAGAAGCTCAACCAAGGCTGAGGTCAACTCGACAATTCCGCAGTTGACCTCAACTCCGCTTGAGCTCCTAACGTGGGCCGCAATCCCGATCCGAACACTCAGGAAGATCACGATGCGAATCAGCACCACCTTGCCCATGACGCAGGCCGGCGCGCCTGACATCGCGATGGCGCGACACCTCGAGAACCTCGGCTATGACGCGGTCAGCATGCCCGACTTCATCATCGGCGATGGCACGCCAAGCTTCGACGCCACACTTGTCCTGGCAGCCGCCGCAACCGCGACCGACAAGATCGGACTGGAGTTCGGCGTGCTCAGCCTCCCACTGCGCCCCACGGCTTGGGTCGCTACGCAGATGCAGACCCTCCAGCATCTGTCAGGCAACAGAGTCGTCCTCGGCGTCGGAATCGGAGGTTTCCCGGGCTCACCGTTCTGGCGCGCGATCGGAGCACCGCTGCAGGGCAGAGGACGCTGGACCGATGCGGCGTTGCAAGCATTGCCTGGCCTCATCCGCGGCGAGGCCACCAAGCTGGGCGAGGAGGAGATCACACTCGCCCCCGCCGCCCCGGTCCCGCCCATCCTCATCGGCGGGAACTCCGAGGCGGCGATGCGCCGCGCCGTCCTCCATGGTGACGGCTGGGCGCCCTCTCTGATCAGCCCTGCGGCTCTGAGCAAGAAGGCGGCACGGCTACGTGAAATAGCCCATGAACTCGGACGCCCGATCCCGTCGATCTCCGTAGGAGGTCATGCGATCCTCGTCCACAACCCGGCCGCCATCGAATCCTTCACCCGCATCCTGGTGGACGTGCACCGCATGGCACCGGAGGAAGCCGCAGACATACCGGTCACCGGCGGCCCGGAGCAGGTGGCGGAACGCCTCCACGCCTATGCGGAGGCCGGAGCCGACATGGTAGGGCTCGGCCTCGACGGCGGAGACTGGACTCGTCAGGCAGAAACACTCGCAGAGGCCAGAGCACAGCTGAACCGTAGCCAGAATCAGGCGGGAACGTCTGCGCCCGGACAACCCTGATGGCGCTCCCCACCAGCCCACATCAGAGCACCTCGCCCCCACACCGCTCGCCGGCCGAAGCAGATGCCCCATGCCTTCCCCGAAGCAGAAACGACAAAATCCCGCCTGATCTCGACGATCAGACGGGATCCCGTCAACTTCAGTCGGGCCGTCTCAAGAACGGCCCTGGGTGGAGATGAGGGGATTCGAACCCCTGACCCCTTCGATGCGAACGAAGTGCGCTACCGGACTGCGCTACATCCCCAAGGACTCGTCCAGATTAGCAAACTTCCAGAGGTCCTCGCGCCACCAACTCAGTCCCCCACCGCCCGCTTGGGCGGTTCCGCGTACTGATCGAACAGCACGTCCGCATGCAACGTCGTCAGATCAATCACCTCAGCCTCCGCCTCAGCGGCGGCGCGCCGCTGCTCGCGCTGCCGCCGCAGGCGCTCAGCGCGCGCCTGGAGGACGCGTGCGCGCCGCTCCCCGTCCACCTGTACGGCGATGCGCAGGAACGCCATGTAGGCCAGCGTGATGACCACGGACGGCGCCACGCCCCACCACGGGATCACCTTCACGGCGGCGGTGACGACGGAGGCGATCACGAGGAGGGCGGTGAAGAAGAGCAGGCGCCGGCGGCGGGCGACGATGATGGCGCGGCGCCGGAAGCGGAACTGGCGGACGTCGACCTTCTCGATCTCCACCGGCGGCGTCTCGTCGTCCTCGTCGGAGTCGGGCGGGGCCAGGTTGTCGAGATCGGGGAGCTGGTGCTCGCCGGTGTAATACTCTTCGAGCTCGGCCAGCTCGGCGAGGTTCTGCTTGTCCTTGCGCAGCCACATCGGGATGAGGACGCAAAGCCACATCACGACGATGGCGAGGTAGAGGAGGACGCTGCTCACGACCACCTCCGGGCAGCATGAAGACGCGGATGTGCTCGTCGCGCCTTCAATATGCTCACGTCACGCACCGTAAGACCGCGTGTCACTGATTGACGAGCATTCGGTGCGGTGTGTCGCGAGATCGTCAAACCTCTTCGACGGGAGACCCCCCGTGAGCCGCTGACTCACGCGCGCGACGCCACTGCACGAGCAGCCCGCCGGGAACATCCTCAACGGTCAGCGCGTAGCAAATGTGATCGCGCCAGGCTCCGTCGATGTGAAGTTGGCGACGCCGAATGCCTTCTTCCCTGAATCCCAGCTTCTCAACCACTCTACGGCTGGCTTGGTTCTCGGGGCGGATGTTCGCTTCCAGCCGATGCAAACCAGTGGTGAAAAAGCAGTGGTCAACGGCCATGGCGAGCGCGGTGGGGGTGATCCCTTTGCCCGCCAGTGCCCCATCCACCCAGTAGCCGACCTGGGCAGAACGGGCGGAGCCCCACACAATGGCGCCCACGGTCAGCTGCCCCGCGAACCGCCCGTCGTACGTCACCACCCACGGCAGCGCCAGCCCCTGCCTCGCCTCGCGGCGCAGGGTGCCGACCATCGAGATGTACGGCCCGAGCCCCGTCCTGAACAGCGGCGTCTCAGGATTGCTCGGCTCCCACGGACGTAGCCAGTCGGCGTTGCGCAGCCGAGTCTCGCGCCACACGCGTACGTCGCTCAGCCGCAGCGGCCGGAGGCCTACCGGACCTTCGTTCAGGGTCACCGGCCAGCCACGAAGTCGATCCACATCTCTCATCATCCCCCTATCGGGCGCGATGTCGCCACGGATCAACGCGCCGCGATCGGATTCGCCGTCAGCGCGGGTGATCGCCTCCTCTGATCTGATCAACCGCATGGCGCAGAATCGGAGCCAGTACGGCCACGCCATCCCGTACGCCACCGGAGGAGCCGGGCAAATTAACGATCAAGGTGTTGCCCGCCTGCCCGGCCAGTCCGCGGGACAGTACGGAAGTCGGCACCTTTTCCCGATTCGCCAATCGGATGGCCTCCGCGATGCCGGGAATTTCCCGGGAAATTACCCGGGACGTCATCTCCGGCGTCAAATCCATGGGCGTCAGCCCGGTGCCGCCGGTGGTGACGATGACGTCGTAATCGTCCGCGATCCCGTCACGCAGCGTCGAGGCGACCGGCTCGCCGTCGGGCACCACCACGGGCCCGTCGACGACCTCGCAGCCGGCCTCCTGCCGGAGGAGATCGGCGAGCAGCGGCCCCGATTTATCCTCATAAATCCCCGCCGACGCCCGGTTCGACACCGTAATCACCAACGCCCGCACCGCACCCCGCCTCTCACTCAGCTCTGAAGGATCTCACGCCTGATCCCGCGTCCACCGCCCCGTCTTCCCTCCCAGCTTCTCCTCCACCCGCACGTCCGTGATCACCGCACCCGGATCCACCGCCTTGACCATGTCGATCAAGGCCAGAGCCGCCACCGAAACCGCGGTCAGCGCCTCCATCTCCACCCCGGTGCGATCCGCCGTCTTGACCCGGCACGTGATCCCCACGCCCCAGTCCTCGACGTCGAGCGTCACCTTCACCCCGTGCAACGCGATGGGATGGCACAGCGGAATCAGATCGGGCGTACGTTTCGCCCCCATGATCCCCGCGATCCGCGCCACCCCCAGCGCGTCGCCCTTGGGCACCTCCCCAGACCGCAGCAACGCCACGGTCTCGCCCGACAGCAGCACCCGCCCCGTGGCCGTGGCACTGCGGGCCGACACGTCCTTGGCCGACACGTCGACCATGCGTGCCGCCCCGGTCTCGTCGATGTGCGTCAGCTCACTCAAAGCCGCACCACCTCCACAACGGCCCCGGCCTCCATCTCGGTCACGTCCTCGGGCACCACGATGAGCGCGTTCGCCGAGGCCAGCGCGGCGAGCTGGTGTGATCCCTGCCCGTGCGCGGGCGAGACCGTGCCGTCGGCCGCCAGCATCCCGCGCAGGTACGACCGCCGCCCGAACGGCGACCGCAACGGCCCGGTGGTCCGCGCGGTGACCGTCTCCGGCATGCCTCCCGGCAGTCCGCGCATCTTGTCGAGCGCGGGCCGGACGAACAGCATGAACGACACGAAGGACGACACCGGATTGCCGGGAAGCGCGAAGATCGGCACCTGGTCGTCCCCGAGGACGCCGAATCCCTGCGGCATCCCCGGCTGCATCGCCACCTTCTCGAAGCGGACGGTGCCCAGCGGCGACAGCGCCTCCTTGACCGGCTCGTACGCCCCCATCGACACCCCGCCGCTGGTGATGATCGCGTCGGCGCGCACCAGGTGCGTGTCCAGCCGATCGAGCAGTACGCCCGGATCGTCCCCGACGGAGCCGGCGCGGAAGCCTTCGGCCCCCACCTCCCGCACGGCGGCCGTCAGCGTGTAGCTGTTGGAGTCCCAGATCTGGCCGGGTAGCAGGGTGCCGCCGGGCTCGACCAGCTCGGCGCCGGTGGAGATGACCACGACCCTGGGCCGTGGCCGCGCCCAGACGCGCCGCCGGCCCACCCCGGCGATGATCCCGAGCTGCGCGGGCCCGATCAGGGTGCCGGCCTTGAGCACGACCTCCCCGGTCTGCACGTCTTCACCGGCCCGCCGGATCGCGTGGCCCGGCTCGGCGCGGCGATCGATGCGTACGGAGACGGTGCCGCCGTCGGTCCACTCCACCGGCACCACCACGTCAGCCCCGGCAGGCAGCGGAGCGCCCGTCATGATGCGTACGGCATGCCCGGGCCCCACGGCCCGCAGCTCCACCGACCCGGCCGCCACGTCGTCGATCACCGGCAGTGTGACCGGAATCTCCGACAAGTCCTCGGCCCGGACCGCGTACCCGTCCATGGCCGAGTTGTCGAACGGCGGCAACGGCACCGGCGAGGACACGTCCTCGGCCAGCGTCGCCCCCAGAGTCTGCTCCAGCTCCAGCTCAAGAGGGGCCAGCGGACGAACAGTGGCCAGAATGTCGGCCAGATGCGCGTCAACTGATTTCATCAAGGAACTCCCGCAGCCACGGCACGAACTCCGGCGCCAGATCCTTGCGATCCGCCGCGAACTTCACCACAGTCCGCAAATAGTCCAGCTTGTCGCCCGTGTCGTAGCGCCGTCCCCTGAACAGGACGCCGTGCACAGGGCCACCCTCCTCGGAGCCGCGCGAGGCGAGCGTCCGCAGCGCGTCCGTGAGCTGGATCTCCCCGCCACGCCCCGGCGGGGTGTTCTCCAGCACCTCGAACACCGCCGGATCGATCACGTAACGCCCGATGATCGCCCAGTTGGACGGCGCCTCGTCGGCCGGCGGCTTCTCCACCAGGTCCGTGACGCGTACGACGTCCTCCTCGGCGGTCGCCTCGATGGTCGCGACGCCGTACAGCGAGACCTGCTCCTTGGGCACCTCCATCAGCGCGATCACGCTCCCCCCGAACGTGTCGCGCACCTCGATCATGCGGCGCAGCAGGTGGTCGCGCTGGTCGATGAGGTCGTCACCGAGCAGGCAGGCGAACGGATGATCACCGACGTGCTGCTTGGCGCAGAGCACCGCGTGGCCGAGCCCCTTCGGCTCGCCCTGGCGTACGTAATGCAGGGTCGCCAGGGAAGCGGGCTCGCGGACCTGGGAGAGCCGGTGCTCGTCGCCCTTGGCCTCAAGGGCCTCCTCCAGCTCGAACGCGCGGTCGAAATGGTCCTCGATCGAGCGTTTGTTCTTGCCGGTGACCATGAGGACGTCAAGGAGCCCAGCGGAGGCGGCCTCCTCGACGACATACTGGATCGCGGGCTTGTCGACGATGGGCAACATCTCCTTGGGTGTCGCCTTGGTCGCCGGGAGGAACCGGGTGCCCAGACCCGCGGCGGGCACGACGGCTTTCGTCACAGGGTCGAAGTCAGCCATGAGTAGACCCTAGTGGAGGGACCTGTGGACAAGCTGAACCTGCGCCGCGAGCTGATCGCGGCGCGTACCTCCCTCTCCCCCGGACAACTGCGTGCAAACGCCATCAAGGTCCGCGAAACCCTGCTCGAACAGCCCTGGGTCCAGATGGCCGGATTGGTGGCCTGCTACTGGTCAACGGGGTCGGAGCCGGAGACGCACGGGCTCGTGTTCGCTCTCTGGAAACATGGGGCCACAGTTATCCTCCCCGTGCTCCGTGAGGACGATGACCTGGATTGGGCGGTGTACGACGGGCCTGACACGCTGGCTCCGGGCCGCTTCGGGATCATGGAGCCGGTCGACACCCGCCGCGGCGTGGACGCCGTACGCACGGCCGCCCTGGTGATCGCGCCCGCACTGGCCGTCGACCGGCACACGGGCATCCGCCTGGGGCGCGGCGGCGGTTCGTACGATCGAGCCCTGGCCCGCGTCGGCCCGAACGTCCCCACCGTCGCGTTGCTGCACGACGGCGAACTGATCGACGAGGTCCCCGCTGAGCCGCACGACCGCCACGTCCGCTATGCGATGACGCCTTCCGGACTCACTAAACTCATGTGAACACAGGGACGGGAGAGGAGCCAGATGACGCTTGATCTCTGGCTCCTCATCGGCGCCGCGACCGTCATCGCGGCCATCGCGTCCGTACGTCTGGCGCATCGCACCGGTCTGCCCAGTCTGCTCATCTTTCTCGGCTTCGGGTTGGCTCTGGGGCCTTCTGGGTTCGGGATCCCGTTCGAGAGCCCGCAGCTCGCCCAGCAGATCGGCCTGTCGGCGCTCGCGGTGATCCTCGCCGAGGGCGGCCTGACCACGAACTGGTCCCATGTGCGGCGTTCCGTCCCGTTGGCCCTGGTGATGGCCACCGTGGGCGTGACGGTCAGCATTGTCGTGGTCGCGCTGCTCGTCCAGGGGCTGCTCGGCATCGACGGCACCACGGCGCTGATCCTCGGCGCGGTGCTCGCCTCCACCGACGCCGCGGCCGTCTTCTCCGTGCTGCGCAGGCTGCCGCTGCCGCCGCGGCTGGCGGGCGTGCTGGAGGCGGAGTCCGGCTTCAACGACGCGCCCACGGTCATCGCCGTGGTGCTGCTCAGCGGCACGTCCCACTCCCAGGCGACGCTCGGAACGTTCCTTCTCGAGACGTCCGTCGAGCTGATCATCGGCGCGGCCGTCGGCCTCGCCGTCGGCCCCACCGGCGCGTACGCCCTGCGCCGCGTCGCCCTGCCCGCCTCGGGTCTGTACCCGATCGCCGTGCTGGCGCTCACCTTCGTCTCGTACGGCGGCGCCGTCCTGCTGCACGGCTCCGGCTTCCTGGCCGTCTACCTGACGGCGCTCATCCTGGGCAACTCCCGCCTGCCGCACCGGGCCGCGACCAGGGGTTTCGCGGAAGGCGCCGCGTGGCTGGCGCAGATCGGCCTGTTCGTCATGCTCGGCATGCTGGCAGACGTGCAGGAGATGCCGTCGGCCATCGTCCCCGGCCTGATCACCGGCACGATCCTGGTCCTGCTGGCCCGCCCGCTCTCGGTCGTGGTCAGCTCGACGCTGGCCTGGCTCCTGCGCCTGGGCTGGACGAACTGGCGCGACCAGGCGTTCCTGTCGTGGGCCGGGCTGCGCGGCGCGATCCCGATCGTGCTGGCCACCATCCCCTGGGCGGCCGGCGTCGAGGGCTCCAAGGACCTCTTCAACCAGGTCTTCGTGATCGTCATCGTGTTCACCCTGCTCCAGGGGCCCACGCTGCCGTTCGTGGCGCGCGTGCTCGGGGTGTCCGCGCCCGGCGAGGCCCACGACCTCGCCGTCGAATCGGCCCCCCTTGAGGAGCTCAAGGCCGACCTCCTGCAGGTCAAAGTGCCGACCGGCTCCCGGCTGCACGGCGTGGAGATCTTCGAGCTCCGCCTGCCCGCCGGCGCCCAGGTCACGCTCGTCGTCCGCGACGGCAAATCCTTCGTCCCCGCCACCACCACCCGCATCCGCGCCGACGACCAGCTCCTGGTCGTCACCACCGCCTCCTGCCGCGATCAGGTCGAACGCCGCCTGCGCGCCGTCAGCCGCAGCGGCAAGCTGGCCGGATGGTACGGAGAGCGGGGGTTGGAATAGGTGTTTGACCCCATCGGTTACCATTAGCAGTCGCATCGCTCGAGTGCTAGAGCTTGTTTAAGGAGGAGCGCGTGCCGACGTACCAGTACGCCTGCAACGACTGCGGTGAGCAGCTCGAGGTCGTCCAGAAGTTCACCGACGATGCGTTGACGGTCTGCCCCAATTGCCAGGGCAACTTGCGGAAGGTCTTTTCCGCGGTCGGCATCGTGTTCAAGGGGTCCGGCTTCTACAAGACCGACAACCGTTCGTCCTCGTCGTCTTCCTCTTCTTCTTCGTCCTCTGCGAAGTCCGGGGAGAGCAAGTCGTCGGACTCCGGGTCGTCCAATTCGAGCTCTTCCAGCTCGGCTTCCACGCCTGCGCCCGCTGCCGCGTCCAACTGAAACCCCCGCACGGCTCCCCGACGCTGAGTGGAGCCGTGCGCCGATGGCGCGCCGCTGCTCACGGCATGCGGCGCCCAGCCAGCGCCTCGGGTCTTTCTTGACGGGGTACGCGCGTCCCACGCGGCGGTTCTCGATGCCGTCGCCACGAGGTCGCGTCATTTGAATGGCGTGGTCCATGTCGGACCGCGACGACGCCGGGCTTGTTGTGCGGTCCGTGCAGAGGCGTGGTCGCACGCCCGTCCAGCTCGTCCGGACCAAGAGCGCCCTGCCTCACCCTGCCTGGACCCGCCCCTCTGGTTGGCCGGCCTCATCGATCCAGAGCTGCCACGCACCCGCACGTTCAAATGACCCCATGCCGGGCGCCTGGGCGTGCAGCACACGAGCGCGCCCCCACGCGGCACACCCGCACGGCCAGCACCCCAACCTCCGCGCAGCCTTACCCCGGCACGCGCTCACCCCACGCTCCGCACGCTTCTCACCGCCAAGCCCCGCCGCGCAGCCTTACCCCCCACGCGCACGCGCTCTCACCCGAGTTCCGCACGCCTCTCACCCCCACGTCTCCCGCGCCGCCTTCCCCCACGCGCACGCGCTCTCACCCGAGTTCCGCACACCTCTCACCCCCACGCGTCCGCGCAGCCTTCCCCTGCGACCCGCCCCTCGCGCAGCCTTACCCCCCACGCGCACGCGCTCACCCAGCTCCGCACGCCTACCACCCCCACCCGTCCCGCGCAGCCTTCCCCCTGCACCCCGCCCTCGCGCAGCCTTGCGCCCGCACGACTCCACACCCCCACGCCAGCGGCTCCAGAGCCATGCAATCAGCCCCCGCGCGCCCGAACGCCAGCCCCCTGACAGGCTCATACGTGCTCATCTACCGAGGCATATGATCGGCGGCATGGCTCTACGACCGGTTCAGGTGAATATCAAGGCTCGCGACGACGCGGCACTCGGCCGCTTCTGGGCCGAGGCTCTCGGCTGGCGCATCTCCAGCGAGGGCCCCGGCGTGACCAACCTCGAACCCGAGGGCTTCTCCTGGCCGGACCCCAACGCGTTCTACATCGACCTCGTTACCGTCCCGGACCCCGAAACGGTGAAGTACCGCGTGCACTTCGACCTCGCCACCACCTCCCTCGCCCACCAGGCGGAGCTGGTCACACGCCTGAAGGACCTCGGCGCGACGCCCGCCGACATAGGCCAGGGCGACGTCCCGTGGACGGTTCTGGCCGACCCGGAGGGCAACCTGTTCTGCGTGCTGGAGCCCCGGGAGCTTTACCGGGACACCGGACCGATCGCCGCAGTAGTGGTCGACTGCGCCGCCCCGCGCACCATGGCCCACTTCTGGGACGAGGCCCTGGACTGGACCCTCCACGAGGTCACCGACGATCACGCCCGCCTGCGCTCCGCCAAGGACGTCGGCCCGTACCTGGAGTTCCTCCGCACACCGCCCGGCGGACAGCCCGTGTCGAACCGCATCCATCTCGACCTGCTGCCCGACCCCATCGACGGTCAACAGGCCGAGGTAGCCCGGCTACTGGCTCTGGGCGCCACCACCGCCGACGTGGGCCAAGGCGACGTCTCGTGGAAGGTCCTCGCGGACCCGGAGGGCAACGAGTTCTGCGTCCTCGGCCGCGGCTAACACACAGCTTCACGCAAACAGCGCCTCAGCTCCGTACGAACGGCTCCCAACGACTCCTCGGACTCCGTACGAACGGCCCCCAACGACTCCTCGGACTCCGTACGAACGGCTCCCACAACGCAGCTCACACCCCTACAGCCCCACCTCCACAGGCCCGACCGCCGACCGCTCCACACCGCCATGCGCCAGCCCCATCCACAAGCCACACTCACCAGGCTTCCTCCGCCCGACTGAGCACCCAAACGCCCCGCAAAGACCACCCGCCCCTCTACGGAGGCCGATCAGCCGGAGCCCCCAGCAACTCCGGCGCGATCCGATCCACAAGCCGCTCAAGCTGCGGATCACTCCCCCAATCAGCCACCAACCGCCGAAGCCCCTCACAAGCACACCCCAACAACCGCCCAGCCGCCTCCTCCCCCTCCTCGGTCAGACACAACGCCTCCCCATCCCCAGACCGCCGCACCAGCCCCACCACCACAAGCTGATCAACATACGGCCGCCCATACTCCCGGCTGACCTCAGCCCGCTCAGCCAGCTCCCCAGCAGCGACCCACCCCTCGCCACTCAACCGCGCAACCACCCACACCCCCTGCGGCGAGATCCCCTCCATCCCCGCCAACGCCCCCAGCCGCTCGTAATAACCCCGCCGCAGATCCGCATCCGCCAACCGCACCAACCCCCGCTCCACCTCCGCCAACGACGACCTCTCAGCGGACGTGGCCCCCAGCCCCTCCCCCAGATCCGCCGCTTTCGTCGTCTCCCTGAGCCGAGCCTGCGGTATGAACCAACTGAGCAGAAACGCACCACACATCACCGGCGCCGCCACCCGGAACACCGCCGCGATCGCATCCGCGTACACATGCAGAAACCCCTGCGCCAACTCCCGCGGCAACCGCTGAACAACGGTGGGATCCTCTTGAATCCGCCCGGCATCGAACCCGGCCGGCAACCGCACTCCCCGCAGCACCTGCCGCAGATCCTCGTTCAACGTGCCTGAGAACACCGACCCCAGGGTCGCCACCCCGAACGACCCCCCGATGGACCGGAAGAACGTAGCCCCCGAGGTGGCCACGCCAAGGTCCTTGAAGTCGACCGCGTTCTGCACCACGATCACCAGCACCTGCATGGTCATCCCCAGCCCGACCCCCAGAACCAGCAGGTAGAGCCCCATAGTGAGCAGACTGCTGAACTCGGTGAGAGTCGAGAGCAGGAACATCCCCACGGACGCCACAGCAGTCCCCGCGATCGGCAGGAATCGGTATTTCCCCGTCTTCGAGATGATCTGCCCGCTCACGATCGACATGGTGAGCATCCCGGCCATCATCGGCAGCAGATACACCCCCGACAAAGTCGGACTGACCCCATGCACGACCTGCAGGAACAGCGGCAGGTACGTGAGTGCCCCGAACATCCCGAACCCCACTACGAACCCGACCACCGACGACATCGCGAACGCTTTCACCCGGAACAACCCGAGCGGCAACACCGGCTCGACCGCCCGCCGTTCCGCGATCACCCACCCCACCAGCAGAGCCACCGCCGCCCCCGCCAACCCCAGGATGATCGGATCGGTCCACGCGTACGTCGTGCCGCCCCACGTCGTCATCAGCACCAGACACGACGTCGCCGTCCCGAGCAGCACCACCCCCGCGTAGTCGATCGTGTGCCTGGTACGCGTGTCGTCCCCCGGCAGCACCGCGACGATCACGAACAGCGCCACGGCCCCCAGCGGCAGGTTGACGTAGAACACCCAGTGCCACGACAGATGATCGACGAACAGCCCGCCGAGCAGCGGCCCCACGATGCTGGAGACGGCGAACACCCCTCCGAAGAACCCCTGGTACCTCCCTCTCTCCCTGACCGAGACGACATCTCCCACGATCGCCTGGGCCAGCACCATCAGCCCGCCCCCGCCGAGCCCCTGAACAGCGCGGAAGGCGATGAGCTCCCCCATGTTCCGGCTGAGCCCGCACAGCGCCGACCCCGCCAGGAAGATGCAGATGGCCCCGATGAACAGCTTCTTGCGCCCGTACTGATCGCCGAGCTTTCCCCAGAGCGGCGTGGAGACGGTCGAGGCCAGCATGTACCCCGTCACGACCCACGCCAGCCGCTCCAGCCCGCCGAGGTCGCTCACAATGGTCGGCAGGGCCGTGGACACGATCGTCTGATCCAGCGCTGCCAGCAGCATGCCGAGCATGAGCGCGAGGATGATGAGTCCGAGGCCTTGTTGCCGCATGCGGCGATCCTACTCTTCGTACATGTGTGCCCACGCACAGCAATCGGCCATCCACAGCCTCTTCCCGCCCGCACGGAGTTATCCACAGAACGCCGTTCGCCTTCCCCTGACCCACCACCGCTCCGGCTACTCTCTGCGCCATGGTCACTCGCGCAGATATCGGCGTAATCGGCGGTTCAGGCTTTTACTCCCTGCTCGACGACGCAGAGGAGGTAGAGCTCGCCACCCCCTACGGCCCTCCGAGCGATGTCGTCACCGTCGGGCGCATCGGCTCCCGTTCCGTGGCGTTCATCCCGCGGCACGGGCGAGATCACCGCTTCCCGCCGCACCGCATCCCCTATCGTGCCAACCTTTGGGCACTGCGTTCGCTCGGCGTCCGCCAGGTGCTCGCGCCCAGCGCCGTAGGTTCGCTGAGAGCCGAGTACGGGCCCGGCGCCATCGTCGTCCCCGACCAGCTCGTGGACCGCACTTCTGGACGTGCCCAGACCTATTACGACATCGACGGCGCGGTCCACGTCTCCTTCGCCGACCCGTACTGCCCGTCGGGCCGCTCCACGGCCGTGGCGACGGCTCGCGCGGGCGACTGGGCCACGGTCGACGGCGGCACCTTGGTGGTCATCGAGGGCCCGCGCTTCTCGACCCGGGCGGAGTCGCAGTGGTTCGCGAGCAACGGCTGGTCGATCGTGGGCATGACCGGCTTCCCCGAGGCGATCCTGGCCCGCGAGCTCGCGCTCTGCTACACCTCCGTCTCCCTCGTGACCGACCACGACGCCGGGGTGGAGGCCGGCCAGGGCGTGACCCACGACGAGGTCCTCGAGTTCTTCGCCCAGAACGTCACCCGCATGCGCACCCTGATCTCCGAGACCGTGCAATCCCTCCCGGAGGAACGCGCCTGCCCCTGCGGCTCGGCCCTGGACGGCATCAAGCTCCCCTTCGAGCTACCGTGATCCAGTCCTGGCTGTCGCGCCACGGCCGTCGCCGCCGCCTCATCGCGGCGGCGCTCGCCGCCGTCTCCGTCATCGCGGCCTTCATCGCCACCCGCCCCGCCGACTCCGCCCCCACGGTCCTGGTGGCCGCCCGCGACCTCTCTCCCGGCCCGCTCAACCCGGCCGACTTCCACCCGGCCGCCCTCACCCCTCCACCGGCAGGAGCAGTACGAACGATCCCAGCGGGCCAGACCTTGGCCACTCCCATGCGCAGAGGCGAGCCCCTCACCGACGCCCGCCTCCTCGCCGCCTACCGCCTCCCGCCCGGCTTGGTGGCCACACCGGTGCGCATAGCCGACGCCGCAGCTGCGGCCCTGATCTCCCCCGGCTCGACGATCACCCTCCTGGCCGCCTACGACGAGGCCACCCCAGCCCGCCAGCTGGCCCAGGACATCACGGTCCTGTCAATCCCAAGGCGACCTCCCGCCTCGGGCCACGACAGATCCGACGGCACCCTGATCGTCCTGGCCACAACCCCCACCCAAGCCGCCGACCTCGCGACCGCCCAGGCCCACGCCCGAATCTCCCTCACCATCAAACCTAACTCTGGGTAATCGTTCAGATACGATTCACTCCCATGAACGGATTCAAGAAGTTCCTCATGCAGGGGAACGTCATCGACCTGGCCGTGGCCGTGGTCATCGGGGCGGCCTTCAACGCGATCGTCCAGTCGTTCGTGGCCGACCTGCTCACGCCGCTGATCTCCGCGTTCGGCGGCCTGCCCGACTTCTCCTCGCTCAAGGTGACGGTCGGTCAGTCCAACTTCATGTACGGCAACCTCGTCAACGCGGTCATCTCGTTCCTGCTGGTCGCCGCGGTGGTCTACTTCCTGATCGTGAAGCCGTACACGCACCTCAAGGAGCGGGCCGCCGCCAAGATCGAGTCGAAGACCCGCGACTGCCCCGAGTGCCTGTCGGAAATCCCCAAGCCCGCCTCCCGCTGCGCCTTCTGCAGCGCGGAAGTGGCCCCGGTCTGATCGAAGGGAGAAGATCTCAGAGCAGCGTATCGATCTTGGGATCGTACTCCCAGTGCCACGGCTCGAACGGGCTGCTGTAGGCCCAGGAGGGGTGGAACCACCCGTACCTCTTGGAGTTCTTCTCCATCCAGACGAACTCCGCGGACCCGGACCTCTCCACCCCACCGCACAGGTCAACAGCCAGCCCGAGCCCGTGGTTGCTCCGCCCCGGCACCGCCGCGAACCCCGGCCGCCGATAGTAGACCGACTGCTGCTCGGCCAAGCTCCGGTACGCGTCCGTCACGCACATGGACTTCCCGAACCGCTGCCGATAAGCCTCATTCAAACTGACGAAAGCGATGGTCGCATCAGCCCGCAGACTGAACCCCTTCTGCTGCAACGGACACAGCATCGCCTTCGGAATCAGCCCGTTCGGATACTGATCGGCCGTAGCGGCCCGAAGCGGGTTGCACCCGAGCGCCGCCCGCCCCACCTTGTCAATCTTGATGCCCAGCTTCACCAGCGCCGCCGTCAGAGACTTCACGATCTTGTCCGACCGCTGCCGCAACGTGTCCACCTCGGCAGCCAGCTGCGCCTCAGCCAGCAGATTCCCGGCCCGCAACTCCTGCGCCTCACCGGCCAGCCGCTCGGTCTCCTTGTACAGGGCGCTCGTCTGCTCGACGGCCTGCTGCCGTACGGCCACGATCTGATTGGCGTCCATCAGCGCGCGCAGCGTCTTCTCATCCGCGCTCCCCGACAGGAACGGCACGATCCCCCCGGCCATGAGCGGCTGCTGATACAGCAACTCGGCCATCTGCGACACGGGCTGCCGCATCACGGACAACCGCCGCTCGAGCTCCTGCAGCGCGGTCAGCTTGCTCTTGAGCTCCTTCTCGGACGCCGCGATCTCGGCCCGCCGCTTCTCCAACGCCTTGGTGGCGTCCTCGAGCTCCTTGGCCGACTTCTCAGCCTCTTTCCGCAACGCGGTCAAATCGGCCGGATCCTGTCGCACGACCTCCCGCCGAACCCGCTCCTCAGCCTGAGCCGGCACACCGCCCAGAGGCACGAGAAGAGAAGCCACCGCCATGACAACCGCGATCAGACCCGCTGATCGAGGGGCTGGCACGTTCGACTCCTCCGTTTGCAATCTCATGACCCTGGTCAGGCACGCACGTTACTACAGCCCCCCGAGTGCCCGGACCGAACTCCGAAGAGCTGTTATGAGACAAATAGCCCACTTTGCCCAGCGAGCCCCGCCCCGCACCCACCTGCCGACTTCCTACAGAGCAGTTCCACACCCCCTCACATAGATCACTACGCCGCTCCCCCACCCCCGGTTCAAATCCCCGGCAGCCAGCTGTCACCAGCCCTCTCCTGCTCCCGATCCCTGCACAACTCCCACAACCAGGTGTCCACCCACTCCCCCGGACACCCGTCCTGGCTCTCCACAGGCACCGGCGTAACAGGCTCCTCCTCCACAACCTCCGGAGCCCTCTCCCCGACCTCCACCCTCGGCACCCGCTCAGGCACCTCCCGCACCGGCGAAGGCATCGCAGCCGCATACCGCCGACTAGGCCGAGCAGGCGCCGGCACCAACACCGGCTCAAACACCACCCTCACCACCCCGCCCGCCCCATCCCCGACGCCAGCGGTAGCAACCCCCCGCTCAAACCCACGCATCTCCCCCGCCAGCAACCCTCCCGCAAGAATCGCCGGCGCCAGCAACGCCCCAAACAGCACCACGGGCCGCCGACGGGCCTGCACGCATCGCCTCCTAGTCACAGCGTCAGACGGTATCCGTGCCCGATGCGCAAGAATCTGATCACTTGTCATGCCTTTACCGCAGCTCAGAGCAGCCATAACCAACGTTGCGAAAGTGGGGGTGGGGGTACGTCGCACGCAGTGCCAAAGTTTCGCTAGGCTTACGGGAGTCCGCCTCCGTAGCTCAGGGGATAGAGCACCGCTCTCCTAAAGCGGGTGCCGCAGGTTCGAATCCTGCCGGGGGCACTCACCTAGATCGGCATTTCAGGACCCTGACCTGCGGTTTCACAGCCGCAGGTCTTTCGTTTTGCGCCCTTGGTAGGCAGCGAACGGTGCCCGCATGCAGCCGTAAGAACATGATCAGGGGATATACGCGGGATGATCTTGGGAGCGTTTGCCCAGGTCAAACGATGATTCCGGGGCCCCGAACGTCCGGCAACCCGCTACGCTGGCCCAGTCACCGGGCCGACACGGCCGCTGATCACGCCAATACGTGCATAAACACCGCCTGCTGACACGATCACCTGCCAGCGCGCCACCCACAACGGGCTTGCAACCGTAGCCGACCGTGATGTCCTACAGGATGCTCCATGCACGCCGAGCATGGCCCGGTCGTGCGACTGTCGCCATCCCTCCCCATATAGGACGACACACCTCACCGTGCTGCACGACGGCGCCGCAGGAGGCGGCGAACTGCTCGTACGACGCCTGTGAAAGCCCTCACTGGACTACCGACGTACGCACTCACGCGCGGTACGTCCGCACAATCGGCACTGTGTGTGTCCTCCCTTTGCCGCTGGACGCTCGGGCAAGTACGCGAAATCAGCCTGAGTCCGCAGACGTGGCCTCGCCTCTGGACTGGAAGCGAGCCCCGACACTCCTGGATCCTTGCTAGATTCTGCGCACTGGCAGTGCGCAGTTGGGCGTTGAGCCATGCACTCCTAGGCTCATCCTGTACACACCACGGCGGAGAGGAGGTCATCACTCATGTCGTATCCGCCGATGGATAAGGACAAACTGCTCACACGAGCGCAGATCGCCGAGCTAGCGGGTGTCAGCAGGTCGATCATCACTATCTGGGAGAAGCAGGAGGCCGATTTTCCCTCGCTCCGGCGTTCGGGCGGGCAAGAGTACTTCCGACGGTCGGAAGTCTTGCGCTGGCTGGACCGGAGGGTTGTCCCGCCCGAGTGGCTCGTGGCCGATGAACTTGCCGGTATCACTTACGGGGACCGAGCCCGAAAGAAGGAAGAAACAGGGAAGCCCGCGGCCGCGACGGCGAAACGCCGTCACAGTGCCAGCTCTCCCTACCGCATCCCAACCAGCGCCGTCGACGAACCCCGTCCCGAGAACCAGCAGATCGTGAACGAGTTGCTGGGTCCCCTCGTCGATCGGATCCGTGGCGCGGCCAGCGTACTCGACTATCTAAACCTGCTGGCCTGTCTCCACTATCTTCGCGGCACTGCTGCCGACCGGTTCGAGATTCTTGCTGCCCGGGCTCGCACCCTCACTAGCCTCGACGAGGCTGCCCAACTGCTCCGAGACATCGGCCGCGAAACCGACGAGGACATACCTAGCCTCAGAGGGCACGCGAGCATGCAGGAAGCGTTGCAGCGCCTCGAACCACGAACCGCTCGTGATCTTCGCCATGTCGTGGACGCGATGAGCCGCCTCGACGAGGACGTGTTCGGGCTATTCCTAGACGAGTACGAACGCCAAGCCACATTGGGCAGCGGTGAGTTCTTCACGCCTCGTGCAGTGGTCCGAGTGATGACGCGACTGGCGTGCTCCGAGTTCGGTCCTGGAAAGCCAGAGTCCGTCTATGACCCGTACGCCCGCGACGGCGGGTTCCTCATCGAGGCGAGCGCCGCCTGCGCCTTGGACGAGGAGGGCCTGCCACGGGAGGACGCGGTGCGGACCTACGGTGAGACCCGGCGTGCCGACACCTGGCGGCTGGCAACGATGAATCTTCTTCTCCACGGTGTCTCGCCGACTCTCGCCCTCAAACGCAACGCCCCTTGGGACAACAGCCCTGGGCATGCTCCGCCGGGACCCTTCGACATCGTGCTCACCAACCCACCCTTCAACATGAGCGACCCCGGCCGCGGTGAGCGCAGCAAGGGGCAGTGGACGTACGGGGCTCCGCCCCTCGACAACGACAACTTCGCCTGGGTCCAACACTGTCTCGCATCGCTACGCGAGGGGGGTCTAGCCGGCATCATCATGCCCAACAAGGCGGGTAACTCGGGCCACAAGGCCGAGCGAACCGTCCGCCGCAACCTAGTGGAATCCGGAGTCGTCGACTGTGTCATCGCCCTGCCAGCCCAACTGTTCACCGGCACCGCAGTACCTGTCTCCGTCTGGTTTCTGCGCCACCCCGACACTCCTTGCGACGAAACGCTATTCCTCGATGCGCGGCACATGGGGGAAAAGAGCGGCTCACGCCAGGTCCTCAATGCCATAGACGCCGAGAGTATTTTCTCCGCCTACCGGGCTCACAGGAATCTAGGAGAGGCCGTACCCCCTCTCGGAGCCATGGCTGCGGAGCAGCAGGTGCCCGGCGCCCTTGTAAACAGGGACGAGCTGCGGCGAAGCGACTACTCGCTCAACCCGCTTGACTATGTCGAGCGCCAACGGGGCAAGGACAACGACCGTGAGCACGAGCTCAAGGCTGCCTGGGGGAGCCTTGACCATGCCGAGCAACACCTCCGGCATACCCAGGATGCCGCCACTTGGCTGCCGTCCGTCAGGATCCTTGAATCGTCGCCTCGAAGGAACCGGCCGGCTTCCGTGTTCGCCCTCAACTCGTTGTGCGAAATTCAGGCCGGACCCTCCTATTCCAAGCTGGGCAAGGCCCAGCGCAGCGCAGGCGGATCGGTGCCAGTCGTATTCCCTCGGCACCTGAGGGACCGACATATCAGCGACGAGAAAGACGAGCTCGTATCGGAGGAGACAGCTCATCGGCTGGAGAACTTCGAGCTTCGAGAGAAGGACATCGTATGCGTCCGCTCGGGTGCGATCGTCCCACCGGCACTGGTGCGGAAGCACCAGGTCGGCTGGCTGATGAGTCCAAATGTCATCCGACTCCGGGTACTCAAGGAGCAAGAGTGCCGGATCCTTCCGGAATACCTATTCCATTACCTGTGTCTGGACGAGTCTGTCGCCTGGATGCAAGACCGAGCCGCGGCCACCGCAGCGCCGTCGCTCCGGACCGAGTCCCTCGGGTCTCTACGAATCCCACTGCCCGACCCCACCGAGCAGCAGAAGATCGTGACCATGCTGAACGACTTGGACGAGCTGGATCGCGCACATAAGACCGTGGCCACCTCTCTGCGGCACAGCCGTATCTCACTAGCTAGTGTGCTCCTGAACCCGTCCGAGCCCGCCCCCGAAATCCAATCTCGCGACCGATTCGAGAAGAAGGCCTCCCTGTGAGCACCCCCCAACAACCGCCCGCTTCAACGCCCCCACCAACGGCCGTCTCTGAGCCAGCGAACAGTACCTGGATTCCCTGGCTGCTGGTCATGGTGCTATTTTCCACCCTCGTCGCGACGTGCGTTGGCTTCCTCAAAGCCCTCGACGGCAACCCGGCCACCGATACCATTCTCTCGGCAGGTGCCGCTTTCGGAGGGGCTGCGCTGCTCTGCCTGGCAGCTGTACCCGTTGTACAGCAACTTCGGCGACGTCGATAGGAAGGGATGACCCTCAGGGTTCCTTTTCATGGCGCCCAAGACGCCTACTACGCCGAGCGACCTGCGATATTTTACTCAGCCGCGGGGCTGGAAACAACGTCTGCGATCATCGCAAAACTCAGTCACCAATCCGTACCGAGACCTGAACAGGTGATGAGGGCTTGTACGTGCGTTGCTTCCGTCTGCAATGGCAAGCGTTTCCGGGTTGGAGCTAGCAACCCACATACCAAGAAGTACGTCACAAAAGTAGCGCCCAAGCTTGATGGCAACATGCCGAATATCGCTGTATCGAACGGTGAAGAATCCCGCGCTTGGCTTGCCTCGGCCATGACGCAAGGCTGGTATCATCTTCGCAGGGACGACATATACGACCCCACTTTATGCAATTAGCCAATACATGACGGTCGCACTGCAGCGCAGCAGCTCTTCGAGCTGACTAATAGCGATGGCCCAGGAGTCTGAACCTGGGCCAGGTTTACGCAGCAGCTTCGACTTCTTTATCTGAGCCAGGTCACCATAGGTGATTGTCGCGTGTGCGGGTACTTGTATTGAGACAACCACACCGATATCGGCACCAATCTCCTCCTCGCTCTTTGGCACTATCCGCCGTTCGACCTCGATCTTCGGGCTGGAACCGTCCATCCCAGCCAGAACAAGCGCGGCTTTCACCGCATCTATATTGTCGGATAGTAGCGCCAGCAGGCTCGGTGTGAGATATTCCTCTTCAGCAGCGCCATCTGCTGCAACAATATCTGCGAGCTCTTGGACGGCCCGATCCGCCGCCCCGCGGATCAGACTTTCAACATTTCCATCCCCTAGCCAAGTGGACGACGGCGCCTTAAGAGGGCGGGGAAACAAGTTCCGGCGCTCGTCTAGTACTCCAGTGACATATCGCGATCATGGTTGGGATCTGCGCTGGTAGTGGCAGTGTCGGGCAGTTGCCTGATGGCGGCGGCGCGAACCACATGGTGCGATCGTCGCGCGGCGTATGGCTTGAGCCGGTGCTCGTTCCAGGACGCAAGGAGCGGAAGCCAAGCGGCGGCGGGCCAGTGCGGCTGACCTGGTGGGGAGCTGGTCGTCGCTGCGCAGCTGGGCGATCGGCTGTGCCGCAGGGGTGTGCTGGGCCTCGCTCTGATGGCCGCGTGCGAGCAGGCCAGCCGGTGCTGCGGGGCGCAGGTCAGCACCTTGCCTCACCGGCCTGGGCGACTGCTGTCTTGCCTGGAGCCTGCCGTCATCCACCGCCCTTCTGCGCACACCACCGGGGCCAGCGCCGTCAGGATGACAAAGGCTTACCGTTCCTCAAGCGGCTCTTCAGGCGGGAACACCACATGCTCAGCGTTCCTGTGCAGGAAACGCCACGCCTCGGCACGGCCG
This sequence comes from Nonomuraea monospora, assembly GCF_039531895.1. NCBI lineage: Bacteria > Bacillati > Actinomycetota > Actinomycetes > Streptosporangiales > Streptosporangiaceae > Nonomuraea > Nonomuraea monospora. Next base: position 182,627 of record NZ_BAAAQX010000020.1, read on the forward strand.
GAGCTGACCGGAAACGCCTCCACCATGAACTCCTGTTCCAACTCGACGCGGAGGTCGCCGAAAGGTGATACCCGCGCGGCTGTCACGGTCGGCCGTAGCTCCGCGAAGGTCGCATCGACCCGGTCCGCCATGTAGTCGTACATGGTGCGCTCGCTGTCGGTCTCGCCAGCGTGACGAACGTCCTTTTCAAGCCACGCGAGGTCTCCAGAGCCGAGGATCACCCGGCTCTCGTAGGTGATCCGGAAGGGGCACTGGAGGTGGAGCGCGAAGGCGCTCCGCCAGTCGTCTGTCAACGCGTGCGGCGGGGCGGGATCGAAATCGACGATCCCCATGTTCAGCGCGCGGCCGACGCCCACCGCGTGCAGGCCCAAGAGGGTACGGAGACGTTCCTCCAGACGAAGGCGATGCGGGTCGGGAAACAGCGTAGCCTCCGAAGGACTCAGGCCCTGCACTACGGATGGGTCATCCCATGGTCTTCGAGGAGCGGCCGGATGAGTTCACGCCCGGCTGCTCCTCAGCAATCGCCGCCGCCGAACATCCCGATGACCTCATCCACGATGTCGTGATAGCCGTACCCCTTCTTGCTGATCGCGTCGTGCACCCTTCTGCGCTCCGCCTTCGTGAGCGAGCGGCCGATCTGCCCTTCGGCCTCCCTGATCGCGTCATTGAACGCCCTGTTCTGAGCCTGGTTGTTGCGAGGTGTGCGGTATCCGTCGTCATCATCGCCGTCGCCAGGGTCCCATTCGGGGAACTCCAGTTTTACCGGACGGCGGTCGGCATTGTGGACGAGCACTGCCTCGTTGCCCACTGTCACGAAGTAGGTGTGGGTGTTCGCGACGGTCAGGTTGTACAGGTGCTGGTCATTGGCTGTCCGCTTGGCGAGTGCCAGGTGATTGGCAGCATCTGGTGGAAGAGAGCTCCGGGCATCGCGGCCCCACTATCCGGGACGAGGACGACCAGCTCAGCCCGGCGGAACGCGAACGGAGCGAGGCCGAGCTGATCGACCGCCTGCTGGCCGACCCGGAATCAACAACGCGGCGATCTCGGTGAACGGCACGGTGGACGACCCGGATGCCGACACCACCGCCCTGGACCGCATGCACGCCACCAACTACCTGGGAGTTATGACCATCATCAGGACCGCCTCCCAGGTGCTACGCAAAGGCGGCCGCATCATCACAGTCAGCTCCGGGCTGGGCACCCGAGCCGGCGTCCCGGGAGTGGCCGACTACGCCGCGACCAAGGCAGGCGTCGAGCGGTACACCATGGGCACCGCCCGCGACCTCGGCCCCCGGAACATCACCGCCAACATCGTGGAAGCAGGCATGCTGACGGACGGCATGGAACACCGGACCCCGAAACCATCGAAGCCATGCTCAGCTCACTATCGTTGCAGCACATGGGCCACCCCGACGAAATCGCGGCGGCGATCCCCTTCCTGGCCAGCCCCGTTGCGTCGTACGTCACGGGCGCCAAGCTGGACGCCCACGGCGGCTACAACGCCTGAACCGCAGCGCGTCCATGCTGGTACACAGCAGGTGGTGTATCCGCATACATCTCGAGCTGATGCAGCAAAGGCGATCGAGGAGTCGTCATCAAGCGCCCGATCCCCGACCCGCCACCGGGCTGGGCGGAGAAGCCGCTGACTCGCTCGAAGCAGCGGAGGAACTGGATCAGCGATTGTTCCCGGTGCCGGGACGGTGGCCCATCGCCTGCCTACGCTCGGCGGCCATCCGCCGGATGCTCCTGGTACGCCCGGCTTGGGCGAGCAGGTCCAGCATCGCAAGATCCGAGCTCGTCGCCGCTATCCGGCGCTGAGTCCAGTTCGACCACTCGTCGGGCACACCTGTCGGTCCGCCCGCCAAGATGTCGAGATCTCGTACTCGTGCCTCGGCATGCTCCCGGTCTTCCCCCGGCCGGGCGAGCTCGATCCACTCCTGCCGCTCGCTCCCTCCCACCACCTCCAACGCGCGGAGGATCACGGCCAGCGCCATCTCACGGTCAGGCTCTTCGGCAAGGGCGGCGCGGAGCAAAGTAAGACCGTCCTCGTCCATGCTGTCCAGCGTGCGGAGGTACATCATCCAGCGTCGATGCGCATCATGATCCTCCGGCGTGGACCAGGCTCCCGCCTCTTGGAAGGCCTCACACCCGTCATGCTCGAAACGGACCCGTCCGTCAAAGGGCGAGGCCTGGTTCGCGCACGCGCCGTAGTCGCTACCCAGTTCGCCGGACAGCGGCAACCAGAACCGGCAGCTACCGCACTGCTCGTAGTACCACTCCTCCCGATAACCGGGATCCTCGGTACGCCGATTCCGTTCCGCGATCCACCGTTTGTGGATCGCGGAACATTCGGCCGCGCTTGGCCCGGGATGGCCGAGAATGCCTGTCATTTGCCGGTGATGATCCTCAAGATCGCCGCGAAACTACTGATCTTCGAGTTTATCTGGATCGCGTTCCGTCCAAAACCTCCGTCCATTTGCCGACCGCGGTCCCGAGTCACCACTTTCGCGCCGAGTTGTTCGGCGAGCCGGGCGAGTTCTGGGTCCTTCGCGCCTTTGAGGCCCATCTCCGCGACGCTCCGTACGTCGTAACCCTGCTTTCGCAGGAACGCGGCCAGGCCGGGCGAGAGGTTCTCGTCAACGATCAGGCGCTCTCCCACTCCGGTGAATCCGGCCTTCTTCGCCAGCGCCCGCTTCATCGCTGCCGCGAGGTCGCACGTCGGGTTGTCGTTGTGAACCAGGACGTCCACGTTCGCGGCTGCCACGTGATACGTGTGCGGGCCTGCGACACTGAGGTTGTAGACGTGCTGCTTGCCGCTGGTCCACTTGCTGACGGCCGCGATCTGAACGTGCGTGCCGGCTCCGGTCCTGAGCCACATGCCTGGCGACAGTCGAGTGGCGCCGACCCAGGCCTGCAGATCATCCACCCAGAACGGGTGTTCGGCGGTCGCGATCAGCACTCCTGAGCCGTCCTCGGTCCTGACCGAGATCTGCACCAGGTTCTTGGCACCTTCGCCGACGATGCGCGCCAGTACGGGTTGCGCTGACCGTTCACCCGTATGCGGATCGGTCGCCAGGACGTGATCGCCGACGTCGACGCCTTCGATCGGTTCGGTACTCCCGTCAGCCATCACGACCAAGGTGCCGGGAACGAAGCTGTTGCAGTCGCCTAATGCCTTGGTCGCCGCTTCTCTGGCTCGCTCGGCTATCTTGAGCTTGTCCTTCGCCGCCAGCCAGTTCTTGAAGGCGCTGATGGCGTCACCAGCGTGTTTCCAGATCGCCTTGCCGAGTTCGTATGCCTTCTTCCACTTCCAGGGCAGTGCGTATTTCGCCGCGAGCTTGCCGGCGAGGCCGCCTGCGAGTGAGCCGAGGATGTTGAGTGCCGTTTCTCCGCAGGACCCCAGGTCCCCGGTGGTGAAGCACTTGATGCCGGCAGTGATGCCCAGTTCGTCGGCCGCGATCTTCGCTATGGACAGGACGGCGTCGACGAGCGCCTTGAGCTGCCGTTGCACTTCTGCCTGCGCGGCGCGCAGCGCGGCATCGGCCTCCTGCTTGCGCTTGACCTTGCATTCCGTGCTCTTGGGTTTGGCGCACGGGTCAGCGGATCCCGCGTCGTCGATCACCTTCAACCCGGTGGGGTCGGAAGCGCCTATGGGATTGTTGCCGGCGTACGAGTACGGATTGGTCCATTGCGGTTTGGTCAAGTCCAGGAGCGGGTCTGTGGAGACGAACTTGGCGATCGCCGGGTCGTAGTAGCGGGCCGACAGATAGTTGAGGCCGGTGGCCGAGTCCTCGACCTTGCCGAGGAAACCTCTGTCGGTAAATGGCAGGTCATCGCTTCCGCGCCGCTGACCGTAAGGAAGGTAGCGCTCGCGGGAAACTTGCCCGCTGCTGTCGTTCACGGCGAGCTGGGTGGACCCGTGCATGCCCGAGGCCAGCCATTGGATGCCACCACTGGTACGCATCGCGACCACGGCGCCGTCGGTACTGGAGTAGTAGCGGGTGGCCTTGGCGATGCCGCCGGTCGCCCGGATCTCCATGCCGCCGAGGTAGAGAGTGGAGGAGCCGTCAGGGTCCCGGCGAATGAGCCGTTCGCCGTCGGCGTCGTAGACCATTGATGTCTCGGCGCCGTCGACAATGGCTTTGTCCATCTGTCCCAGGGCGTTCCAGGTGAATGTGGACTGTTTTCCGTCGACGGTACGGGCGACGAGCTGACCGGCGGCATCGTAGCCGTAGGTATCGGTCCGGCCGGGACGCGTGATAGAGGTGACGGCGTTCGGCCGTGTGGCGGACGCGCCCGGTACCGGATAACCGTAGGTGGCGGTGGCCCCGTTGTCGGTAACGGTCTGCAGATTGCCGACCGCGTCATAGGTGAACGTCTGATTGTACGGATCGACACCCTGGCCGTCACTGGCCGTGCAGGTGCCGGCGGTCGTGGTGAACGCGGTGGTCAGCCGGTCGAGGCCGTCATACCCGAAGCATTCGGACTGACCCGCTGTTGCGTCCTGGATGCGGGTGACCTGTCCACCTTTGTTGTAGGTGAAGGTGTCATCCTGTGCGATTTGCGAGCCGGCGGTCGTGGTGAGACGGTTCAGCCATCCTGTGGCCTCGTCCCAGATGTAGGTGCGTTTCACCTGGGCGTTGGCGCCATAGGAGCGCTCGTTGAGCCGGGCGGTAGCCGAGAAGACCGTTTCCTTGACGTAAGTGGTGCCACCGCCGTAGTCGGAGGTGAGGTCCTTGACCAGGCCGAGACCGGTGTAGCCGAACGTGAGCGTCTCGGCTGCCAGGTCACCCTTGCCCGGCATGCTCTGACGAATCAGGTTACCTGCCGCGTCGTAGCTCGCGGTGAACTGGTACTCACCCGCCAGCGCTCCTTCGGCAGGCGGAACAGTTAGCTTCGTGCCTGTCACACGGTAGGAGTTGTCGTACGAGGTGATGGCATCGACATAGCTGCTGGAGCCGACGTAACGGGTGGCGGCAGTGAGACGGCCCTTGGCGATGGAGTCATAGGTCCATTCGGCGAGCTTGGTTCCGGTCTGTGGCTCGCCTGCCCATTGGCTGATGCGTCTTCCCAGATCGTCGTGGACGGTGGAAACCTTGTCACCCTTGCCGTCAACGGTCCATACCGGTCGGCCTGCGGCGTCATAGCCGTAGGAGGAGGAACCGGCGTCAGGGTCAGTAGCCGTCGTACGGCGGCTGAGCCAGTCGTAGGTGAACGTGCGGATGTTGCCGTTCGCATCGGTGATCTTGGTAAGGTCTCCGGCGGCGCCATAGGTGTAAGTGGTGTCGTGGTGGGTGGTGCCGTCCTTCCACTCCTCGGTCTTCACGGTGCGGTCGAAGACGTCGGAGACAGTGACGGTCTTACCGCCGACGGGCGGAACGACCTCGACCCGATCCAGTCCGGGATAGACGGTCGTGGTCCGGCGGAACTCCGTGGCCAAGTGGTATTCGATGGCCGCGGTCGGGCGTTCCATGCTGTCGTAGACGGTCTTGGTCCACGACGGGAGCGCGGTCAGTGCCGGGTTCAGCAAGCCTGTGCCGGGAGTTCCTGTGTTGTGCACAGGTTGGGAGGACGCGCCTTCCAGGCCGCGGCCGTCGTAAGCCGTCACCAGGACCACGCGGCCACCGACCGGCGATTCGGTCTGGGTCTCGCGCTGCCGGCCGAAACCGTCTTCATAGCTGTAGGTGGACAGATATGTCGTGCCGCGCAGTAGTTTGCGCAGCGTGGTCTTGGCCGGGGCGGTGGGCTGGCCGAGGTTGCCGTCGAACGGGAGGTCGTAGGCGACGGTCGCGGTTGGCGTGCCGGCGGCCCTGGGCTGGTCGGGCTCCCACAGGGCCGAGGCGCGCCCGAGCGCGTCGTAGTCGATCTCGATGACCTTGTTGTTGGCGTCGACCAGCTTGGTGGGCAGGCCGTTGCGGTGGGAGGAGGTGGTGGTGACGGTGTGGCCCAGCGGGTTGGTGACCGTAATCCCCTGATACGGCCATCCCACCGAGGGCTGATAGGCGGTGGTGGAGACCTTGCCCATGGCGTCGGTGGCGGTCAGCGGGCGGCCGTAGTCGTCGAAGGTACTCTTGGCGACCGAGATCGACGTGGCGCTGGCGTAGGAACGTGTCTCAGTGACGTTGCCGTCAGACGGGGTGTTGGTGGCCGGGTCGGTACCGCCGTCGTACAAGGTGACCGACTTACCGATCAGCGTCCCTGACGTGCAGCTGTCGCCGGAGCGTTTCTCCACCGTGGAGGGCAGGCTGGTGATGCCGTTGGCCGGATTGCGGGCGTAGCTGGTGCTGGTGCAGGTGTTGTCGGTGGTGACGGCGGTGTCGCCGTAGTCGTTGACCGTGGTGGGCTGGCCGTCACCGTTGTAGGCGGTGCGCTGGTCACTCCAGCGCCAGGCGCCGCCCGTGACCAGCTCGCGGGTGCGTTCGCGGGTGCGGTGCACGAAGGCCGGATCCAGGACGCCGGGGCCGGTGCCGGTGGCGGCGACCTGGTACTCGTAGCGGGTGGATTCGGCCTCGGTGTAGGCGCGGGGGTCGGTGGCGGTCAGTTTCCAGGTCTGCTCTTGGAGGAGCTGGCCTTGCAGGGCGCGGGAGTCGGTGGCGGTGGTGCCTTCGAAGGTGGTGATGGTGGCGCCGTCGATGCCGCGGTAGAAGGTGTCGGAGGTGACGGTGTAGCCGTTCGGATCCGAGCCGGAGCCGCGGGTGGTGCGGACGGTGCTGTAGCCGCGCCAGTCGCTGCCCGTGGGGGCGAGGTCGGGCTGGGCGAAGTTGACGGGGTTGGTCCAGCGCGGGGCGCCGAGGTAGTCGTAGCTGGTGACCATGTCGGGCGAGCCGCCGACCAGGTCACGTTCGACGACCTTCGTGGCGAGTTGTTTGAAGAAGCGGCCCCAGTTTTCCTGGCCGGTCTCCTCGTTGTAGAAGTAGTCGACGCGGTAGCAGTCGCCGGTGGCGTCGGGTAAGTAGCTGGTGCCGTCGCGGCCCTTGCCGCCGCCGCACGGGTCGGCCTGGCCGTAGGTGACCTCGATCCGGCCGCCCATGCCGTTGCCGATCCCGGCCACCCGGGGCACCATCCGCCAGGACAGGAAGTCGGTCCAGTCCGACCAGTTGTCGTACTCCATCTTGCCCGCGACCATGGCGGCGTCGAAGCTGACCGGCGGCAGCTTCTGCGAGGTGCTGCCGGCCAGGCCGGTCTGCTGCACGCTGTCCAGCCACAACACCGGGTCGTAGGCGGGGCCGAAGTCGGTGCGGGTGTAGATCCACCGGTAGCGGAAGTCGGTGCGGGTGTCCGGCTCCCACGCCCCTGAGGCAGGGTTCTTGGACTCGGTGAGGATCGAGTCGAGTTTGCGGGTGGAGTAGAACGCGACCGCTTCGTTGGTGGTGCAGGACGGGCCGCAGGTCAGGTCGGTGGGCACGTCCAGGCCGCCGCGGTCGGAGGTGGTGAACGTCATCCGCGAGGTCGGCGTGCTGCCGGCCACCTGGGTGTTGTGGCCGTAGCTGATCTGCTTGAGGAAACCGCCCCGGTCGTACGGCAGCGGCACGTAGATCTCGGAGACACAGTCGGGCATGCAGAAGTAGTTCGTCTCGCGCTCATAGGTGTAGTCGATGACGTTCTCGTTGGCGTCGATCGACTGGTCCAGGTTCCACCGCCACACACCGGTGCAGGTCGGCGGGATCATGTCGTTGAAGTACCGGTCCGCGCACGGCTCGGCGCGCTGATTGCCGACGTACTGCAACTGCCACTGCGCGTCCTTGGTGTAGCCGAAGCGATGCACCTGGCCGTCGCTCGAGGTGACCTTCCAGTACTCCAGGCCGTCCGCGCCGCCAGGGAGCTGCTCGATCTTCCAGCCGAAGTCCGGCACCGTCTTCCACAACCCGCTGGTGCGGTCCTTGACGATCGAGGCCGACCGGCCCGCCAGATTCAGCACCAGCTCCGACTGGGTGTAGTCCTTGGTGACATCGGTGGCCAGCTCGTCGGGCGACTCCCAGCAGACGGCCGAACCGTAGGGGCCGTCCTCGTCGGCATGCCAGATCAGCGCGGCGTCGCCGGCGTACTCGGTCCAGGCGGTGCACCGGCGGTACTTGCGCTCGATGAACCCGGCCGACAGATTCCAGCCGACACCGACCACGCCGGACTGGTTGTTGGTCCAATGGCCCTCACCGTCCACCGAGGAGGCGTCGTACTGCAGCGACAGGTTCGGCCCGGTACCCACCGGCGACGGCGCCTCCGGCAGCGGATAGTCGTAGGAGAAACCGCCACCCGACGTGCCGGCCTGCCAGGTGCCGGACGGCTTCAGATCGGTGGCGCCGAAGTTGCCGTCCGGGCCGGTCATCCCGGCCGCCAGCACGTACACCGACCCGGACGTGAACGCCTGCCCGGCACGGGCATCGGCCGTCTTGACGTCCTTACCGCTCGCGCTCTTCGGCAACGTCAGCGCCGCCGCCTTACCGGAAGCCGGGTCAGTGTCGAGGTCGGCCGTCAACGTGCCGGACTTGACGTCATTGTGCGCCTTGACCGGCTGCGGACGCACCACGCAATCGCGCGGGCGCGGCGTCGTCAGCGCACACGCCGGCACCCGCAGCACCTGCAGGCGGTTGGCGAAGTTGCCGCCGTAAGCGTCCCGGAAGCCCGCGTACGAGAACTCCGCCCGCACCTTCCCCGCGCTCTCACCGGTCAGCCGGGCCGCGACGCCCACCCCACCGAGCTTGCGCACGGTATCGGCGGGCAGCGTCTCCACCTTCACCGCGCCGACCTCGGCGGCGCCTTCGACCTCGGAGAGCCGGACCGGCAGCGCGCCCGCCGCCACTGCCTTCTCGCCGGGATCCACCTGCGCCGTACCAGGCTTCGGCCAGACCGGCTCCTTACGCTCGACCTGCGGCTGAGACTCCTCCGCCCCCTTGACCACCTTGGCCTTCGCCACCGGCCGGCCATCCACCGATGTCTCGGGATCCGGCCCGGAAACCGACGCCGCCGCTGGAAACACGAGATTGTCGGGCATCCCCAAGCCGGAGATCACCAATGCCATCGCCACCGCGATGACCAGCACCGTCGTCCGTAACCGTCGCCAGGTTCGCATGTCGCCACCTCTTCAGGGCACGCTGACGCAGACCCCGGGATCCGGGGCCGTGTCGCGCCGTAAGGAGCAGATAAAGACGATCAGTCCGGATCCTGATCGACGATCATCTAGAGGTCAACAGCCGCAAGTTCGCCGCAAACGTCACGGAATGTCGCTTTTTTGATCCACAGCGAGGCGCACTGCATGTCAACCAGCTTGTAGAAACTCCCCATACCAGATGGTCGATACTTTGTGATATGAGTCACATTGACCAGCGGAGTCATACATGCGCGACCTTTATTCGACAACGTCTTCGTCGGCGCCACAGGCGAGTCCGCCTCCCCGTTGCGCCTTCCACAAGCTGTCGCATCGCTCAGTACAGCATCCGAGCACCAGGTCAGCGGCCGGGCGCTCGTGGATCGCCGGGCCTGGGCAGTGCGACCGGCCGAGACGCGTTCGATCGCGTCCGAGGCCTGCCGGGGCGCGGCCGAGTGCTATATCGCCAAGATCCCTCCGCCTCGTCCGCGCCAATCGGGAAACCGTGACGGTGGCCGTACGGACGTGCGGCGCGCGCGGGCCGTCCCGTCGAACGCGAACGACGCAGCATTGACAAGCTGCTCGGACGCCCGGCGGCGGAGAGACTGGCCGCCGACGCCACAGAACATCGCCGTCCGCGACCAGGCACTCATGCCCAGCGCTCATCCATCTGGCGTCGTCGAGGCAGCGTCAATTGGCCCGGCCGGACCACCGGATCTGCAGCTCACAAGAGCATCCGCATCTGAAGAGCGGGACGGCCAGCCGTGGCGTGCAGCCATCGGCGTCACCGCCCTGCTCACACTCGGCACGCTGTACTTCTCCACCGTCCAGTGCAACGCCACCCTGCCCAGGACCGAAGGACTCTGCCCGGTCGAGCCCGATGAACATCCCGCGTGGGATCCTTTCCTCTACACACTCGACCTGCTCATCCCGCTGGTGAGTCTGGGCCACGACACCGCTGGGACCCTGTCGGCTCGGCAAAAGCCGTCGCCCTGGCGCTCACGGACGCGGGCTGGGTGCTCGCCACCACGATCGCCGCCGCAGCACGCACCATCAGCCGCCCGTAAGGCCTCAAACGGGTCCGAAGAGTCATAAGGTGCCGTCTGTCCGTGCAACTGGTCGGCCTCACCCACAGCACGGCCGCCGCAACGACCACCTCATCGGCCAGAGCATCCCCGCGGCCTGGCCGTGCCCGGTCCGCCCCACGCATCGCGCCGAGTCTGTTGGAGATCTCCCTCACCTGGGCCGGTTCAGCCTCTGGCACGCCAGTCAGCGGCGTAGCGCGGGCTTCGGGGCGAGTCCCCCATCGGCACATCCCGCCAATGGGCATCTGCGCGCAGGTTCTGTACGGCTCCCGGCATTGCCGGCCCGACGAGGAGCGCGCCTTGATCAGACGAAGATGGCCCTCACGGCCTTGCTCACCTCCGCGAGAGGGACTTTCTCACGTTGGCGTTCGAAGGCGATCCACTGCTTGCCCTCCGCGGCGACCCCCTCCAGGACGTGCAGGGCATTCCAAATCCCCGCCGTGCCGAGGGTTACCTGTGACGCGCCTTGCGGATCCTTGTCCTCAGTCTCGGTGACATCTGTGGGCGGATCGGTCACCTTCACTTTGATCGGGTCGCCGTTGGTTAGTGTCAGCTCGAAGACGTTCTCCCCGGTGTCGGTCTCGGCCACCTGGACAGAGGTGAACGCGTCGTAGCGGTAGTTGGTGCGCGCCCGGATGGGGAAGGTGGCCTTCTGGAAGTCGAGGCGCATGGTCAATTGCCGCACACCGTCCTTGGTGAGCAGGAAGAGAAGGATCTTGTACTTCGAATAGCGCCATGGCCCGTTCTCGACGCGTGCCCTGTCGTAGGAGGGTGTGGCGGGCGCCTCGATGAAGGCATGGGCGAGGACGTCCTGCCGTTTCAACCGGTAGAGATCCATCGCCTGCTCCATCAGCACCTTGCGGTCGCACTCCAGCCAGCGGGCCATTTCGAGGTCGTCCGGTCTGTCGGCGAGTTTGCGCTTCCATCGGTCGAAAGCCGCCCGGCGGCCGGCCAGCAGCCGCTCCTTCTCTCTCTTGTCGGCCGAGTGGCGCCTGTACTCCGCGGCGATGCGCAGCCAGAGGCGGGCCGTCGACCAGACTGAGGCCAGGGCGACGATCGCGGCCAGCGACACGAGCAGCGGTCTGACATGCGCGGCGCTCCAGACCAGGAAGCCGCCTGCCACGATCGCCGCGATCGAGGTGAGCACGCACCTCACTCTCAGGAGCACGGAGACGCGCAACTCCTTGCGGTAGTCCCACAGCTTCCCCGCCTGCCAGCGCCGCGCGACGTCGGCGACCAGATATCTGGTGAGCCAGGCGACACGCTTGGCGTTGACCGTGCTCTCCCGATAGAGGGTGACCACCTCGTCGCGCAGGGCACGCCGGATCCCCGCCGTCTCCGACAGCCAGCGACCCGAATCCGCGTCACGTGGGGTGTACAGCGCGAAATAGTGCCTGAACTGCCGGTCGATCTTGCCCGCGAAGCCGTCACCATGCGTGGTGACGGCCGGCCTGTGCAGGTACTCGCGATCCTTCGCCTGACGTCGCTCCTTCTTCCACCTCCACTCCACACCGCTGCGCACGCTCATGTAGCAGCCAGCCGTGAGAGTCAGCAGGGCGGACAGCGCCACCGTCTCGTTGTGCTCCCAGGCCGTGGTGCCGACGAAGCCGACGGTCACCAAGGCCAGCGCGGTAGTCGCCATGGCCGCGGTCCAGGCGCCGGGTCCGACGAGGACGGGGTCCGCCGGCCGTACTCGTGCGCCGATGGGCTGAGGTTGGAAGAACTTCCAGGCCCGGCCCAGCCGGTTCAGCGCGTAGCGGTCGACCTTGGCCGCCTCGAAGGCGCGCGCCCAGAGGGCATCCTCGGCGGAACTGTCCAGGAACATCTCCATGTGCTGGAGGAGGTCGTTACGCTGCTCGTCGGTCAGCTTCTGGAACTCCTGCTCCAGGCCGACAGCCCGGCTCTCCTGCGGCCGGGACGCCAGGAGGTGGTCGACCAGCTTGATCGTGTCGGCCCAGGCGTCGTCGTCCTTGACGGCACCGCGTACGCAGCGCAACACGTCGATCTCGTCGGGCGGCAGCTGCTGCAGGGTCCGTCCGCTGAGCAGGGCCAGCAGCAGGTAGAAGCAGGAGCGGCCGTTGACGTAGTTGCGCACGACCACAGCTTCGCGGAGGTGCTCGCGTGCCTCCGGAGCCATTCCCGCACGAAGGCAGTTCAGCCCCGCCTGGAAGATCTCCTCGGCCGAGCGGGCAGCCGCGACCTGATAGACGTTGACCGGCCCGTGGATGGCCTCCGCCTGGACGGCGACGTTCGCCGAGTCTTGGGCGACGTTGGTCGGGCCTGAGGAGGAATCGTTCACAGGACGCTCCGGATGGCCGCGATCACGGCCGACACGTGCGCAGCCAGCTCCGCCACGTCCGCCAGGAGCCCGCGGAGTTTCTTAAGCGCGATCATCGCCTTGCTTCGGCCCTCCTCGGTGCTCTCCGCCAGCGACTCGGCGGCGAGGGCGATCTCCTGCTCCGCCGCGGTGAAGGTGCCCTCGTCCACCTCCTGGGCCTTGCGTGCCCTGGCGAGCCGGTCGCGCAGTTCGGCGAGCTGGGTGATCGGGTCGACCGCCTGGCTCTGAGGAGGGTGGCCGACGGTGACGTTGCCGTGGATGTGCCCCGCCTGCACGCCCACCCGGGCGTTGTCGCGGGCGACGTTCTTCACGTTGCCGGACATGTTGCTCGCCTCTCTCACCTTGCTCGCGGGACGGTTGTCGTGCTCGACGGCCAGTTCCTGGGCGAGGGCCACGGCGAAGGCGGCGGCGTTGGCCACCGCCTTCGGCTGCCAGTTCAGGCCGTCAGTCGCGGTCTTAGTGCCGTCGGCGCGGTCGCTGATGCCGCGCACCACGGCCATGGGCAGCGATCTGTTGTGGTGGGCGGCCTGCGCCACGCCGGCCGCCTCCATCTCGATCGCAAGCGCGTCGTTGTAGGTGTGGCGCACCCATTGGGCGTGGGCGCAGATCGCGGAGTCCTGGACCACTTCGCCAGCCGCGATCGGGCCGAAACGCACTTCGGGGACAGCCGCTCGCGCAGGCAGGTGACGGGCCCAGGTCCCGGTGCGGTAGAGGTGGCGGGCGATCTGGTCGGTCTCGTGATCGATCTCCCAGACCCGCGGACGTGCTTTGAGGCCGTCGTCCTCGCTGGTGCCACCGTGGTAGGCGTAGACGTGCGTGGCCACCACCACGTCACCCAGGCCGACACCGGGCCACAGAGCCCCGGCGACCCCCACGAACAGTAGCGCCGACGGCGAGAACTCGGCGATCGCGCGTTCGGTGATCACCGCGGACGGATGGTTGCCCTTGCCGACCAGGCCCAGAGCCACCCGGCGCCCGTCGCCGGCGAGGCGGCCGACCTCGAAGCGAGTACCGGCTGTGTGACGGTGCACGCGCGGGTCGCTCAGGTGCCTGCGGACGGCCTGATACTCCAGATCCAGCGCAGTGAGGATCACGATCATGACCATCGACCTCCTAAGGCCGAGTCATCGGGGGATTGAGGACATGGACCGGGCCCGCCCTGAAGAGCCGGGCGGGCCGCCCGTTCGGGGTCTTGCGCATAGGGCCGTCGGCGACGATGAAGCCGCGGGCGCCCTGTACCTTGCGGTAGAAGTTGCGGGGATCGAGGCGGACGCCCCAGACCGCCTCGTACACCTGCTGGAGCTCGGAGATGGTGAAGGACTCGGCGCAAAAAGCGGTGGCCAGGGCGGTGCGCTCTAGCTTGACACGCGCGCGCTCTACTCCATCGATGACGATGCGGCGATGGTCGAACGCCAGCTTCGCGCCCGGAGCCAAGGCGTCGTCCACCGGGGTCCACGAGGCGTCGGCGGCATCGGTACCGGCAACCGGCTCTGGCATCCGGGGCGCGATGGCCAGGTAGGCGACGGCCACGACACGGCCGCGCGGGTCGCGGCCCGGCTCGCCGTACACCGCCAGGGACTCCAGGTGCACGTCGGACAGGCCCGCCTCCTCTAGCAATTCGCGCCGCGCCGCCGCCTCGAGATCCTCGTGCTCGTCGCGCAGGAAACCACCCGGTAAAGCGAGGGCTCCGAGGAACGGGTCGATGCCACGTTCCACAAGCAGGACGTGCAGGCGCGCGTCACGCAAGGTCAAAATCACCAGGTCTACCGCGAGCAGGATGCGCGGCGGCTGCCATGGGTCGTCGGGCATGAGCACACCATAAGTTTTTGTCAGATCGACAGGAACCCTCTTCAAGCACGGACAGTAATGTGTGGCGCTGAGGTAGTGTCAGGACTCGCCATGAGCAGCCGTCACTGGCCCACCCAATATGAATCCGCTTGCCGAATCAGCACGGCTGAGCGGCTGCAGTGATCAGCCTCGGTCACGGCCCTGGCTTTGAACAAGCACCTGCATCTGAAGAGCGGGCACATCTTGCAAGGCTCCCGCCGCGAGAATCGTTTTGACCAGGCCAAACACCCGTCAAGCGATGGACAATGAGAGGTCCTTGCCGAGGCGCCAATGCACGGTGAGCAGCAGCCACATATCGCCCATCAGTAGACATGTTGGACTCGAAAAGACTCGAGCTCTCCTAAAGCGGGTGCCGCAGGTTCGAATCCTGCCGGGGGCACGCTTCTCGACCAGGCAATTCAGTCTCTGACCTGCGGTTTCTCTGCCGCAGGTCTTTTGCTTCCAGATCCTCGATAGGCCGCCAAGGGCACCCGAATGCAGCCGTAGGACAGCGTCCTGGGGACATACGGGGGACGATCTTGAAGGCGTTTCCCCAGGCCAGCCACCCATAACCAGAGCCGACTGTCGTGGTTGAGCCACAGCTTTCTATGATCGGCTGGGTGCAGCATCTGGCCCTCTTCGACCTCGACAGAACGCTCATCGACCTCGATACCGCGTTCCGCCGGTGGAGCGAGGCCTTCGCCGAGGAACAGCATCTGGGCCCCGAGGACCTCGCCTGGCTCGCCTCCCAGGCCGCCGATCGCCGTCGGAGCTTCGCAGGTGCTCATAGAGAGCGAACATCACGCTCGGCAGCGTCACCCGAATATCCAGCCGCTTGGGGCCTGGATGCCGTTGGCGCCGCTCGGCCTGCGGGTACACCGCTTGGTCCTAGACACAAGGCTGCCCGACGCGATCCATGACACAATGCCCGTTCTCGTAGAAGATCAAAAGCGGTGCCAAGCGGGCGCGAAGTCACGATTCCTCCGATGACTGTTGTCGCCCACCAGAACGTGCCCAGCACCCGGCTTGATGGCGCTCACTGATCGCGCCTACACCAGAACGCCATTCGGAAATGTCATCCGGACTAGCGCCTACCGGCCATTGACCCCCAATGCCTCTCGGCGCTCATCACATCCTTCCTCCGTGCATCCTCGTCCAGAAACCTGCGTGATCATCTCCACACTTCACGTAACGAGCGTTACGTACCGAGTCGGCAACTCGCCAAAGGAACTTACAAGATCATAGCTCGTTTCGCAGACTACCGACTGGAGCCTTCTGTTCGCTTGGAAGGCAGGCGAGCTGACCGGTGATCACGAACCAGATCCACGAAACCGATTGCGGCGAAAATTTGTCGCCGCTATTTTCCCTGCTCAAATAGGCAGGGCGTCGTCGTCGGCCACTATATGAGCGCATTGTTCGCTACAAGGAAGCTGGAAGCGGCTACCATAAGCGAGGAAAGGCGGAGGCCCAAGCATGCTGGCCTGGGCCTCCGCTGGAACTGGCAACTGGACGGATCCAGCACTCAGATCCTTGATTGCAATACCAGTATATCTTATGCGCACTACTACATAAGATGCCTACGGGAGAGTGTTGAGACTTTCCAGTAGCCAGCTCCTTCTAAATAACACAGAAGAAGGGGATGGCAATGACCAGCAAATCAAATCACGGCGGAGACAACAGGAAGCGAAGGTCCAATAAGCGATACCGCAGGAACGCAAATAACGCAGACTGCTTCTGCACTCTAATCCCGTCGGCCCTCAAGCATCTTATATGGCTTACCGTTCCTGCCGTCATCGTTATTATCGTCGTTCGCTTTGGAGTAGATATCAATCTAACTCTACGCTAGCCATAGCACAGCAACTAGCACTAAGACCACAGTCTATTAACAGTGAGGGGTCGTCCAATGCGACGATCCCTCACTGCATGCATAGCACCCACGCACACATGTACCGCAGGCGACAATGCCGGCCAGTTCAAGATCAACTAAACCGTCCCTTACGTAAGGCGCTGTACTTGCGAGAGAGGCAAGGAGTCGCACCCTGGGGGACTCCGTCCAACCCTTCGCCGCTAGCCCATCTCCCGGCCTCTGAGGGGCTAGCCTTTTGCCCCTTTTGTTAAGTTTAGTCTCGAATGCCCTGTTAGTCGTGGCGGCGCGCTGGCCAACCTTTCCAGAACCGCGATCCAGACCAGCTCAACACATCCGATGTATAGCTACTTCGCCGAACGAAGGCTGCTGATCCAAACACTCTCCATGTCTATGATCGACGCCATGCAGCGGCTCGCCCTCTTCGACCTCGATAGGACGCTCATCGACCTCAGCGCCGCGTTCCTCCGATGGGCCGAGGAGTTCGCCGAGCAACACCACCTAAGGCCTGAAGACATTGCTTGGCTCGTCTCCCTGGACCAGGGGGTACACCCTCACCGAGACATCTTCTTCACCAAGGTGCGCCAGCACTTCGGCCTCCCCGAACCGGTCGAGGAACTCTGGGCCGACTACCGCCAGCGGATGCCCTACCTCGTTCGGTGTTACCCGGGCGTCCTGTCGGGACTGGACGAACTGCGGGCCGCGGGATGGCTTGTCGGGATCATCACTAACGGCATGGCCGACAACCAGCTCGGTAAGCTCCGCCGTACCGGTCTGGCCGAGTCGGTCGACGGCTATGCGGTATCAGGCGTCGAGGGCATCCGGAAGCCGGACGCTCGTCTCTTCCAGATCGCCGCCCAGCGGTGCGGAGCCAGCCTCACGGAAGGTGGCTGGATGGTGGGAGACAACCTCGTCACGGACATCGCAGGTGCTCAGGCCGCGGGCCTACGCGGGATCTGGGTGGATCACGGGACGTGGCCAGGGCACGAACATCGGGCCGACCACGTGGTAGCGGACGTAACCGAGGCCATCGCCTTCATGAGTGATACGCACCAGACGGGATGAATGTTGAGCTCATGCCATATGAGTAGTTCGGCTCGACGGCACCACGACGGCCCTTTATCGTCACATTGATCCCATAGATAGCCGTCCTCAAGGTCCAAAGGATCCAGGATGATGGCGACCCAGGAACAAATCGCCGCCGCGCGACGCACGATCGAGCAGTTACGCGACCAGCACGCCAACGACGTGCGCAAGCTCATCGGCCTGCTCGAAGACGGCGCGATGAAGGGCAAGGCCGCCGACAAGCTGCTCAAAGACTGCCAGGCGTGGGAGGCGGCGTACCGAGGCGTGTTCAACCGAGCCCTGGCACTGGTCGAGTCCGTACGTCCCGACCCAGCCAACCCAGCAGACCCTGTAGGACTGTGGCCACCACCCCTGAATCTGCAGGGTAAGGCCGGCGGATGAGCCCGGCTCCGAACCGGATCGGCATCGACCCAACGCTGATGACCCAGCTCATCAGCGAGTTCAAGCGCGTCGATCGAGCGTGGCCGGACGCGGATGCGCAGATCGCCAGGGCGCTCAGCTCCATCGGTACCAGCATGACTGGACCAGGCCTGCTCAGGGACGTCGCGTCTCAGATCGCCCAGCACATCCCCGACCTCCAGCGCCGCCTGGACCTCATCATCTCCACCCAGAAGATCGGCCTGGACAAGGGCGTCGTCTGGGCGGACGAGACGCTCTGGGTCTCCAGCTCACCGGCGAGCGGCGCCGCAGCGGCCAGAACCGTTGCCGGCCAGCTTCGCAAGGCGGTCGAGGACGTTGCCAACGGCCGGGGGACGCTCTCCAAAGAGACCTTGGACCTGCTGGAGCGGCACCAGCACGATCCCTACTTCGCCGTCGCTCTCGCCAAGGAGATACCGCCGAAGGAGTTGAAGGCGCTCCTGGAACGTCTCTACCTGGCGCACCGAGGATCCTTGGGAGACGACTGGGCCAAGCCGTCCTCTTCCTCCGTCATGGACCAACTGGCGCGAGCTCTCAGCGTGACGTTGGGGACGGCCTCGCGCGGAGTCGGCGACATGAAGCTCCCCAAGACGTACGTCGACGAGCTGATCGCTACCGACGACGATCCGATGAGCGGCCGCATGGTCGACGAGCTCCTGCGCTACGGCACCTTCGACGACGCGTTCCTACGCGAGGTCGCCAACAAGGTCTTCGACAACGCGCAAAAGCCGGCATCCGAACAGCAGGACATCATCAAGTTCGGGCCCGGCCTCGCCGCCGCCCTGGCGAACAACGCCAGGGTCGCTCAAGACTTTTTCACCGATCCCGCGCGCAAGCCGCTGTCCTTCCTGATGCGAGACAACTTCTGGGGCAGCGGCAACGGTGAACTCGGCCGGGCCATCGAGGCAGCCACCATGACGTTCCGCGACCACGGCCAGCCTCCCGGCAGTTCACGCGGGTACAAGTCGGCCTTGATAGCGTCCTGGGCGGCCCACTTCTGGTCAGACCCGCGAGCGCAGGCCAACCTTCCCGACACCAAGCAGAACGCTGCCCGCATGTTCTCTGCCTACATGGGCGACGTTCATCGAGCGGCTATCACGGATTTCCCAGAGCCGATGGGTGCGAATCCACAGCCCGACTCTGACCCGAACCTCCCTGGCAAGCAGCCCTATGGAGCCATGTTCGACAGTGGTGCGGTCAAGAAGGTGATGACCTGGGCTTTCAAGGATCCACAGGCGCTGAAAATCGCAGTCGAGGGGCACGGCGAGTACAGCACGAAGGTTCTGGACGCCCAGGGCAAGGTGATCCGCGATACGGTCAACGCCGAATTTGCCGAGTGGCAGAGCGCCCACCCGGACGCATCGGAAGAGGAGCAGCAGGCACATCGCCAGAAGCTGCTCACCGACAACATGAACAGCAATCCGGGGAAGTTGTTCAATGCTCAGGCGAACGCCCTTGGCAAGTCACTCCATCTCATGGTCGACGCCGGAAACTTGACCAACATCAACGAGGCCGACCAGAAGGACCAGAAGAGCCAGGCTTTCAAGGACGGCGTGTCCAGGACGCTCAAGCTCGTACTTACTCCAGCGGGCGACTGGGTCGTTGCCGGCTACGAGTTCCTTGAAGGCCCCGTTAGCGACAGCATCAAGCACACCGAGGGCAAGGCCGCACGCAGCCAGGGAGAGGAAGCCCTCCGTGAAAGCCAGCGCCTCTTCAAAGACCTGACAGCTAATGTGATGATGCGGTACGGACTGTTCGGCGACGAATCAGCCAAGGGGTCCGCACATCCTCACGCATCCGAGAACTACGCCGAGAGGTCGGGTGGCGACTTCCTTGTCAACGGCCAGATCATCCCTCGTGACCAGATGACTTGGCAACAGAGGATTGCCTACGATGAGTGGCTGAAGAGCTCTCCGGCCGCCGCCGTCTTCCGTGAGGTCGACCGGGCAGTCTGGGAGGGATTCCAGCTAGACGTCCCTCCGTATCCGGAGGCAGAGGAATGAGAAACCGGTCAGCTCCCGCCCTGTTGGCCGTCATCCTCATCTCTGTGGCAGGGTGCTCGTCGCCTCCCCCTGCGGATCGCCGCCCGCTCGGCAGTGTGACGACACCGCCTGTGGAATGCGGCCTGATCTCCAACCAAGCCATTGGCCGGGCCATCGGGTTGAGTGACTTCTACGCAAGCGGGTCAACCTCGGCGAACGACTTCTCCCATTGCGTCGTCAGCAAATCTCCGAGCATCAGGGACAAGGCGTCGATGACCGTCGAGCTACAGGATCCCTTCCCGTCGACTTTGCAGAGTCTAGAGAACGGGAAAGCAAGGGATAGAGGTGTAGCCCTGCCCAGCGGCGTCGGCCCAGGCTACAGCGCGGCCATAAAAGATACAGATGGAAACATTGTTGGAGCCAAGGCCTTTGCCTGGACGCAGGACGGCACCAAAATGCTGGCCATCCAGATCGTCAAGGGGGCGCCGGGGCGGGATCATCAAGCCGATGCCGTCGAGTTCGTTCGCCAGCTCCGCCCCCTTCTCCTGACCTCGGCCCCGCAGCAACCGCGCTAACCGTAGAGAAGGTGGCACGCCCGATTTCGTGTCCGGAACTCGGGACGGGAAGGCGGGAACAGTTCGTCACACGCCGCGATGCTCTCCAGTAGCTCCGGATTCTTTCTCTGTCGCGTGACTCGTTGTTCCGGCTCCGCTTCGCGCGCTCAGCCGGAACCACGGTCTTCATGGGCGGGACCAGCGGCTCAGTTCGATGACGCTGGCGCGGCAGGGCCGGCGGCGCTGGTCGCCGGTGGGGTCTCGGCGATTGATTGCGCCTTGCGCTTCGACACCTTGGGGATGGACCTGGACTTCGTCGAAGGCAGCGCTCGGGGTGACGGAGACGCAGACGGCGCGGACGCAACCGAGGGTCCGACGACGCTCGGTGTGGGCGTCGGCGTCGAAGCGGCGCTCGATCGTGACGCCGTGTCGTCCGTCCCCCAGGAGCCCGACCAGGCGCTGAAGGCCAGACACCCCACGAGGCCCGCGACAAGCGCTGGCCGAGCCAGCCGACGCCGATCACGAACCGGTGGTCGATCTGGCGGGGTGGGGGTCGAGTACCTCCGCCAGCCAAAGAGTCGGGCTCGACGTCAGGCCGGAGGCGGTCCCGGAGCGGCAGGCCGTACGGCGGGCGCCGCCGCGGACGGGGGTCGTTCGGCGACGGGGTGAGGCAGTTCTGATCTTCTTGCATGATCCTCCCTACGTGCCGTCCATGCCTGCCAGGGTGCCGCAGGGCACCTATATCCAGCGGGAATGACTCGGCAAAGACAGCGGTGCAAGACGAACCGGCCCCGCGATGAGCAGGGCCGGAAGCGGGTGGAATGTGGGCTATGTGTCCAGGGCGTCGTTGATCTTTCCGTTGATCTGCTCCTGTTGGCCGTCCATGCACTTGGCATAGACCCGCAGCAGGACGTCAACGCTGTGTCCGGCCCTCTTGGCAACTTCCGGGGCCGGTACACCGGCGTTCAGCCAGAGCGACACCGCCGCGTGGCGAAGGTCGTACGGCCGAGCTGCCAGCGACGAGGCGACCTGCGCCGGAGTGAGGGCGAGCTTGCGGGCTTCCTGCCAGACGTAGGAGTGCGCCGAGCTGGAGTAGGTGCCGCCAGTGCCGGTGCTGAAGATCCGGCCGTCCTTGGCGGTGCCGTACTCGGCGATGTGCTCACGGAGCATGGCGACCAGGACGGGCGGGATCGGGATCTCTCTCGTCTCCTTGTTCGCCCGGTGCTTCAGGCTGCGCGACTCGTGGGTCTGGCCGGAGTCGGTCCAACGCTTGATCCCCTGGGGTCGTGCGTTCTCCAGCACGATCAGGCCCCAGCCTGTCTCAGGCAGCGTGCAGTTCCTCAGCCGCAGGTCCGCCGCCTCTTCCGGCCGGAGGGCGGCGTAGTAGATGCAGGCGAACAGGGCTTTGAGCCGGGGGCCGCGCTTGCGGCCCACCTTGGGCACGGCGTCGAGGAGTGCCCGTGCTTGGGCGGGATTGACGACCGTGCGGGGATCGATCACCGTGACGGCCTTGGGGGCGGTCCACTTGATCTCATCCAGGGGGTTGCTGCCGAACAGCTTCTGCTCGACCGCGTGCTCCAGGAGGTGATGCAGGATGGCGCGCTTACGCCGTACCGTGTTCGCGCCCGCCGGCGAACCGGCGAAGGTGACCGAGATGGCGTCGAGGGCCATCCGAAGGACCTGCGGTTCCTTCAGCTCGGCCAGTGGAAGCGACGCCCGTTCCAACCAGCCGAGAGCCACCGTTTGGGCAGCGGTCAGAACGGCTCGCCTCTTCTCCGGGAGAAGAGCATGGATTCGGAGAACTTCCCGTAGGTCCTCGTCGGCAGGACGGTGCGGCGCCTTGGCCACCAATGCCGGAATCAGCGATAGGAGTGCGTAGGCGTCGGTCTCCCGGGTTCGGGCCGCCGAGGTGTTCCAGCGGCGGAGCACGTACGCCTGAGCGAACTCGAAGAACGTCGGTCCGGAGGACGCACGGGCCAGCATCGACACCGGCAATCCGGTGGCGACGTCGAACTCCTCCCCCGCCTTGGCCGCCTGCCGCAGGTCGGACATGAAGGCGTTGGCCAGGCCCCTGGTCCGGAAGCTCTTCGACTTCTGCTTGCCTGCGACGCGCCAGCGGGCGATGAACGAGGGCGTGTCCCGGTCAGTGCGGTGCTGGATCTCGCCGAGCTTCACGTCGTACGTAGTGTTCATGCCGCCTCCCGTCGAGAGTCGAGCCAGGCCGTGAGGTCGCTCCGCCAGACGCGGAGTTCGAGGTTGGGCAGCTGGACGCAGACCGGCGCACGGCCGAGCTCGCGCCAGCGGTAGAAGGTGCGGCGGGAGACTCCGCCCAGTTCGGCGAGGACCTGAGGAACGGTCAGCAGCTCATCACGCCTGGTCATTGGCCATCACCCACCCCTGAAAGCGGGGTGCCGCTTATCGCAGCCGCGATGACTTGTTCTCCTATCGAGAGCCCCTGTCCGGCGTACTCCCAATGGGCGATGACCAGGACGGTGTCCTAGTCGAGCAGGGGCAGGCGGCCCGTAGTGATCTCCTCGTCGCGCATGTGTTGCTCACGTGCGGCGCGAAGTTCGCCGAGGGTGGTGGAGTAGCGGCGGCTCTTCGTCGAGAAGTGGCCGCGGAAGCCGAGCATGTGGGCCCAGTGGATCAGCCGGAGGTCGACCAGGCCGGGGTGTTCGCCGAGGCGCATGCACGCTGCGATCAGCATGCGGGCGTGCTGACGGACGGGTAGGGCGTCGAGGTCCTCGAGTGGTTGGATGCGCCGGTCGACGGTGCCGACGCATTCGGCGGCTTTGGTGGCGTACTTGGCGATGTAGGCGGCGACCGCTTGTTCGGTGAGGTCGCCGTCCATGGTGATGCGCCGGACGTCGAGTTGTGTCCCCCAGCGGAAGGTCCGTCCCAGGGGCTTGATCTCCGCGGTGACCACGGAAGCCGCGTGCTGGGTGGCCTCCGCCAGAGCGTCAGCGGTCGCCTAGACGGGTGGCGGCGAGGACGGGCCGTCAGGACCAGTGCCGAGCAGAACGCCCTGCTCAATCGGGTGGTGGACGCCTGGCGACGCCGCCACGGCCAGGGCAGCCCCAAGCCCATCCTCACCCTCGTGGGTGGCTACGCCGGTTCCGGCAAGACCGAGTTCTCCCGCTTCCTGTCCGACATCACGGGCTGGGCCTTCCTGGACAAGGACTCTCTGACCCGTCCCATGGTTGAGCGTCTGCTCGTCTCCCTCGGCGGCGATCCCCACGACCGGCACACCGAGCTGTATCTCCGCGAAGTCCGCCCTCTGGAATACCGATGCCTGATGGAGACCGCCTTCGACAACCTTAAGGTCGGCACCTCGGCCATCCTGTCGGCCCCGTTCATCGCCGAGCTCGCCGATCCCGACTGGGTCTCCCGCCTCACCAACCGCTGCGCCGCCAAGGGCATCGACGTCGCCGTGGTCTGGGTGTGCTGCGACCCCGAATCCATGCGCGAGTACATCGAGTTCCGCGGCGCCGCCCGTGATGCGTGGAAACTCGCCAACTGGCAGACGTACGTCAGCGGCCTCAACACCGACACCAGTCCGCCTACTGCACACATCACCGTCGACAACCGCCTCGGCGCCGCGATCAGCCTCGCCGACCAGACCCGCGAGACCCTGAAGCGAATCTTCGCATGAGGGGCATAGTGCTGTACGGGCCGCCGACCAGCGGCAAGAGCACCGTCACCTCTGCCCTTTACCAGCTCGACCAGCGGTTCGCCCTCGCACGCAAGCTCAAGGCCGGCAACCGCCGCGGCACCGAGTACGACTTCGTCACCGCCGAGGAACTCGCCCGGCTGCGCTCCACCGGACGGCTGATGCTGGAGACGAGTCGCTACGGCAACACCTATGCCATCGACCGCCACCACATCACCGGGCTCATCACCGCCGGCCACGTCCCCATCGTCCACCTCGGGAACACCGCGGACATCCGCCGCCTAACCGAGACCGGCCCATGGCTCACCGTCCTGCTGTGGATCCCGCGTCAGACGTGCGAAGAACGCTCCCGGCAGCGCGGCGATTGTGACACCCCGCAGCGGCTGAAGGCGTGGGACGAGACCCTGGCGGATCTGCAAGAGCACGTCGGTCCGCCTTTTCTCCACCGCTTCCGGACCGACCTCGTCACACCAGCAGAGATCGGCGAGTGGATCGCCGGTTCGTATGACGAACTCACGACGATCCAGAGCGGTCACCGCGCCTGACCGGTCATGATCCGCATCCACAAGGTGCGAGCCGCCCGCGCAGGCATCCAAGCGCTCTCGACCACGATCTCCAGGTCCTTGCCGGTGAAGCGCCGGACGAACCACAGGCCGCCTGCCGTGCACAGTTCGTAGGTCGGGCGCAGGCACATGCACGTGTGCTCTCGGACCCGCACCTCGGCACCGCGATCCTCACTCTTCTGCCAGCGCACCCGTAGCGGCCGGCCGTGAGGGCGAGCGGGATGATCGCCGTGATAGTCGAAGTGCGAGGGCGGGCCGCTCATGACCTCACCACCAGTTCGGTTTGGGCCTGGAGCAGCGAGACGAAGGACTCCACATCGTCCGCGCTCACCGTCTGCCGGAACCCCGCGTCAAGCTCGCCAGCACTGAGGCGGACCGCACGTCGGCTCGCATAGTAGGCCCCGGCGTCACTACGGAAGATCGACCAAGCAGGGAAGGCGGCGCGAAGCGCGTCAAGGTCATGACCAGGTAGTGCCATACCACGAGGGTAGGGCGAAGCGAGCGAGCCTGTCTACCCCTAGGGGTCCCGAGGGACGGCGATAGATCCCTATAGGCGAGTGAAGACCCTTAGAAATCCCTTTCTACCCTTGCCCCTGTGATCGAGTTCGAGCCTGACCGCCCCCGTTGGCAGCAGATCGCCGACGTCCTTCGCGCACGTATCAGCAGCGGCGAATACCCGCCAAAGTACCTCGTCTCCGAAGTGCGCCTGGTTCAGGAGTTCGGCGTCGCCCGCGACACCATCCGCAAGGCGATCCGCCAGCTTCGCGAAGAAGGGCTGATCTACACTGTCCCCAACCTCGGCAGCTTCGTCAGTCCATCCGGTGAGCCTGAACCCGCCAAGGACTGAGGACCGCCAGGCGAACGGTGCATCTTGCCGCTGGATCGGAAGGTGGTCGCCGGCCTCGATAGTAGCGACGGCGCGAGGGAGCGGCGATGTGCCGCAGCGACAATCGACTTTCCCGGACGCTGATCACGACAACCACGGGATGCAGACGCCGTGCACCCGACAGCAATCCCTACTTCACCGGAGGCAGCTGTACGAGCGACGACCCATCCAGTCAGCCATCACCTAGAGATCCCGACGTAGCACGGGTGCCATGAAACGGCAGCTCAGACCCATGATCAACATTCCGGATGAGTATTTTCTCTACGGTTTCAAGGGCAGCCCGCCTGCGGCGGCCTGCCGCGCGTCGGGCGGTTGCTGGCCGCGCTGCGGCTCTCCGGCCGGTCGCGGCCGCACCGCCCACGCGCAAGAATTCGACAGTGAACGACAGAGGCCAGATAACGTCTAGCGGCCAGCGCAGCAGCGGTCACAAGCCCAAGCCACAGGTAGTCGTAGCGTTCGGCGACAAGGCCATCCACCTCGGGTCCACACGTCGCAGGGCTGCCGCACCGCTTCCGGTGCTCGGGCCTAACGGCCCTGCGCTCCGGGTCGGCTTGCCATCGAAATCTGAGGTGCTGTAGGTCATACCGCCGATGCAAGACGCTGTCGGGTCTCACTTGATTCTTGACGCCGAGGTACTCCAAGCCATCCTGGTCGACTGATCAAGGCTGAGAAGCGGCGTACGGGGGTACATATGCCGGAACAGACAGACACAACAGATCGCGGCGAACCGACTCTGAGCCTCCCGCCTCGGCGCACCTCACGGCACGGACGCCTGTGATCGCAAACCATGCCAACCTCACGGCCCCCCTGACACGGCGAAACAGCCCGCCCCGCCCCTCCCGCATAGTGCTAAAGTCACCCCTACATTGATGGAGCACTAAGGGGGCACCTTGTCCAGCGTACGCACTGAGACGGAGACCGTAGTTAAGCGTGTACTGCCGTATCTCAGGCGGCGCGGCTACGATCCCGAGAAGGACATCGACTTTGAGACCCCGGTTCAAAGCATGGAGCGCTACACCAAGGGATACGTGGATCTGCTGGTTACGTGCGGCAAGGCAAACCCCCTATTTGTCATTGAAGCAAAGCGTAACGGCAAAAGACTCAATAGAGACGATGCCAAACAAGCAATTAACTACGGCAAAGCCGTTAAAGCTCCATTTGTCGCCGTAACCAACGGGCAAATCGTCCAGGTATTTCACACCGACAGCGGCCAGCCCATTCAATGGAACGGCAGAATTGCCGACAAAATACCAAGCAAAGATCAAATAGACGCAGTCATTCGCTTTATGCGTCGCAAGAAAGA
This sequence comes from Nonomuraea monospora, assembly GCF_039531895.1. Classification (NCBI taxonomy): domain Bacteria; kingdom Bacillati; phylum Actinomycetota; class Actinomycetes; order Streptosporangiales; family Streptosporangiaceae; genus Nonomuraea; species Nonomuraea monospora. The sequence goes on from NZ_BAAAQX010000020.1 coordinate 209,284, forward strand.
TGCTATCAACATTCCTCTCGGAGATGGCGACGCCAGCCTTCCTTTCCGGCCTTCGCTGCCACTTAAGCAGCTCAACGATCTATTTTCGCGCTGCCATAACAAAATTAGGAATATCGAAAAGAACGAGGAAAATTCCTTTTCTGACTTCTCGAAGATCCTATTCTTGAAGCTTCTCGAAGAGAAAGCCGATACCGGAAATTTTCAGCTCCCTTACACATACTACTTCTGGGAGCTGGCCGAGAAGCCGGCAACTCAAGCGGACCAAGTCAAAACCGCCATCCTCCAAATGCTCTCTCAGATAAAGGGCATGGGCTACGGGGATGTTTTGAGCGAGGATCTTCATCTGAAAAACCCTTCCACGTTTAGATACATCGTTCAAGAACTCGCCAAGGTATCACTTGTCGACAGCGATCACGATGTGAAGGGCACCGCTTTCGAATACTTCGTTCGCGCAACTCTTAAAGGCAAAAAGCTCGGGCAGTATTTCACTCCTCGGCCAGTCGTCGAGTTGATGGCTGATCTAATCGGGCACGGAGCTATTGTAGACGCTCTGCGTAGTGGTGACGATGTTCGAGTTGCCGACCCAGCTTGCGGGACGGGCGGCTTTCTCGTGTACCTGTTGAGGGCCTCGCTTAAGGAGCTCAACTCACTGCTAGCGCATCGGAAGATCACCCGTGCAGCGCACAACAAAATCGCCTCCAAACTGATGCGCGAGGTCTTTCATGGAAGCGACGCGAACGAAGGTGTAGCCTCCGCAGCAAAGATGAATATGATCGTCGCAGGGGATGGGCATACAAACATCCGCTGCGAGAATTCCACACTGCCAAAGGCGAGCCTTTGGCCAATGGGCGATACTTATTACGACTTCATTCTCACCAATCCTCCATTCGGAACCTCTGAAGGAGATGCCCTTCCGCGCGAAGATGCCAGTAGATACCCAGTCTCAGGTGGTCGTGGGCAGCACCTCTTCATTCAGAGAATGATCATGGCGGCCAAGCCTGGTGGCTTGGTCTGTACCGTCATCGATGAAGGGCTACTAAACACGGACTCCGGAGCAGAGCTCCGCAGGTGGGTTATGCAGCACGCTGAGCTACTCGCAGTCCTCCAGCTTCCGGAAGAGACGTTCAAACCGAATAAGATCAACGTACGGTCCAGCGTTCTTCTTCTTCGTAAGCGCGATACTCCCGATATCGATCTACTGGATAGCTACCCAGTCGCCTTCGGAGTTCTGGAATCCCTCGGTTACCATGGTTCAGGCGAGGCTATACGTGGATTCGATTTCTCCGCTTTGAGGACGTCTATGGCTAGCGACTTCCTTAAGCACGAGCTTGGTGCTGAGCGATCTGGTCTATACTGGCGCGCGTTCGATGTCCAATCTACCGATATTGCCGTCGATGAGACATCGCGATGGGATAGGAAGTATTGGGAGCTCAGTGTAAGAAACCGCATAACTGAGCTTTTGGACGCCGGCGCCTCGACACTGGCCACCCTCAACATCCTCGAAACTCGACGAGGTCGTTCACCTGCATCCTCCCTGTATGTAGATGAGCCGGAGGGCCATGCCGTCGTAATCAAGGCAGGAAGCAACCTTAATAGATATGGAGAGATTACTCTCGATGGCGCCGACTGGATCGAGAAGGCCACATACGACGAAATGCCGGACGATGTAAGGCTCCAAAAGGGCGATGTCCTAATTGCCTCGACTGGAGATGGGACCCTCGGCAAGACCGCAGTTTGGGATCTCGATCACAAAGCAATTGCTGATAGTCATGTCACAGTAATCCGGGTCAACGCAAGCGCGATCGACCCTTATTACCTTGCGGATTACCTGCGTTGCGGTTTCGGGCAAGAGCAGATTAGGCGTCTGTACACGGGGAGCACAGGCTTGATCGAGCTTACGCCTGAGCATGTTAAACGTATTGTGGTGGCAGAACTAGGTGGAATTACGGAGCAGGCGGAACTCTCGAAGGAGCTGCGCAGTGCTGAAACTGGCTACAGAAGGCAGCTAGATTCGGCGGACAGCGCACTACAGCAAGCGCGTTCCGTATTCGTTGAGAGGTCATCGAAGAAGGCGTTGTTCTAGAGCATCGTACCGACGGAGGCGCGCTGAGAATGGCATCGTCCCATGCAGGCTGAAACTACACACTATCTACTTATTCTCTCTGACAGTCGTGCTATCGCATGGGTGATTGCCCAGCAGCGCATGGCTTTTCCATCCCCGATCCGTGCTGAAGTTAGCAGCCTTAAACTAGGGGATGAACTGTTTATCTATACTACACGGGGCGCTTTTGGTAACCCGACCCGCGATCGTGGCAGAGTAGTCGGTAGAGCAATCGCGCGGACAAGCGCACAGCATGTGGAAAGCCCAATCCAGATCGCCAATCGCGAGTTTGGCAGCGCTTGTGACATCGACATTCACCAGCTTTCCCCATGGGGCAGAGGCGTGGAACTGGCTCCCCTGGTCGAGCGTTTGGATGCTTTCCCCGTACCAACGGCATGGAGCTGGAACCTACGCCGGCCGCTGATGCTGCTCCCCTACCGTGATGCCTCGATTTTGCGTACTGAACTTTCGAGATCGGCAGTAAGCGTTGAGGAGGCGGCTCCGACATATGCTGAGTACGCCAATAGGAGGTAAGCGCAGCTCTCGCCCGCCTTCAGCCATACGCTCCCCCGCCGCTCCTGTTCCGCAGGTGCGTACCCATCCCTTTGCCCGTACCAGCATGCTCGGGCCGTACCGCATCGAACATGATCCTTCACGAGGCTCCGACTCTACGCATTCAACCTGTGTAGTCTCCAGCGTGCGACTGAGCCGTCAACGGAAGCCAACAGCGGTCGATCTTCGGCTATACGGACAACGGCCTTGACGTTACAGATTGGGCTGGCGGGAGGCTCGCGGTTAGCGCGGGGGCATGCACGATGATCTTGCATCGTCCACGTGTCACTTAGCCTATTTCTGCAGCTCAACGGGCCCTTTGCGCGCGAATAGGTCCCACTCTCCTAGTGCGGGTGCCGCAGGTTCGAATCCTGCAGGGCACTCGAGCCAGATCGGCATTTCAGGCCCCTGACTGACGCATCACAGCCGCAGGTCTTGTTGTGCGTCCGTGGTAGGCAGCCGACGGTGCTCGCATGGAGCCGTAAGACCGCGATCAGGAGACATACGCCGATGATCTTGGACGGCTTCCCCAGGCCAGACCCCACTTATGAGACATCAGGTGGTTCGGCGACTCACTACGACCTCAAAGACATCGACCAGCAACGGCCGTTGATCATGCCGAATGCGTGCGCGTCTCCGGCTTGGTGCACACACACGCAGCTGACCACGACCTGAGCCGTCCAGCGCTGCAGTGGCCGCCGGCACCCTGCCAGCCGCGCCCTGTCCAAACGCACCTCGTTCGGGTCCTGACGGGAACACCCCTTGCCATCGTCACCGCCGAGGCCACTCTTCAGATCCACCGACCGGCTGAGAGCGCTCCGCGCCGACCTGGCCCGTCCGATCCAGTGAACGGCGAAGCCGCCCGGGGAACTCCCGGGCGGCTGGACTCGGCGGCAACAGTACGGATCCGCGTCGCGTATCGGCCTTCGTCATCGTCGATTTCCGCTGCGCGCTGGCGTCTACTGGACCGGTCGGGGCTGGTCGGAGCAGAACACCTCCGTGGCGAGGTTCTTCACCAGAGTGTTGAACTGCGCGGCCGGCCCCCTGGTGGCATCGTCCACCCAGGTGACCGAGCCGGTGATGGTGGTGGTGCCGTCCGGGGAGCTGTACATGAGCGCGCCGTAGCCGTGCGGCGGGCTGCCGTTGTGGCGCAGGACGGTGCCGCAGCCCAGGTCCTCGACGTACACGCCCAGCCCGTAGCCCATCTTCGGGTTCGGGGTGCGCATTTCGGCCAGCAGCGCGGGTGGCAGGAGTCTGCCGCTGTTCAGGGCGGAGAAGAACGTGTGCAGGTCCCGGGGGGTGGAGATCAGGTCGCCGGCGCCGGCGAGGAGGGACGTGTTCTGGCGGCTGATGTCGACCGTCCTGGTCCGGCCGTTCTCCTCGTAGCGGAAGTAGCCGTGGGCGTGCGGGCCGGGTAGCTGGGTGCGGTTGCCTGGCGTCAGCGTGTCCTTCATGCCGAGCGGACGCAGGATGCGTCGCTGTAGTTCTTCGGCGTAGGGGCGGCCGGTGACCTTCTCGATGAGCAGCAGCGCGAGGGTGTAGGTGGTGTTGGTGTAGCTCTGGTCGGTGCCGGGGGCGAAGCGGGCGGGCTTGGACAGGGCGAATCGGATCAGCTCTTCGGGCTGGTAGCTGTGGAAACGGTTGTCCAGCCACTCCTTGTTCATGGCGGGGATGCCGGGCACCCAGGTGCCGTCGGGGGCGAGGTCGCCGGTGTAGTTGAACAGGCCGGTGGTGTGCTGGAGCAGCATCCGTACGGTGATGCGCTCGTCCAGGCCGAACTCGGGGAGGTAGGCGGACACCGAATCGTCCAGGCCCAGCTTGTGCTCGGCGACCAGTTGGAGGACCAGGGTGGCGGTGACGGGCTTGCTGTTGCTGCCCACATAGAACGAGCCGTTGACCGGTGGCTTCGCCTGCTGGCCCAGTTTGCGCACTCCGGCGCTGTCGGCCCACTCGCCTCGCTCGTCCTGGACGCGCAGGGTGACTCCGGTGAAACCGGCGTCGATGAACGCCTGCATGGCCTGGCGCAGTTCCGGGCGGTCCTGTCCGGGGATCGCCGTGCCAGAAGCGGCGGGGGTGGCCGTGGCGGGGGTGGCCGTAGCGGGGGTGGCCGTCCCGGCCAGTAGTGCCGCCGACAGTGCCGTGACCGCCACGCGCCGCAGGATCTTGGTCGCTGGGAAGAGAAGGTTGTTCATGGTTCCTCGTCTCTGATGTCGCGCGCAGGCGAACAGCTCAACGCGCAGGCGAACAGCTCAAATGGACGTCCGGGCTACTTGCCGAAGACCTCGGCCACCAGCCGCTGGGTCGCCCCCTGGAAGGCCGCCGCCATGGACAGCTCGGCGTCGTCGACGTAGTTGAGGGTGGCGGTGAGGGTGGTGGCGCCGTCCGGGGTGCTGTAGAGCAGCGCGGCGTGGCCGGCGATGCCGCCGTTGTGGGTGATGACCTTGCCGCCGCCGGGGGTGTCCTGGACGAAGACGCCCAGCCCGTAGCCGACCTTGGCTTCCGGGGTGCACATCTCGGCCAGCAGGTCGGCGGGAAGCAGTTTGCCGCCGAGGAGCGCGGTGATGAAGGTGTGCAGGTCGCGGGTGGTGGAGATCATGTCGCCGCCGCTGGAGACCCAGGAAGGATTGTGGCGGGTGACGTCCACCGTGCCCTCCTCATAGCGGTAGTACGCGTGGGCGTGCGGGGCGGGGAGGTCCGTTTCCGCGGACGGCTGGATGGTGCCGGTCAGGCCGAGGGGGCCGATGATCAGCCGTTGCATCTCCTGGGCGATGGTGCGGCCGGTGACCTTTTCGATGAGGAGCCGGGCCAGGACGTAGTTGGTGTTGGCGTAGCTCCAGTCGGTG